>VSBZ01000163.1:0-8119 GCA_047459215.1 Micromonosporaceae bacterium | reverse complement strand
GGGCCCCGCCCGCCCCGGGCCGGCTGCCGCCACGGGACCGGCACCCCCGGTGCTCGACGGGGCGGCCGGACGCCCCGTCCCGTGCGGGACCTGGGTCGACGCGCCGTCCGGTGTGACCGGTCCTACCCGCCGGCACCCCGCCTCCCCGTAGGTCGCGGCGGCCTAGTTGACTGTTCAGGTGGCCGTCGTCACCATCGGCGCCGTTGAGACGCCCGCCGGTCTTCCCGTGCTGCCGACGCGGCTGCCCGCACCGGCACCGGGCTGGGTGGAGACCACCGACGTGGTGGTCGTGGGTTCCGGAATCGCCGGCCTGACCACCGCCCTCCACCTGCGGGAGGCCGGCCTGCACGTGTGCGTGGTCACCAAGGAGACCGTGGACGACGGCTCCACCCGGTGGGCGCAGGGCGGGATCGCCGCCGCGCTCGACCCGCTGGACACCCCGGCCGCGCACGCGGCCGACACGCTCGCGGCCGGCGCCGGGCTGTGCGACCCGGCCGCCGTGGCGGTGCTCGTCGCGGAGGGGCCGGACCGGGTCCGCGAGCTGATCCGCACCGGGGTGCGGTTCGACCGCCACCCCGACGGCACGCTCATGCTCACCCGCGAGGGCGGTCACCGTGCCCGCCGGATCGCCCACGCCGGCGGCGACGCCACCGGCGCCGAGGTGCAGCGGGCGTTGCACGCCGCGGTCCGGCGGGACCCCTGGATCCGGCTGATGGAGCACGCGATGGTGGTCGACCTGCTGACCGACTCCGCCGGCCGGGTGGGAGGCGTGACCCTGCACGTGCTGGGCGAGGGCACCCCCGACGGGGTCGGTGCGGTGGTGGCCCGTGCGGTGGTGCTGGCCACCGGCGGGTCGGGGCAGATCTACTCGTCCACGACCAACCCGGCGGTGGCCACGGGCGACGGCATGGCGCTGGGCCTGCGCGCCGGCGCGGAGCTGGCCGACCTGGAGTTCGTCCAGTTCCACCCGACCTCGCTGCACCTGGCGGGCCGGGGCCCGGGATCGGGGCAGCTGCCGCTGGTCTCCGAGGCCCTCCGCGGCGAGGGCGCGTACCTCGTCGACCCCGACGGCCAGCGGTTCATGACCGGGGTCCACGAGCTGGCCGAGCTGGCGCCGCGGGACGTCGTGGCGCGCGCCGCCCACCAGGTGATGCGCACCTGGGGCATCGACCACGTCTACCTGGACGCCCGCCACCTGGGACGGGAGTTCCTCACCACCCGCTTCCCCACCATCGTGGCCGCCTGCCGCGCGGCCGGCATCGACCCGGCCGAGCAGCCCATCCCGGTCGCCCCCGCCGCCCACTTCATCAGCGGCGGGGTGCGCACCGACCTGGACGGGCGGACGAGCGTGCCGGGCCTCTACGCGTGCGGGGAGGTGGCGTGCACGGGCGTCCACGGCGCCAACCGGCTGGCGTCCAACTCGCTGCTCGAGGCGCTGGTGTTCGCCCGCAGGATCGCCCACCACATCGCCCGTGAGCTGCCGCCCGGCCCGCCGGAGGTGACGATGGACGGCGGCGTTCCCGCCGGCCGGGACGGTGCGGGCCGGCCGGCCGGCGGGGATCCCGCGGCTCCGGAGGCGGGCCGCAGCCTGCTCCAGCAGGCGATGACCCGGGGCGCCGGCGTGGCCCGGAACGGGCCGGCGCTGGCGGAGACGGCCCGGGCGCTGACGGAGGCGGCCGCGTACGCCGGCACGGCCGGCACCGGTGCCTGGGAGCTGGCCAACCTTCTGACCGTCGCGACCGCGGTCACCGCCGCCGCGTACGCTCGTACCGAGACCCGCGGTGGCCACTGGCGTGACGACTTTCCGCGGCCGGAGGAACGGTGGCGTGGCCACCTGGTCGGCGTTCTCACCCCCGATGGCCGGTACCGTCTGACCTGGGAGCCGATGTGAACCCGACAACCGCGCGCGAGCTGCAGGCGGGTGGCCTGGACCCGGAGGCGGTGGCGGCCGTCGTCGACACCGCACTCCGCGAGGACCTCGGGCCGGCGGGTCGGGACGTCACGACCCTGGCGACGGTGCCACCGGACCTGACCGGGACCGCGGACGTGGTCGCCCGCGCCGACGGCGTGCTCGCCGGCCTGCCCGTGGCGGCGGTGGTGTTCCAGCGGGTCGACCCGGCGGTCAGGGTCGAGGCCCGCAGCCCGGAGGGTGCCGCGGTGGCCCGCGGCGACGTGGTGGCGACCGTTGCGGGGCCCGTGCGCGCGCTGCTGACGGCCGAGCGCACCGCCCTCAACCTCCTGTGCCGACTGTCCGGCGTGGCCACCCTGACCAGGGCGTTCGTGCGGGCGGTCGAGGGCACCGGCGTCCGCATCCTCGACACGCGCAAGACCACGCCGGGCCTGCGGGCGCTGGAGAAGTACGCGGTCCGCGTCGGCGGCGGGCAGAACAAGCGGATGGGGCTGTACGACGTCGCGATGGTCAAGGACAACCACGTGCTGGCCGCCGGCGGAGTGGCGGCCGCGTTCGACAAGGTGAGGCAGGCGTACCCGGACCTGGAGATCCAGGTGGAGGTCCGCGACGTCGACGAGGCCGTCGCCGCGGTGGAGGCGGGCGCGACCTTCCTGCTGTGCGACAACATGACCCCGCAGCTGCTGCGGGAGGTGGTCCGGGCCGTGGGGGGACGGGCCGAGCTGGAGGCGACCGGGTCCGTCACCCTCCAGAACGCCCGCGAGTACGCGGCCACCGGCGTCGACTACCTCTCGGTGGGTGCCCTGACCCACTCGGCGCCGATCCTCGACATCGCGATGGACCTGCGGCCGACGGCCGGCACCGCGACCGTTCCCGTGGCCGCGACCGGCTCCCCCGGGCGGTGACACGATGCTGCTGTGCATCGACATCGGTAACACCAACACGGTGCTGGCCACCTTCGAGGGGGACCGCATCCGGCACTCGTGGCGGGTGAAGACCGACGCCCGCGCCACCGGGGACGAGCTGGGGCTGCTGTTCCGTGGCCTGCTGGCCTCCGACCCGGTGGAGATCACCGGGGTGGCGGCGTGCTCCACGGTGCCGGCGGCCCTCCGCTCGTTGCGGTCCATGCTGGCGCGCTACTACCGCGACGTGCCCACGGTCATCGTCGAGCCCGGGGTCCGCACCGGGGTCAAGCTGGCGATCGACAACCCGAAGGAAGTGGGGACCGACCGCGTCGTCAACACCCTGGCCTCGTACACCCTCTACGGTGGCCCGTCGATCGTGGTGGACTTCGGCACCTCCACCAACTTCGATGTGGTCTCCGCCAAGGGGGAGTTTCTCGGGGGCGTGATCGCGCCCGGCATCGAGATCTCGGTGGAGGCGCTCGCCGCCCGGGCCGCCCAGCTGCGCAAGGTGGAGCTGGTCCGGCCGCCCCGGGTCGTGGGCAAGAACACCGTCGAGTGCCTGCAGGCGGGCGTGGTGTACGGCTTCGCCGGCCAGGTGGACGCGGTGGTCCGGGCCATCATCGAGGAGATCGGTCCGGTGACGGCGGTGGTGGCCACCGGCGGGCTGGCCCCGGTGGTGCTCAGCGAGTGCACCACGGTCACCCACCACGAGCCGATGCTGACCCTGTTGGGTCTGCAGATGATCTTCGCTCGCAACGTTCCGGGCTGACCGCGATACGTACCCGGCGCTTTCTGGCCGCCTATCCTGCGGATTATCGCCGCGTTTCTGGTACGTGGTGTGCGCGATTCCGTGCGGGACGTGACCACGTGTCGGTCACCCGCGTGGCCTGTGGCGCGGTGGCTTCCGGCATAGCGGTGGAGACGACGCTGCGCGTTCGGCGACCGAGGTTCTTCGGTTCGGGTGCCGGCGCGGTGCGCGGACCGCTCGTCCCGCGTCCAACAAATTCCCCGGCGGCACGCCGGACGCGGGCGGCTGGTCCGACACCGCCGCCGGCGTGCCGGACCACGTGGCCACGTGGGACGGCAGGAGGGTGCGGGCGTGCCGGCCGGGTACGTCCGCGGGCGGTGCCGGGACGCGCATTGCGAAATACGCTCGCGGTACCCGCAAATGGGTAATGCGAATGGGTTTGCCGCGGCGGCGTCTTTGCCCTCTGAGAATCGATCCGAAACCGTGGCGGTCCACTCGTGGCATCCAATCAATACGGTGTAGAGTGTGTGACCGGATCGCGGTTGACTCACACCACGAGTGCCGGGAAGGAATTCGGTCGATGGCGAGGCAGACCATTACCAGACTGATCGACGACCTCGATCAGAGCGAGGCCGACGAGACGGTGAGATTCGGCCTCGACGGCGTGCAGTACGAGATAGACCTGTCCGCCAAGAACGCGGCCAAGCTCCGCGACCTGCTGCAGCCGTACATCGCCGCGGGCAAGCGGATCAACCGCGCCGGCGGGCGCGCCACCACCCGGCGTGGGCGCGTGCAGCCGCCGAGCCGCGAGGAGAACCGCCGGATCCGGGAGTGGGCACGCAGCCGCAACCTCAAGGTCTCCGACCGGGGTCGGATCAGCAAGGAGATCGTCGAGGCGTACCGTGCCGCCGGAGGGCGGTAGCCGGTTCGCGGACCGGCTACCGCCCCCGGTTCACCCGGTCGACCGGTTCCCGCCGCCGGCCCGGTCGCCAGCCGCCCCTCCGCCGGCCGTGTGCCAGGTCACGCCCTTCCGCCCGGTCTGCCGCCTGACCTCCCGGCCGCTGTCGCCGGGGGCGGCCGCGCGGCGAGCCGTCCTCCCGAGCCTCGTCAACCGGCGCCCATGACGTCGGCCGGTCCGCCACGACGTCGTCGACCGCGGTGACGCCGTCCGCCTGAACGTGCCGCCCGACGGCGGTGCGCCGCGTCGGGCGGGCCGCCGGCCTCCGCCGCCGGGGCGGTGCGCCCTCGGGGTCGCTCGTTGCTCGTCCGGAACCCGCGTGAAGCGGTTCGACGTCCGCCTGGTCCGGGTCGCCCCGCGGACCACGTGCGCGGGCGCGCGGCGCTCCCGCCCGCCCGGGTGCCGCAGCGGCTGGTCGGTGGCCGACGCGACCCGGCAGGTCCGGGCCGGGCCCGGCCGGCATCCCGGGCGCTCCCGGCCGCGCCGGATCGCCGTACCAACGGGGTCACCGCGCCGCGAGGCGCCCCGGAGCCGCGGCCCGCGCGACGCCGTGATAGTTTGCCCGGAACACCCTGATACCCCGGAATACCCCCATGCACTGGGGTGTTGGCAGGTATGGTCGCTGCCCCCCGGCCGCGGCCCCTGTGCGGCAGGGACGACGTTCGCTCTGCGCGTACTACCGGGGATCCGGGAACCCACGGCGTAGTGGGAGCGTTGCTCTGACGTCGGGATCCCGGGGTGATCCGCCCAGTTCGTACCCGGCTGGGCGGGTATCGGAGCCACGGGGCCCGCCGTCGGCGGCCCGCGGCAGGGTCGGGTTTCGGCGATAGAGTAAAGGGACTGGTGACACAGCGAAGCGGGTACCCCCTGCCAGGCGGTAGCTGGTGGTCACATCGGCGGCGCTGTGGTTCCCGCACGCAGGTGAGGAGCACGAGGGATGTTCGAGCGGTTCACCGACCGAGCACGGCGGGTTGTCGTCCTGGCCCAGGAAGAGGCCAGGATGCTCAACCACAACTACATCGGCACGGAGCACATCCTGCTCGGCCTCATCCACGAGGGTGAGGGTGTGGCTGCCAAGGCCCTGGAGAGCCTGGGCATCTCCCTCGAGGGCGTGCGGCAGCAGGTCGAGGAGATCATCGGTCAGGGCCAGCAGGCACCCAGTGGCCACATCCCGTTCACGCCCCGCGCCAAGAAGGTGCTGGAGCTGTCGCTGCGGGAGGCGCTGCAGCTGGGCCACAACTACATCGGCACCGAGCACATCCTGCTGGGGCTGATCCGCGAGGGCGAGGGCGTGGCCGCCCAGGTGCTGGTCAAGCTGGGCGCCGACCTCAACCGGGTCCGCCAGCAGGTGATCCAGCTGCTCTCCGGCTACCAGCAGGGCAAGGAGCCGGCGGCGGCGGGTGCCGGCGGCAGCGGCGAGTCCGCGCCGGCCACGTCGCTGGTGCTGGACCAGTTCGGCCGCAACCTGACCCAGGCCGCCCGCGAGGGCAAGCTCGACCCGGTGATCGGTCGGGAGAAGGAGATCGAGCGGGTCATGCAGGTGCTGTCCCGCCGGACCAAGAACAACCCCGTCCTCATCGGGGAGCCCGGCGTCGGCAAGACCGCCGTGGTGGAGGGGCTGGCCCAGAAGATCGTCAAGGGCGAGGTGCCCGAGACGCTCAAGGACAAGCACCTCTACACGCTCGACCTGGGCGCCCTGGTGGCGGGGTCCCGCTACCGCGGTGACTTCGAGGAGCGCCTGAAGAAGGTGCTCAAGGAGATCCGCACCCGCGGCGACATCATCCTGTTCATCGACGAGATCCACACCCTGGTGGGTGCGGGTGCCGCCGAGGGTGCCATCGACGCGGCGTCGATCCTCAAGCCGATGCTGGCCAGGGGCGAGCTGCAGACCATCGGCGCCACCACGCTCGACGAGTACCGCAAGTACCTGGAGAAGGACGCCGCGCTGGAGCGGCGGTTCCAGCCGATCCAGGTCAACGAGCCGTCGCTGGCCCACAGCATCGAGATCCTCAAGGGGCTGCGCGACCGGTACGAGGCGCACCACCGGGTCTCGATCACCGACTCCGCGCTGGTGACGGCGGCGAGCCTCGCCGACCGGTACATCTCCGACCGGTACCTGCCCGACAAGGCCATCGACCTGATCGACGAGGCGGGCGCCCGGATGCGGATCCGCCGCATGACCGCGCCGCCGGACCTGCGCGAGTTCGACGAGAAGATCGCGAAGGTGCGCCGCGAGAAGGAGATGGCCATCGACGCGCAGGACTTCGAGCGCGCCGCGCAGCTGCGTGACCAGGAGAAGCAGCTGATGGCCAAGCGCGCCCAGCGCGAGAAGGAGTGGAAGGCCGGCGATCTGGACGTCGTCAGCGAGGTCGACGACGAGCAGATCGCGGAGGTGCTGGCCAACTGGACCGGCATCCCGGTGTACAAGCTCACCGAGGAGGAGACGACCCGGCTCCTGCGCATGGAGGAGGAGCTGCACAAGCGCATCGCCGGTCAGGACGAGGCGATCCGGGCGGTCTCCCAGGCGATCCGGCGGACCCGGGCCGGTCTGAAGGACCCGAAGCGGCCGGCGGGCTCGTTCATCTTCGCCGGTCCGTCGGGGGTCGGGAAGACCGAGCTGTGCCGGGCGCTGGCGGAGTTCCTGTTCGGCACCGAGGACGCGCTGATCCAGCTGGACATGAGCGAGTTCCACGACCGCTACACCGTGTCGCGGCTGGTCGGTGCTCCGCCGGGGTACGTCGGGTACGACGAGGGTGGCCAGCTGACCGAGAAGGTCCGGCGGCGTCCGTTCTCGGTGGTGCTCTTCGACGAGATCGAGAAGGCCCACCCGGACGTGTTCAACACGCTGCTGCAGATCCTGGAGGACGGCCGGCTCACCGACGGTCAGGGCCGCATCGTGGACTTCAAGAACACGGTGATCATCCTGACCACCAACCTGGGTACCCGGGACGTGGCCAAGGCGGTGTCGCTGGGCTTCCAGGCCTCGGAGGACAGCGAGAGCAACTACGAGCGGATGAAGCAGAAGGTCAACGACGAGCTCAAGCAGTCCTTCCGCCCGGAGTTCCTCAACCGGATCGACGACGTCATCGTGTTCCACCAGCTCACCGAGGAGAACATCCTGCGGATCGTGGACATGATGGTGGCCCGGATCGAGGAGCAGCTCCGCAACCGCGACATGGGCCTGGAGCTCACCGAGAAGGCCAAGCGGTTCCTGGCCCGCAAGGGTTGGGACCCGGTCATGGGGGCCCGTCCGCTGCGGCGGACCATCCAGCGGGAGATCGAGGACGCCCTGTCGGAGCGCATCCTCTTCAACGACCTGCGGCCCGGACAGGTGGTCCTGGTCGACTGCGAGGGCGACCCCTCCGACCCGGAGAACGCGAAGCTGACCTTCACCGGTCGGCCGAAGCCGCGGGAGTCGGAGGAGGCCCGGGTCTCACCGCTGCTGGCGGCGGAGCTCGACATGACCGAGGTGGGTGACACCGCCGAGGTCAAGGAGTGACCGCGGCCGGGGTGACCGCCCCGGGCAGGACGTACTGATCGCCGGCGGCCTGGCAGACCAGGCCGTCGGCGATCAGCGTCTCGAGCGCCCGCTGCCGCTG
>VSBZ01000162.1:0-8123 GCA_047459215.1 Micromonosporaceae bacterium | reverse complement strand
GGGCCGACCGGCCCGCGGCTCGTCGGCCTGCCGACGGGCACGCCGTGGCGGGAGTTCCTGGGGGAGGGGGACCGGATCGTGCGCGACCACGTTCGGCGGCACGGTTCGTCCACCGTCGCCAGGCACCCGGGCTTCGTCGTGTGCACCTGACGGGTCACCCGACCATCGTGTGCGCCCGGCGGACCACCCGGCCGCGCTCCGACGCGGTCCTCGCCGTTCGTAGACTGGCGCGGTGAACCCGCCGGTGATCGCGCCCAGCATCCTCGCCGCCGACTTCGCCCGGCTGGCGGACGAGGCGAAAGCCGTGGAAGGTGTGGCCGACTGGCTGCACGTGGACGTCATGGACAACCACTTCGTCCCGAACCTCACCATCGGCCTGCCGGTGGTCCGCTGCCTGCGCCGGGCCACGACCCTGCCGCTGGACTGCCACCTCATGATCACCGACCCCGCCCGGTGGGCGGTCGGCTACGCCGAGGCGGGGGCGTACAGCGTCTCCTTCCACGCCGAGGCCTGCGACGACCCGGTGGCGCTCGCCCGCGACCTGCGGGCGGCCGGGGCACAGGCCGGCCTGGCGATCGACCGGGACACCCCCGTGGAGCCGTACCTGGAGCTGCTGCCGCACTTCGACCTGTTGCTGATCATGACGGTCAAGGCCGGCTTCGGTGGGCAGCCCTTCATCGAGGAGATGCTGGAGAAGGTGCGCGTCGCCCGGCGGCACCGGGCCTCGGGACACCTGCGGCTGCGCCTGCAGGTCGACGGCGGGATCGGGGAGGACACCATCGAGGCCGCCGCCCGGGCCGGTGCCGACGCCTTCGTCGCGGGCACCGCCGTCTTCGGCACCGACGACCCGGCCGCGGCGGTGCGGCGCCTGCGGGAGCTCGCCACCGCCGCCACCCCCGCCTCCGCCTCAACGTAGGGTCGCCGTCTGGTTACGATGACGCGGTGACCGCCCCCCCGGCAACACCGACGCCGCGTACCTCCCCGGAGACGGCGCCGCGTACCCCCCCGGAGGCGGCGCCGGTCCCGGCGACGCGGGCGGCCGACCTGGTCGTCGTGGTCGACGACGACGTCGAGCTGGCCCGGTTCGTGGAACGGAACCTCCGCTGCCACGGCCTGGACGTCATCCTCGTCCCCGAGGCGTCGCGGGCCGCCGACGCGGTGTCCCACACCAAGCCGGACCTCGTCCTCGTCAGCGCCGCGCTGTCCGACGGCGACGGGCTGGAGCTGACCCGTCAGCTGCGGGCCGATCCGATGACCGCCGCGCTGCCGGTCATCGTGCTGACCGCCGCCGACCTGTCCAGCGTCCGGCTGGCGGCGCTGGCCGCGGGCGCGGACGACTGCGTGGCCAAGCCGTTCGACGCCGGGGAGCTGGTGGCCAGGGTGCTGGCCACCCTGCGTCGCAACCGGGAGTACCGGGAGGTCTCCCCGCTGACCGGGCTGCCCGGCAACACCCGGATCCTGCGCGAGATCGCCAACCGGGTCCGCGGTGGCGAGGAGTACGCGGTCTGCGTGTTCGACATCGACCGGTTCAAGAGCGTCAACGACGCGTACGGGTTCGAGCGGGGCGACAAGTTCATCACCATGCTCGCCAACTGCCTGCAGCGCTCCATCGGCAAGGCCGGCGGGCCGAAGGCGTTCCTGGGCCACATCGGGGGCGACGACTTCGTGCTGGTGTGCGCGCCCGGGCAGGTGCGCGCCATCACCCAGCAGGCGGTGGAGGAGTTCGAGCAGGGCTCCGAGGCGCTGTACGACCCGGTCGACGCCGAGCGGGGGTACCTGGAGCTGGTCGACCGGCGGGGCAACATCCAGCGTCCCAACCTCGTGACCATCTCCGTCGGGGTGGCCCTGTCCACGCGGCGCAAGTACACCGACCCGCGGGAGGTGGTGGCCGTGGCCAACGAGATGAAGCAGGTCGCCAAGCGCCAGCCCGGGTCGTTCGTCGCGTACGACCGCCGTCGCTCTCCGTGAGCCCGGTCGGGTCGGCGGTCGCGGCGTCGCCGGTGGACACCACCGTGGGGGCGGAGCCGGTTGTGACATTGGCCCCACGGTTGCCGAGGTGCCGCACCGACGTGGAAGACTGTGAGCGGACCCACCATGCGCTGGCGGGACTCGGTGAAATTCCGAACCGGCGGTGAACCCGTCCCACGACGGGCAGCCCGCGACCCGGTGGCATCCAGTCACCGGTGGACCTGGTGAGAATCCAGGGCCGACGGTTGGCCGTGGCGGCGGGCCCGACGCCCGCCCTCCGCGACCAGACAGTCCGGATGGGAGGCGGCGCAGGTGGCGGCACACGTCCGTGCCGCCGTGGGGCGGCTGTCGCCGCACCCTGCCCCGTGGCCCGCCGAGCCGGCGGCGCTCGTGAGAAGGGGAGGGGATGGCGACACAGGCCGAGTTGGCCGCGATGGGCCGCGCCGTCGAGCTGGCGGCCCGGGGACTGGGCACCACCAGCCCCAACCCGGTGGTCGGCTGCGTGATCCTCGACGCCGACGGTGCGGTCGTCGGAGAGGGCTTCCACGCGTACGCGGGCGGCCCGCACGCGGAGATCGTGGCGCTGGCCCAGGCCGGTGAGCGGGCGCGTGGCGGCACGGTGGTGGTGACCCTCGAGCCGTGCAACCACCACGGCGCGACCGGCCCCTGCACCGAGGCGCTCATCCGCGCCGGCGTGAAGCGGGTGGTGATCGGCGTCAAGGACCCGCACCCGCAGGCCGGCGGCGGCGAGCAGCGGCTGCGGGCGGCCGGGATCGACGTCGAGGTCGGGGTCCGCCAGGCCGAGGTGGAGGCCGGCAACATCTTCTGGCTGACCGCGGTCCGACGCGGCCGCCCGTACGTGATCTGGAAGTACGCCGCCACCCTCGACGGGCGCTCGGCCGCCGCCGACGGCAGCAGCATGTGGATCACCTCCGAGGCGGCGCGCATGGACGTGCACGCCCACCGCTGCACCGTCGACGCGGTCATCGTGGGCGTGGGCACGGTGCTGGCGGACAACCCGCAGCTGACCGCCCGCAACCTGCGCGACGGCAGCCTCGCCATCAAGCAGCCGTTGCGTGTGGTCGTCGACTCCGCCGGGCGGACACCCCCCGACGCCCGGGTACGCGACGGCTCGGCACCCACCTGGATCGCCACCGCCGCCGAGTTCGGTGGCGGTCCCAACGACCAGGTCGACCTCAACGCCCTGCTCAAGCGGCTGTACGAGCGCGACGTGCGGGCGGCGCTGCTGGAGGGCGGGCCGCGCCTGGCCGGTGCCTTCCTCGCCGCCGGGCTGGTCGACCGGGTGGTGGGCTACCTGGCGCCGAAGATGCTCGGCGCCGGGCCGAACGCGCTGGTCGGCACCGGCATCACCACCATCTCCGAGGCGATCGAGCTGGAGATCATCGACGTCACCCGGATCGGGCCGGACCTGCGGTTCACCGCGCTGCCCCGCAAGGTGGAGGGCTGAGCCGTGTTCACCGGGATCGTGGAGGAGCTGGGCACCGTGGTGGCGGTGCGCCCCGGTGACGAGGGCGCCGAGGTGACGATCCGGGGCCCGCGGGTCACCTCGGACACCCGGCCGGGCGACTCGATCGCCGTCAACGGCGTGTGCCTGACCGCCGTGGCCGTCGACGGCGACACGTTCACCGCCGACGTCATGCGGGAGACGCTGCGGCGCAGCACGCTCGGCCGGCTCCGGCCCGGGGAGGCGGTCAACCTGGAGCGGGCGCTGACCCTGTCCAGCCGTCTCGGCGGCCACCTGGTGCAGGGGCACGTGGACGGCGTCGGCACGGTGCGGGAGCGTCGGCCCGGTCCCTCCTCCGAGGACCTGCGGGTGGAGCTGCCCGCCGGCCTGGAGCGGTACGTCGTGGAGAAGGGGTCGATCACCGTCGACGGGGTCTCCCTGACCGTGGTGGCGGTGGCCGACGGCTGGTTCGAGGTGAGCCTCATCCCGACCACGCTGGCCGCCACCACGCTGGGCCGGCGACAGGTCGGCGACCCGGTCAACCTGGAGGTGGACGTGCTCGCGAAGTACGTGGAGCGGCTGCTGGCCGGGTCGGGGGAGCGGCCGACCGGACAGGAGGTCCGGCGATGAGGTTCGCCCCGATCGAACGCGCCCTGGAGGACATCGCCGCCGGGCGTCCGGTGGTCGTCGTGGACGACGAGGACCGCGAGAACGAGGGCGACCTGATCTTCGCCGCCCAGCACGCCACCACCGAGCTGCTGGACTTCACCATCCGGCACACGTCCGGGTACGTCTGCGCCCCGCTGACCGCGGCCGACTGCGACCGGCTCGACCTGCCGCCGATGTACCACACCAACCAGGACCCGCGCGGCACGGCGTACACGGTCACGGTGGACGCCCGCCACGGCGTCACCACCGGCATCTCCGCCGCCGACCGGGCGCGCACCATCCGCCTGCTGGCCGACCCGGCGGCGACCCCCGCGGACTTCACCCGGCCGGGCCACGTCGTGCCGCTGCGCGCCCGCGACGGCGGGGTGCTGCGCCGGCCCGGGCACACCGAGGCCGCCGTGGACCTGGCCCGCCTGGCCGGCCTGCGACCGGCCGGCGTGCTGTGCGAGGTGGTGTCCAGGTGGCACGTCGGCCAGATGGCGCGCCGCGACGAGCTGGCGGAGTTCGCCGCCGCCCACGGGCTGGCCCTCATCACCATCGCGGACCTGATCGCGTACCGGCGTCGCCACGAGAAGCAGGTGGAGCGGGTGGCCGAGGCGCGGATCCCCACCGAGTTCGGGGAGTTCCGCGCGATCGGCTACCGGTCGACGGTCGTGCCCGGTGAGCACCTGGCGCTGGTGTACGGGCAGATCGGCGACGGTCGCGACGTGCTGGTGCGGGTGCACTCGGAGTGCCTGACCGGGGACGTGTTCGGGTCGCTGCGCTGCGACTGCGGGCCGCAGCTGCGCGCCGCCCTGCAGCGGGTGGCCGCCGAGGGCCGCGGCGTGGTGCTGTACCTGCGCGGCCACGAGGGCCGGGGGATCGGGCTGCTGCACAAGCTGCAGGCCTACCAGCTGCAGGACCGGGGCTGGGACACCGTGGACGCCAACCTGGAGCTGGGCCTGCCGGCGGACGCCCGCGACTACGGCACCGGCGCACAGATCCTCTACGACCTGGGCGTGCGCACGATGCGGCTGCTGACCAACAACCCGGCCAAGCGGGCCGGGCTGGAGGGGTACGGGCTGCGGGTCGTCGGGCGGGAACCGCTGCCGGTGCGCCCGCACCCGGAGAACCTGCGGTACCTGCGGACCAAGCGGGACCGGATGGGACACCTCCTGGAGGGCCTGGACGCCCTGGACGGTGTGGGCGCCGTCGGCCCCCTCGGCGGCGGCGACCGCGTCGACCTCGGTGCCGTCGCGCGCGGTGGCACCGGGCGCCTCGACGGCGCCGACGGCGCGGGCGCACCCATGGGGGAGCGGGCCGGCGTGGCCGGCGACCGGGAGGGAACGGCCAGCGCCTCGGAGCTGCCGGCGTGAGCGGCGAGGGCCGACCCCGCTCGCCGGCGGTCGACGCCAGCGGGCTGGTGCTGGGCGTGGTGGCCACGCGCTGGCACGCCGAGCTGGTCGACCACATGTACGAGCGGGCCCAGGCCGCCGCCCGCGAGTGCCGGGTCGCGCGTACCCTGACCGCGCGCGTGGCCGGGGCGGTGGAGCTGCCCGTGGTGGCGCAGGCGCTGGCGCGCCGCTGCGACGCCGTGGTGGCGCTGGGAGTGGTGGTCCGCGGTGAGACCGCACACTTCGACTACGTCTGCCGGTCGGTGACCGACGGGCTGACCCGGGTGGCCCTGGACGAGTCCACGCCGGTGGCCCACGGCGTGCTGACCGTGGAGACGCTCGCGCAGGCCCGCGCCCGCGCCGGCCTGCCCGACTCGGCGGAGGACAAGGGGTGGGACGCGACCGTGGCCGCGCTGGACGCCGCGCTCGCGCTGCGCCGCCTCGCCGCCGGCGACGGTCGGTGAGCGCCCGTCCGGCCCTCGAGGAGCGCCGGTACGGCCCGGGAGGGGCACCGCGCCGGCTCTGACACAATGTCGCCGTGAAGACCTTCGACCAGCTCTTCGCCGAGCTGCAGGCCAAGGTCGCCGCCGGCGCCCCCGGCTCGGCGACCGTGGCCGCGCTGGAGCGGGGAGTCCACGCGGTCGGCAAGAAGGTCGTGGAGGAGGCGGCCGAGGCGTGGATGGCCGCGGAGCATGAAGGCCCGCACCGGGCCGCCGAGGAGATCTCCCAGCTGCTCTACCACACCCAGGTGCTGATGCTCGCCGTCGGCCTGAAGCTCGACGACGTGTACCGGCATCTGTAGCCGCCGTCCCACACCGGACCCCGACCCCCAGGAGCGTCACGATGTTGCGCGTCGCCGTCCCCAACAAGGGAACGCTGGCCTCCGAGGCCGCACAGGTGCTGCGCGAGGCCGGCTACCGGCAGCGCAGCGACGGCAGCGAGCTGGTGTGCCGCGACGTCGACAACGAGGTCGAGTTCTTCTACCTGCGTCCGCGGGACATCGCCACCTACGTCGGCTCGGGCGACCTGCAGCTGGGCATCACCGGTCGGGACCTGCTGCTGGACGCCGGCGGGCCGGCCGTGGAGCTGCTCGACCTGGACTTCGGCACGGCCGAGTTCCGGTTCGCCGCCCGCCCCGGCACCGTGTCCGACGAGCGCGACCTCGCCGGGCGGCGGATCGCCACCGCGTACCCAGGCCTGGTCGAGGCCCACCTCAAGAAGATCGGGATCTCCGCGGAGGTCATCCGGCTCGACGGCGCGGTGGAGAACGCGGTGCGCCTCGGCGTCGCCGACGTGATCGCCGACGTGGTCGCCACCGGCACGACCCTCCGCCAGGCCGGGCTCGAGCCGGTGGGTGAGCCGATCCTGCACACCTCCGCGGTGCTGATCGGCAACCCCAACCTGCCGCCGGACGGCGCGCTCGGCCAGCTGCGCCGCCGGCTGGAGGGGGTGCTCGTGGCCCGGCGGTACGTGATGCTCACCTACGACGTACGGGTGGAGCGGCTGGACGAGGCCGCGGCGTTGACGCCCGGGATCGAGTCGCCGACCGTCTCCCCGCTGCACCGCGAGGGCTGGGTGGCGGTGCAGGCGATGGTGCGGCGCAGCGAGATGCACCGGGTCATGGACGAGCTGTACGAGGTGGGCGCGCGGGCGATCCTCGTCACCGACATCCACGCGTGCCGGCTGTGACCGCCCGTGGCAGGCTGGCAGGCGTGTCCACCACCGTTGATCCCGTCACGGTCCGTCCCCGCGTCTGGCGGACCGTCGTCTGGCTGGCCGCCGCGGCCATGCTGGCCGGGTCCACCTGGGTCGCGGTGACCATGCCCCCGACCGGCGCCGGTCAGGTGGCGCAGGTCCAGCCGCTCGACCGGATCGCCACGGTCGGGCTCGGCGCCATCGTGGCCGGCGCGGTGCTCGTGCTGGCACGGCCGCGGGTGGCCGCCGACAGCCACGGCATCCGGGTGCGCAACGTCGTCGGCGGCTACGAGCTGCCCTGGAGCAGCGTGCGCCAGGTCCGGTTCGACCGGGACTCCTGGTGGGCGACGCTGGAGCTGGTCGACGGCGACGAGCTGTCGCTGCTGGCGGTGCAGGTGCTCGACGGCAAGCGTGCGGTGGCCGCCGTGCGCGCCCTGCGACGTCTGCACGCCGCACACACCCACCCCGGTGCCGCCGGCCGGGCCGACGCCGGTGCGGCCGACCAGCCCGGCTGAGGTCGCCGACCAGCCCGGCCGGGGCCGGCGCGGCGGCGGAGGTCTCCCAGCGGGTCGGGCGCTACGGGATCTTCCCCGGCCCCGCTCGTGCTACGCTTTCCCGGTCGACCCTGCCGCGCACCCTGACCATCCGACCCGGTGACACCGGTCCGGCGGGCAGCGGGGCGCGGCGGCGAAGCAAGAGGAGCGCCTGCTCCCACCCGCGTCGCCCCCGGAGACGGGGTGTGGCCGGGTCCGGTCACCCGGGTTTCCGGGAAGGTGCGCGTGAGCGCACCCGGCCGGTCGAGCAGGCCCCGGCGTCGCCGGGGCCTTCTGCTTTGCCCGCACGGTCCGCCGGCGCAGGAGTCGACGGCACTGTCCCCAACGCTACGAGGAGGCCACATCAGCGTCGAGCCACGCATCAACGATCAGATCCGGGCACGCGAGGTCCGATTGGTC
>VSBZ01000161.1:0-8219 GCA_047459215.1 Micromonosporaceae bacterium | reverse complement strand
CGTTGACGGCCGCGACGACGGCGGCGACCGACGGCAGCCCGGGCACCGGGGCCGGCCCGCCGTCGACCGCGAGGGCGGCCAGCTGCGGCGGCGCAACCTGCGCCAGGAACGCGTCCCAGCTGCGGTAGAGCTGGTAGACCACCGGTTTGTCGGGCCGGCCGGCCGCGAGCGGGCGTGCCCGGGACCCCAGCCACGCCAGCATCGCCTCCGGGAACACCTCCCGCAGGTCGGCCTCGCCGTGGACCGGAACCGTGGGCGACCGCAGCTCCGCCCGCGGTCGCAGGTCCGCCGGCTCCGCGACGGCCGTCGCGCCACAGCGTCGGCACCAGTAGCGGGCGGTGCGGCGGCCCAGCCGGGTCACGGTCACCGACCACCAGACGCCGCACTGCCGGCACGCCAGCGCCAGGTCCGTCCGGTGCGGTCGGCCGCGCCGCCGGCGACCGTCCGCGCTGCTGCGGACCGTCAGCGAGCGGGCGAGCCGGACCAGCAGCGAGTGCCGGTCGGCTCTCGCCTCGGCGCCCTCCGGAAGCCGGCGCGCGGCCGCCCCCGCCGGAGGGGGCGCTCCCGGGGCGAGCAGCGCCCACCGCGGCTCCGGGCGGGCACCGAGCCGGGCCTTGAGGTCCTCCAGGCCCGGGCCGAGCACGAGCCGCCGGCGGCCCAGCCGGATCATCATGTCCACCTGGCGCGGATAGATGTCGAAGTACAGGTTGCGCCGCCCTCCGTCCGCTTCGGAGCGGTAGCCCCACGTCCCCGAGTACAGGTCCTCACCGTCGTCGTAGCACGTGAGCATGGCGAGCAGTCGCCCGTCGCCGTCCCGGTAGGTCAGGTAGCGGAAGCCCGGGACCTGGTTGAGCCGCGCGAAGTACGACGCCGGCAGGGACGGGAACGGGACGGTGTCCCGACGCCGGCGCCGCTTGACCTCGTCGGCCAGCCAGGCCGCCTGGTCGGGGTCGACGGCGTCGACGAGCTCGAACCGGACCGCGTCGCCCGCGCTCAGCTCGGTGTGGATCCGCTCCAGGCGGGACGCCCACCGGTCCGGAAGGCTCGCGAGGTAGTCGGCCAGGTCGGACCACTCGTTGTGGATGACCATGGTGGGGCTCTGGGGTATGAAGCGACGCCGGCCCACCGGCAGCGAGCCGAGCAGCGACCGGGTCACCCACCGGTAGACCACCGGGTGCCAGCGGGCGCCGGCACGGCTGCGGACCGCCCGCTCGAAGGCACGGCACGCCTCCTGCCGGTCGCGCTCGTCCAGACCGTCGGCGAACGCCATGCCGGCGTCGTGCATCGGGAGGCTGCGGCACTCCGTCAACCCGAGCACCGGCACCCGGCCCGGGCGGGCGAACCGCCGGGGATCCTGCAGCCCCGCGTGGCGGGCGTAGAAGACGGCCACGGGGTCGCCGCTGCTCCGCTCCCTGACAAGCACCATGGAGGAGGCGACCTGGACGTTCCAGCTGACGGCGCGCAGCAGACCCGCGTCCCACCGCATCGTCAGGCCCTGGCGGGCGACGAAGTCGTCCCACCCGTCGGGCGGTGGCTCCCTCAGCGGATCGACGTACGTCGCCACCAGGTCCATAGGTGACGAGGCTACCGGAGCGCCGCCCGGCCCAGCGGGCACCACTGTCGCGACCGGCACGGTGCCGCCGCGTGCGCGCGGACCGGCGGAGCCGCCCGTCGGGCGTCGCCCGCTCCGGTACCTGGTGGGGCGTCAACGCCGGCCGGTGGTGCCGTGCCGTCGCTCGCGAGAGGCCGCAGATCGCATGTGGGCGGTGGCGGACTGTATTCGGGGACTGTGATAGCCTCCGCACGGGCACGGAGGGCGGCACCCCTCGGTACGTGTCCTCTGTGGTACCGGTCCTCTGTGGTACCCGCGCACCCGCGACCGACGACCCCGGGAGGGCGGATTGGGCCCGGCCACCACCGGTCTGACCGTGGTTGTTCCCTGTCTGAACGAGGGTGCCGGTGTCCGACGCCTGTACCGGGAAGTGACCACCGCCCTGTCCGGCATCGACGACCTCGAGCTCCTGCTCGTCGACGACGGCAGCACCGACGACACCCTGGCGCAGATGCGGGTGCTGGCCGCGGAGGACCCCCGGGTGCGGTACCTGTCCCTGGCCCGCAACTACGGCATCGAGGCGGCGCTGTCCGCCGGGTACCGGTACGCGAGCAAGCCGTGGATCGCCCAGCTCGACTGCGACCTGCAGTTCCCGCCCTCGGAGATCCCCAGGCTGCTGCGCGCGGCGGCCGCCGGCTACGACGTGGTGTTCGGTGTCCGCCAGCGCCGCCAGGACCCCCTGTGGCGGCGCGTGGCCTCGGTCGGCCAGCACTGGGTGGCACGTCGCCTGTTCGGCATCGAGCTGCCCACCGGTGCGTCCAGCTTCCGCGTGGTCCGCACCGCGGTCGGGCGCACCATCGCGGAGCTGCGGCTGGGCATGCCCTACTTTCTCGCCACCGTGCCGCGCGTCGGCGCCCGCTACACCTGCGTGCCGGTCCGGCACGAACCGCGGCGGGACGGCCGCTCCCGGTTCCGGCTGCGGCGGATGGTGGGTGACAGCTTCGACCTGCTGTTCGGCCACTCGTGGCGGCCGCTCAACGCCACCTACCTGGTGGCGGCGGCGGGCCTGGTCGTGGCGGTCGTCCTGGCCGCGCTGGGCCTGGCGGGCCTGGTCAGCCCGACGGTCGTCCACGCCGGCGAGCTGGTGCTGCTGGGCGTCACGCTGGCCGGCGTGGGCCTGGTCGGCAGGTACCTCCACCGGCTCATGCTCGACCAGCGCCGCGACCGGCCGTACTACATCCGCGAGGCCAACCTGCCCCTGCGGCCGGAGGACCGGATCGACGGCGGCGAGCCGCGCGTGCCCCCACCCGTGGCAGCCGGTGCCGTCCGCGACCCACTGGTCGTCCTCGGGGCGAACATCGGCCAGCTACCGGTCTACCGGGAGGCCCGGCGGCGCGGGATCCCCACCATCGCGGTCGACAAGCAGACCGGGGTGCCGGCGCTGCGCCACGCCGACGAGCACCTGGCGGTCTCCATCCGCGACCCGGACGCGATCGCGCGGGCACT
The DNA here is from genome assembly GCA_047459215.1 of Micromonosporaceae bacterium. Taxonomy (GTDB): domain Bacteria; phylum Actinomycetota; class Actinomycetes; order Mycobacteriales; family Micromonosporaceae; genus Natronosporangium. Next base: position 5,161 of record VSBZ01000161.1, on the reverse strand, counting down.
GGGGTCCCGGCCGGTCAGCGGCGTGCTCGCCGCCGGCGGCGAGGTCGGCGTCGAGACCTGGTCGGCGCTGAGCGAGCGGCTGCACACGCCGTACCGGTTCCCCCGCCGCGCCGCCCGCGCGTCGAAGGACAAGGCGGTCTTCCTCGCCGTCGCGGAGGCGGCCGGGATCAACCGCCACCGCTGGCGCCACCACACCGACCCGGCCGTGCTCGCGCGGCAGGCGGACGAGGTCGGCTACCCGCTGGTGGTCAAGCCGGCCGACAGCTCCGGCAAGAAGGGGATCTCGCTGGTACGCGCGCCCGAGGAGCTGCCCGCCGCGCTTGGGCTCGCCGGCAGGTACACGTTCGGCGGGGGACTCATCCTCGAGGAGCACCTGACCGGCCGGGACCTGACCGTCGACGTGTTCCTCCGCGACGGCGAGGTGGCGTTCTGCGCCGTGCACGAGAAGCTGCCGGCACCGGCGGACGCGTCGTTCGCCGTCCGCGGCCACGTCACGCCCACCGACCTGCCGGAGGAGACGGTGCGCACGCTGGCGGACGTGGCGCGCCGGTTGTGCCTGCTGATCGGCCTCACCGACGGCCCGGCGGACTTCGACGTGTTCCTCTCCGACGACGGCCGGATCGAGGTCGTCGAGGTCAACGCGCGGCTGCCGGGGCAGGCGGTGCCCGCGCTCATCCAGGACGTCTACCAGGTGGACCTCGTGGCGGCCCTGATGAGCCTCGCGGTGGGTGAGCCGTTCACCCTGCGACCGCAGCCGCGCGGTGTCGGCATCCTCCACATGCTCTCCTCACCCCTGTCCACCGAGGGGGTGCTCAGGCGCGCCACCGGCCTGGACGAGGCGTTGCGGGTGCCGGGCGTCACCCGGGCGGAGATGTTCGTGGAACCGGGCGCCACCGTGCCGCCGTTCCCGCTGCTCGGGCACGACGTCGGCTACCTGGTCGTCACCGGCCCCGACCGGCCCACCGCCGAGAAGCGCCTGGCCGCCGCCCTGGAGCGCATACACCTCGACCTGACGCCCACCGCGCCGGCGCCCACGCCACGGCAGCGCCCGGCCGACCGGACCGGAACGCCGGCCTCCGACCGGGACGCCCCCCAGCCGGGGAGGGAGGCGAACCGGCGCGTGGTGGCCGGCGACTAGCACGCCGGGCGGCGCGAGCGGCCTCAGCCGTCGGCGCGGCGCCCGCGCGGCCGCTGCGGCTCGTCGCGTGCCTCCCGCTGCCCGGGTATCCGGCGCGCGCGTTCCCGCTCCCAGCGCAGGGCGTCGCGGATGCCGTCGGCGATGGTGTACCGCGGCCGCCAGCCCAGCAGGCTGCGGGCGCGGTCGGCACGGGCGTAGGCGCCGGCCACGTCCCCGGGCCGCGGGTCGGCGTCCCGGCACGGCAGCCGCTCTCCGGTCACCTCCTCGAAGGCGGCCACCATCTCCCGTACCGTCGTGCCGCTCCCGCTGCCGAGGTTGACGACCACGTACCCGCCGGTGTCGGCGGTGACCACGCGGTCGAAGCGGCGCAGCGCGGCCACGTGCGCGGCCGCCAGGTCCCACACGTGCACGTAGTCGCGGATGCCGGTGCCGTCGCGCGTCGGCCAGCGCGTGCCGGTGACCACGAGCGGCTCGCCCGTCTCCGCCGCGGCGATCATCGCGTTGACCAGCCTTCCCTGCGCGCGACCGGGCATGCCGGTGCGCAGGCGGGGGTCGGCGCCGATCGGGTTGAAGTAGCGCAGGGAGAGCACCCGAAGGTCGGTGGCGGCCGCCACGTCGCGCAGCATGGCCTCGGTCGCGGCCTTGGTGCGGGCGTACGGGCTGGCGGGCGCGACCGGGGACGCCTCGTCGACCGCGAAGTCGGTGCCGGAGGCGGCGCCGTAGACGGCCGCGGTGGAGCTGAAGACCATCCGGTGGCACCGGTGCCGGAGCATGCCCTCGACCAGCGCGACGGTTCCGGCCACATTGACCCGCCAGTAGCTCAGCGGGTCGGTCACCGACTCGGGCACCACCGCCCGGGCCGCGCAGTGGACCACCGCCTCGAGGTCGGGGTGCTCGTGGAAGATCCGGTCCAGCAGCTCGCCGTCGGCGATGTCGCCACGGTAGAGGATCCGGCCGGCGGCCAGCTCCTCCCGACCGGTCGACAGGTCGTCGAGCAGTACCGGCGTGAGGCCGTCGTCCAGACAGGCCGACGCCACCGTGCTGCCGATGTATCCCGCGCCCCCCGTGATCAGGACCTTCACGGGTCCGACCGGGCCGGGCGGCGGCGCGGCAGCCGCGCCAGGGCCCGCCACGCCCGGTCGGGCAACGCCACCACCGTCACCGCGAGCGCCACGTGCACGGCGATGAAGACGAACGCCTCCGCCCGGGTGGGATAGTGGCCCAGCCGGACCCTCATGTGGTCGGCCCAGGTCCACACCTCGGGGATGGGCGAGAACGGGGTGCCGGACAGGTCGTTGATCGTCAGGAAGGCCAGATCCTCTATGCCGGACAGCTGCAGCAGCAGCATCGCGACCGCGAGCCTGACCACGACCGAGGTGCGGGCACCGCCCAGCCGCAGGCACAGTGCCAGGGACAGGATGATGAACGGCACCAGCATCAGCGTGGTGAAGTAGAGCCCGTCGAAGTCGTCGCCCAACCCACCGAAGTAGAACTGCCTGGGCACGAAGTAGCAGAAGAACGCCAGGAAGCAGGCGGGCGGCAGGATCAGGTGCAACCGCAGGCGGTGCGCCCACGCCAGGTCGAGCCATCCGATCGCGACGGTGGCAGCGGCGAACGGGCTCAGCATGAGCAGCATCACCCACAGCGAGCTGACGCCGCGTCCATGTGGCACGGTGAGCAGCACGGTGACGGTCAGGACCACCGCGGCGGCCAGGGCGACCAGGCTGACCCGGTTGGCGCGCAGGAACGAGCCGGGCGGGTGGGCCGGTGGCGACGTCCCGTCAGATGTCCCCTCGGCGGTCGGCACCGCCACCCGGTCCTGTTGCGACACCATCCGGCCCTGCCGCGGCACCATGGGTCGTCCCCTCCCTGACGGGCGCCGGCCCGCCCGGCGCCAGCATCAGACTACCGGCCCGCGGCCGCGGTCACGCGCCCGTACGGCGCCGTGGCACCACCGGCCGTACCTGGGACGCCAGCAGGTCCAGGGTGAGTGCGGCGGTCCAGCTGAACTCAGGGGCGCCGATGCCCTCACCGCTCTCGGCGTGGAAGTATTCAAAACAGTGCGAGCGTCGCACCAGCTCGATCATCGAGCTGCGCAGGGCGGCGGCCAGCGTCGGCTGCCCGTGCCGGCGCAGGCCGCGCCAGATCAGCCAGTTCATGTTGATCCAGATCGGACCCCGCCAGTAGCGCAGCGGATCGAGGTCGGGAGCGGTGCGGTCGTAGCTGGGCAGTGGCAGCGGCATCCCCTCGGCCAGCCCGAACCGGGGTGAGGTCGCCTCGGCGATGATCCCGGCCACGGCGTCGGGCGGCAGGTCGGGAAGGATCAGCGGCACGAGCGCGCCGACGTACCGCACCGGGCTGTGCCGGCCGGTGAGCACGTCCCGGGCGTGGAAGGTCCGCCGGACCGGGTTGTACAGGTGCGTGAGCATCGCCCGGGTGATCTCGCTGGCCCGCTGCAGGTGGGGCGCGGGGTCGGCGCCCACGACGCTGGCGATCTCCGCCAGGGCACGCTCGGCCTCGCCGAGGATCGCGTTGAAGGCGGGGCACTGCACGAGGAACGGGTGGCGGGACGCGGGGCCGTCGACGTACCCGCCGTCGCGGTAGTCCGCGGCGATCCGGATGTAGCGGGCGTAGTCGACGTCGGTGGGCCGGTGGGACCGCACCGACACCGCCAGGTCCAGGCGGCGGTAGGTGTCCAGCAGCCCGGTGTCGGCCGGGACGGCCGACAGGGGCGCGTCCCAGGCCGGGCTGTTGTCCTGGCCGGACTCCCACGGGTGCACCAGGCACACCAGGCCGTCGCCGGCCAGGTCCCGGCGGTGCCTCAGGTACTGGTGCTGGGCGACCAGGCGCGGGTAGAGCCAGCTCAGCTCGTACCTGGCGCGCTCCCGGCTGGCGGGGTCGGTGGCGGTGCGGTACAGCTCCCAGGCGGCGATCGCGTGCACCGGCGGTTGCACGATCCCGCTGGTGGGATGCCGAGGTGTGCCGGGGAACCGGGTCGACTGCCAGAAGTCCGGCCCCGGGAAGTAACGCCGCTCCCCGTCCCGGGGGCTGAAGACGATGTGCGGGACGCGACCGTCGGCCCACTGGGCCTCGAACAGCGTGCGCAGGTCGTGCCAGGCGCGGTCGGGCGCGACGTGGGCCAGCCCGATGGCGGTGAACCCGGTGTCCCAGCTCCACTGGTGCGGGTAGAGGGCCTGGGACGGCACCGTGTGGTCGTGCCACCAGTTGTCGTCCAGGGTGTCCACCGCCAGGTGCCACAACTGCTCGAGCGTGGCCACCGGCACGCGCGTTCCGCTACTGATACTCATCGCCTGCTACGCAATGGTGTCGCTGCGCGGGGGGTGGCGGGGTGTCCCCGGAGGGGTGAGCCGTCGTGGCGCGGCGCGTGCCCCGCGCCACGACCGGCTGTGCTCAGATGACCCGTACCTTGTCCGCCTGGGGGCCCTTGGGGCTCTGAGTGATCTCGAACTCGACCCGCTGGTTCTCCTCCAGCGTCCGGTAACCGGTCGCATCGATCGCGGAGAAGTGGACGAAGACGTCCGCTCCCCCGCCGTCCACCGCGATGAAGCCGAAACCCTTCTCCGCGTTGAACCACTTGACCGTGCCCTGCGCCATGTCCCTGCTCCTCTACTTACCTGTTGGTGACGGCCTCGCACGCTGCAATGGCCATCCGGCCGGTTTCGCGCAGCGGTGCTGGCGTCCGTCGGACGGAGCGGGCGCGCAGACCACATACCCAAAAACCCGAGGTCAAGCATACCCTGCTCCGGTCCGGTCGCGCCGGGGCGTCACCCGGTCGCGGGACACGACGACGACGGCGACGGCACGGCGCGGGTAAAGCGGCCGGTCACGCCCGCGCGGGGCTCCCGGAGCGGACCCGCCCGGACCGGGAGCGGAGCCGCCCGGGCCGGGAGCGGACCCGGCCGGGCAGGGCGAGCGCCACCACCGCACCGAGGGCGCACAGCCCCGCCGCGCTCGCGAAGATCTCGGCGTACTGGGTCCGCAGCGCCGCCTGCACCGCGCGGG
>VSBZ01000160.1:0-8242 GCA_047459215.1 Micromonosporaceae bacterium | reverse complement strand
CCCTTCCTGGGACTGGGTGAGCGGTACCGGCAGCTGTCCGACCGGTGGAACGAGCTCGGCGTGGCCGCCGCCAGCCAGCGGGTACGCCGCCCGCCGCTGGACGTCAACGCCGGCCGGGGTTTCGTGTTCATCTCCCACACCGGCGACGTGCAGCCCAGTGGCTTCCTGCCGCTGACGGCCGACAACGTCCGCCACCGCTCGCTGGTCGACATCTACCGGACAGCACCCTTGTTCACCCGGCTGCGCGACCCGCAGAACCTGACCGGCCGCTGCCGAAGCTGCGAGTTCCGTACCGTCTGCGGTGGCTCCCGGGCCCGCGCCTTCGCTCTGACCGCGGACCCGTTCGCCGAGGACCCGTGGTGCGCGTACGAGCCCGGAAGCTTCCCGTTCCCGCAGGACGTGACGCGCCTGGCCGGACCGCACCGGTCCGATCCATAGCCGGGACCGGACAAGGACGTGGCTATGGACCGTCGGGAGCGCGGAGGTGCCGGTACTTGGTCAGCGCGCCAACCCAGAGAGGACGGTGAGGCGTCGACAAACTGCATCTGAGTACTCTGCTCCGAGACGCCAACACGAACTCCCGGAGACCGAAGGAAGAAGCCGTGAGTCGCGAAGGCAGCATACGAGACTTCGTTCTTAGCATCCTCAGCCAGTTGGCAGATGGTGAATATCAGGGGATTGCGAACCTGGCGGGACGGGATCGTTTCAGTGCGGAGCAGATTCGGCACACGATAGAGTCGTACGGTCGGACATTGATAGACCCCCGCAGGAGGCGCTTCAGAACATCGTCATCAGCGAGGTCGTGGATGCAGATGAGCGTCAGTACCGAGCCGTAACACCTTTGTGGACCAAGCAAGAAGGAAAGTCGAGGCTGCATCTAGAGCTGGGCTTTAGGGAATTCATGAAAGACATCTGGATTCCTTATATCCGAAAGTTCTACGTTGCGTAACGCGTGTAGCGCGGTCGCCGCCCCTGTACCCAGCCATGCCAAACGACAGTCAGTGCCGGGCGCTCTCTTGGGCACTACATCACATGCAGATCATTGATCTCTATCTCAAGTCCGGCCGAGCGCTCTCGAACGGTCAGCTCGAGGCACATGTCGCTGCGCCCTTCCTCCGCGGACCACAGTGGTAGTACGACATGCCAGTCATCTCTTTCGGGGCGGTAGAGTGCGTCCGCGTGCTCCCAGGCTTCGGGCGGTAGTGGGACAAAGGTCGCGGGGTACTCTCGTGCCCACAGGCCAAGATCCGAGTCAGGGTAAGACGTATGGTCGCGCGCCAGTCCCTCGTAGTCGCCTGCGACTACTCGGTCGACGATGCGTGAGAGGGCAGCACGAAACCGTTCGGGTACAGGTTCAAAGTCGATACCAGTAGTATGCTGCGCCGTCTAGTGACAATGTCGGCCGGATCCTCCTCAGCCGGGCGAATTTCGTGCAGGCGCTATGCACACACGCACGGTAGGCAGACTGGGTCGCCGAGTATTCACGTAGGACGACGTTCACGTTTCCTTCCCGTTCCCGCAGGAGGTGGTGCGCCTGGCCGGGCCGCGCGAGTCCGAGGGGTCAAGCCGCGCACCGGCCCGGACCAGGCGTGGCGCCTGAGACGGCACCGCGGCAGCGGCGGGAGCAGGAAGGGTCGGTGACGCCCCGTGGCTCAGCCGGCCGAGGCGGCGCCGGTCGCGGCGGCGCGGTACGCGGCCAGCAGCGCCGGCATCCCTCCGGTCCACGGTGGACCGTGTCCGGGTAGGACCCAGTCGGCCTCGATGTCCTCCAGCCGGGAGAGCGCGGCCGCGGCCGCCGCCGGGTCGTCGGTGAACGGCGCGGGCTGCGGCCCGGTGGCGCCGGTGAGCACGTGCCGGGTGGTCAGGGCGTCGCCGACGAACAGGGCGCGGACCGCCGGCACGTGCACGGCGATGCTGCCGGGGGAGTGTCCGGGCAGGCCGACGACGCGGGGCCGGCCGGGCAGGGGCAGCACGTCGCCGTCGCGGACGGTCGTCACCGCCGTGGGATGCCGCGTCCGCAGGCCGCCCTTGGCCGCGGCGTAGGCGAGGAAGCGGACGGTCGGCCACAGCCGCATCCGTCCCCAGCCGGGACTGGTGCTCTCCTCACCGCGTGCCCGGGCGGCGTCGGCCTCGTGGACGTAGACGGGTACGCCCGCCTCGACCCGCAGCCGCTCGGCGAAGCCGAGGTGGTCGGTGTCCCCGTGGGTCAGCACGACGCCGCGGACGTCGTCGAGGTCGCGGCCGGCCGCGCGCAGCTCGGCGCGCAGCTCACGGTAGTGCCCGGCGAGACCGGCGTCGACGACCGTGACGCCGTCCGCGGTGATGACCAGATAGGCGGCGACGAGGTCGTTGCCGATGCGGTGTAAACCTGGTGCGAGTTCCATGAAGGCTATGGTACTTAGCCTTCATGGCTATTGGCAATAGCTATCCTTGGCGGGGTGGAAGGAGGTCACCGATGCCCGCACCCGAGCGCACGACGCTCGAGGCGATCGTCGCGGCCGGTCGCGCGATCGTCGAGGACGGGGGACTGGAGGCCCTGACCATGCAGGCCGTCGCCGACCGGGTCGGGGTCCGCGCACCGTCGCTGTACAAGCGGGTACGGGACCGCGACGAGCTCATCCGCCTGATCGTCGAGGCCACCGCCGACGAGCTCGGAGAGCGGCTGCGGGCGGCGGCGACGGCCGCCGGCGACGACCCCCGCGACGTGCTCGTGGCCCTCGCCCACGACCTGCGGGCGTTCGCCCACGAGCGGCCGAACGGCTACCGGCTCATCTTCGGCCCGCTGCCGGCGGGCGGGCGGCCCGACCGCGACGTGCTGGCCCGCGCGAGCGCACCGGTGCTGGACGCCGTCCGGCAACTGGCAGGGGAGGAGCACGCCCTGGAGGCGGCGCGCACGGTCACGGCGTGGGCGAACGGGTTCCTGTGCATGGAGCTCGCCGGAGCGTTCCGGCTCGGGGGCGACCTCGACCGTGCGTACGCGTGGGGCATCTCCACGTTGGTGGACGCGATCGCCCGGTGACCCGCCGGTCCCGCGCCGACATAGGACGGCGCGGCCGCCCGGACGTGGTAGCCACGTCCGGGCGGCCGCGGGGTGGGACGCCGTCAGCGGGACACCGCCGGCTCCGCGTCCGCCACCCCTACCCGAACCGGTGGCGCCGCGGGTGTCTCCAGCTCGGCTTGACCGATCCGGTCGTGCAGCCGGCGCAGCGGCCCGGGCAGCCACCAGTTGAGCCGCCCCAGCAGGGTCATGGCCGCCGGCACCAGCAGCATCCGGACCACCGTCGCGTCCAGCGCCACCGCCAGCACCAGCCCCACGCCGACCGCCTTGATGGGGGCGAAGCCGCCGGCCACGAACCCGGCGAAGACCACGGCGATCATCAGCGCGGCCGCGGTCACGATCCCGCCGGTGCGCTGCAGCCCCTCGGCGACCGCGTCACGGGTCGAGGCGCCGGCGAGCCACCGTTCCCGGATCCGCGACAGCAGGAACACCTCGTAGTCCACGGAGAGCCCGAACGCGATCGCACCCACCAGCACCGGCACCGTCAGGTGCACGAAATCCAGCCCTTCGGTGCCGATCAGGCCGGCGAGGTGGCCCTCCTGGAAGACCCAGACCACCGCTCCCAGCGACGCCGCGATGCTGAGCACGTTGGTCAGCACCGCCTTCACCGGCAGCACCACCGAACCGGTGAACGCGAACAGCAGCAGCAGGGTGAGCACGCCCACGAGTGCGATCGCCCACGGCAGCCGGTCAGCCAGCATCCGCTGGTAGTCGACCAGGTGGGCGGCGCCCCCGGTCACCTCCACGGGGAACGGCGTCGGCAGCGCCCGGATGTCCTCCACCGCCTCACGGGCGGCGTCGTCGTCCCCGGTACCGTCGCCGACGGGGGTGGCGCGCAGCAGGGTCAGCCCGGGGCCGACGGCGTCGACCTCCACCCGTGCGATCCCGGGCAGCGCGGCGATCGCACCCTCTAGTCCGGACACGGCCGGATCGTCAGCGGAGGTCTGCGCCACCACCTCGATCGGGTCCGGCTGCATCCGGTCGGCGAAGTGGGTCCTGAGGCCGTCCCACATCTGGTGCGCCTGGCTGTCCGCGGGCAGCAGGCGCGGATCCCCGTACGAGATCCGCATGCCCAGCACCGGGCTGGCCAGCACCAGCATGCCCACCGCGGTGACCAGCAGCGTCACTACCGGCCGGCGCTGCACACCGCGGGCCACCCGGGCGAAGAACGACCCGGAGCGCATCCCGCGAGCCGGGGAGATCCGGTGGCCGAACCGGGACAGGAGCGCCGGCAGCAGGGTCAGCGCCGCCGCCATGTCCACCAGCACCACGGCGGCGCCGGCGAGACCCATCGAGCGCAGGAACGGGTCGGGGAAGACCACCAGCCCGGCCAGGGCCACCGCCACGGTCAGGCCGGAGAACAGGACGGTACGCCCGGCGGTGGCCGCGGTGGCGGCGACCGCCTCGGGGACCGAGTCGCGGCCCGCCTCACGCAGGCGCCGCCGCTCCTCCCGGAACCGGTTGACGATCAGCAGGGCGTAGTCGACTCCGAGCCCGACCGCCAGCATCGTGGTCACCTGGATCGCGTACACCGACACGTCCCCGACGGTGCTGAACGCGTACAGGATCCCGAACGTGGCGCCGATGCCGACGACGGCGACCAGCAACGGCAGCCCGGCCGCCAGCAGCCCGCCGAAGACCAGCAGCAGCAGGATCAGCACGACCGGCAGGCTGAGCAGCTCCGCCTTGGCTACGTCCGCCTGTGCCTGCTCGCCCATCTCCCTGCCCACCAGCGGTCCCCCGGACACCGCCACGTGCGGCGCGTCGATGGCGCGCAACCGCTCGGCGGCCTGCTCGGCGGCCTCGTCCTGGTCCTCGCCGGGGGCGAGGGTGACGGTGACCAGCAACGCCTGGCCCGTCTCGGCGGGCAGCGGGCCGGACACCTCGGCGACGCCGGGGAGCTCCCGGGTGGCGGCGATGGCGGCCTCGGCGCTGGCCAGCAGGGCGGGGTCGTCGACCGGCGCCCCGGAGATCACCGCGGTGATGGTCTCCGGCTGCGGCGTCGCCTCGGCCAGCCGTTCGTCGGCGCGTTCGGACTCGCTGCCGGGTACGGACCCGACCTCGTCGACCAGGCGCGAGAACACATTGGTACCGGTTCCGAAACCGGCCCCGACCATCACCACCCACAGCAGCAGCACGGCCAGCGGGCGGCGGATGGCGAAGCCTGCGAGTGTGCGTGTCATGGCAGCCTCCCGAATCTGAGCTGCCCCGATGGTCCGTCGTGGACCACCGTCGGCGGATCGCCGGCAGGAGCGGACTTTCGGGCCGTTCCCGAGAGTGGTGCGGCTCCCTCTCAGGCGGGAGGGTCGCGCGCTCAGCTCGTACCGGCGGCCCCCGGCTGGACCAGTCCGGACTCGTACGCGACGACCACGGCCTGCACCCGGTCCCGCAGGCCGAGCTTGCTGAGGATGCTGCTGACGTGGGTCTTGACCGTGTGCTCGGTGACGTGGAGCTCGGCCGCGATCTCCGCATTGGACAGCCCGCGGGCCACCAGCCGGAGGGTGTCGGTCTCGCGGGCGGTCAGGGAGGCGAGCCGGGCGTCGGCGCGGGCGACCGGGGCGGGCGAGCGGCGTACCACGTCGGCGATCAGCCGGCGGGTGACGGTGGGCGCCAGCAGGGCCTCGCCGGCGGCCACCACGCGGATCGCCTCCACCAGCTCGTCGCGGCGCATGTCCTTGAGCAGGAACCCGCTGGCTCCGGCGCGCAGCGCGCTGTAGACGTACTCGTCGAGGTCGAAGGTGGTCAGCACCAGCACCCGGGCGTCGGTCTCGGCGCAGATGGCGGCGGTGGCGGCGATGCCGTCCATGCCCGGCATCCGGATGTCCATCACCACCACGTCCGGAGCGAGCGCCCGCGCCTTCTCGACCGCCTCCGCGCCGTCGGCCGCCTCGCCCACCACGACCAGGTCCGGCTGGGCGGAGAGGATCATGGCGAAGCCGTCCCGGACCAGTGCCTGGTCGTCGGCGATCAGGACCCGGATGGGCGGGCGCTCGGCGGACACGCCCTACTGTAAGCCGCTCGGGTCACGGCAGCGGCAGGGTGGCCACGACGTGGAAGCCGGTCCCGTCCGGTCCCGGGCCGCAGCTCAGCTCGCCACCGGCGGCGTCCACCCGCTCGCGCATCCCGATCAGCCCGCGACCGGCGCCGGACCGGTAGCCGTCGCCGCGCGGGCCCCGGCCGTCGTCGCGCACCTCCAGCCGCAGCGCCTCCGGCTCCCACCGCAGGCGCACCGTTGCGCGCCGGGCCTGGGCGTGCCGCAGCGTGTTGGTCAGCGACTCCTGCACGATCCGGTAGACGGTGGCGGCCAGGTCCGGCGGTAGCGCCCGGGGCGTGCCCTGCTCCTCCAGGCTGGCCTCCAGACCGGCCTGCCGGACGCTGTCGACCAGCACCGGTAGCCCGGTCAGGTCCGGCGCCGGCTGCAGCGGCGCCCCGTCGGCTCCGGGCGCGTCCGGCCGCAGCAGGCCGAGCGTGCGGCGCAGCTGCGCCAGCGCCTCCCGGGCGTTCTGGGAGATGGTGTCGAAGATCTGCACGGCCCGCTCCGGGTCCCGGCGGACCGCCACCGGGCCGGCCTCGGCCTGGACGATCACCAGGCTCATGGCGTGGGCGATGATGTCGTGCATCTCCCGGGCGATCCGTTCCCGCTCCCGGGCCGCGGCGGCCGACCGCTCCTCGGCCAGCCGGCGGGCCCGCTCCTCCAGCATCGCGATCCGGTCCCGCCGGGCCCGGGCCGCGGTGCCCAGCGCGTACGCGACCGCGAACGCGATGCCGACCAGGCCGTACGCGCCCAACGGTTCGGCCGGGACCAGCAGGGAGATCACGATGCCCGCGACGGTGCCGGCCACCCCGATCATCCGGCGCCCGGGCGGGGAGAGGGACGCGAAGGTGTAGGTGGCGACCAGCTGGGCGGGCGGGAAGTGGGGGATCGCCGCCTCCAGCAGGGCCAGCCAGGTGGTGCTCACCCCCACCACGAAGGCGACGCCGAGGGGGTAGCGGCGGCGCCACATCAGCGGCAGGCAGTTCGCCACCGCCAGCGACAGGTACCACCACGTGAGCCGCCCGTCGGTGACGCCGTAGATGGCGAAGGTCAGGAAGCACACGGTGGTGATGACCGCGTCCACCACCGCCGGCGGCCAGGTCCGCTCCGACCATGCGGCCAGCCGCCGCCAGTACCCGATCAGCCCGTTCACCGTGCCCTTCCCTCGCTGCGCCTGGGTCCAGTATCGGGACGTGCCGTGGGGCTGTCGCCGTCCCCGAGAGCGAGATCCGTCTCCCTCTCAGGACCGAGGCCCCCTCCCTCCCGGGACCGAGATTCCTCTGCCTCCCGGGACCGAGGGGCGGGCACGACTGGGCCAACGGCACGGAGGGAATGTGGGACCCTGGCGTGGCGGTCCCGGGCGGCCGGCGGCGTGCGGCCAGCGTCGCCCGCGTGGGAACCCGGCCGGGCAGGCGTCACGACAACGAGGCACGACAACGAGGGCCACAACGAGGGGACGACACCATGGGCGAGCTGCACGTCAACATGAACGTCACGCTCGACGGCGTGATCCAGGCCAACGGTGGCCCGACCGCGTGGGACGGCGACTTCGAGTACGCCGGCTGGGAGCGACCGTTCTGGGACGCGGAGTCGGGCCGGCAGCTCGCCGACGTGCAGGCGTGCGACGCGCTGCTGCTGGGTCGCACGACGTACGAGATCTTCCGGAGCTACTGGCCCGGGCGGGACGACGAGATCGGGCGGGCGTTCGACCGGGTCCCCAAGTACGTCGCCTCCCGCGGCACGCCGGACCTGAGCTGGGACACCAGCAGGCAGGTCACCGACGTGGGCGCCGAGGTGCGCGCCCTGCGTGAGCGGCACGCGCAGATCCACACCTGGGGCAGCGGGAACCTGCTGCAGACGCTCGTCCGCGAGGACCTGGTCGACCAGGTGAACCTGTGGTTGTGCCCGGTCGTCATCGGACACGGGAAGAAGCTGTTCCCGGACGGCACGACTCCCATGAGGTTCACGCGGGTGGAGCCGCCCAGGACCTTCCCGGCTGGGGCGACGCTGCTGCGCTACCGACGCCTTCCCGGTCCTCCGCGGACGGAACCCGTGGCCGACGTCGCCGAGGCCCGAGGATAGGCGGTCACGTCTAGCTCCGGCCCGGCGGTCGGGGGTCGGCAGCCCGGGGGGTCAGGGGCTCGGCGGGG
>VSBZ01000159.1:0-8319 GCA_047459215.1 Micromonosporaceae bacterium | reverse complement strand
CGGCCCGGGGACCCGCCGGCGGGCACGCGGCCCGCGCCGGCGCGGACCCGGCCGCGGCAGGGCACGCCCGTGCGCACCGCGGGCGTGCACGCGGCCGCCGCCGACCGGGCCGACGGTGGCGACGAGCCGCCCCGGCAGGTGCCGCACCCGGTCGTCGCCACCGCGGCCGAGCGGCTGGCCAGCCGCGACTTCGCCGACCTGTCCGACGACGAGCTGGCCGAGCTGGTAGCGGTGATGCGGCAGCTGCGGCTGGCGCTGCCGCTGCGGCGCAGCCGCCGCACCGTCGCCGGCCCGCGCGGCCGGGTGGACCTGCGGGCCTCGTTGCGCCACGCCCGGCGCACCGGCGGGCACCCGGTGCGCCTGCGGCGACGGTCGCCGCGCCCGCGGCCGCGGCGGCTGGTGGCGCTGTGCGACATCTCCGGGTCGATGGCGCCGTACGCCCGGGCGCTGCTCCAGCTGCTGTACTGCGCCGCCGGCGGGGCCCGGGCGGAGGTGTTCACGTTCGCCACCCGGTTGACCCGGCTGACGCGCACCCTGGCGAGGGTCAGCCCGGAGGCGGCGCTGGAACGCGCCGGCCGCGCCGCGCCCGACTGGTCCGGCGGCACCCGCATCGGCGAGTCCCTCAAACGCTTCATCGACTCCTACGGCGCCCGTGGCATGGCCCGGCAGGCGGTGGTGCTCATCGTCTCCGACGGGTGGGACACCGGCGACCCGGCCGTGGTCGGGCGACAGATGGCACGCCTGTCGCGGCTGGCGCACCGGATCGTGTGGGCCAACCCGCGCAGCGCCACCCCGGGCTTCCAGCCGCTGGCCGGCGGCATGGCCGCCGCCTGGCCGTACTGCGACGCGGTGGTCAGCGCCCACCGGCTGGACGCGCTGGGCGATCTGCTGGACGCGATCGCCGGCCGTGCGGGGTCGCCGTCGGTGGGGGGTGGCACGAGGTGAACGAGGTACTGGAGGACCTGCTGGCCTGGTGGCGGGACGGCCAGCCGGTGGGCATGGCCACCGTGGTGGGCACGTGGAAGAGCGCACCGCGACCGCCGGGGGCGACGATGCTCGTCGGCCCGGACGGCACCGCGGTGGGCAGCGTGTCGGGCGGCTGCGTGGAGGGGGCGGTCTACGAGCTCGGGCGCGAGGTCCTCGCCTCCGGTCAGCCGCGGCTGGTCCGGTTCGGGGTCAGCGACGACGACGCGTTCCAGGTGGGCCTCACCTGCGGTGGCACGATCGAGATCTTCGTCGACCGGGTGGACCGTGAGCGGTTCCCCGACCTGGCGGAGGTGGCGGAGGCGATCACGGCGGGGCGGCCGGTGGCCGTGGCGACCGTCGTGCGCGCGCCGCAGTCCACACCGGACGGACCGGTGCGGCCGGGCAACCGGATGGTGGTGTGGCCGGACCGGACGTCCGGGTCGCTGGGCGTGCCGCGGCTGGACGAGGCGGTCACCGCCGACGCGCGCGGCGCGCTCGAGGCCGGTCGCAGCGGCCCGGTCTCGTACGGCGCGGACGGCACCCGGCTGGCCGACGAGGTGACGGTCTTCGTCTCCGCCCACGCCCCGCCACCCCGGATGATCGTCTTCGGTGCGGTGGACTTCGCCGCGGCGACGGCCCGCATCGGCAGCTTCCTCGGCTACCGGGTGACCGTCTGTGACGCGCGGCCGGTGTTCGCCACCGCCCGGCGGTTCCCGGGCGTGGAGGTGGTGGTCGACTGGCCGCACCGGTACCTGGCCGCCGAGGTGGAGGCCGGCCGGGTGGACCGGCGTACGGTGGTGTGCGTGCTGACCCACGACCCGAAGTTCGACGTGCCCGCGCTGAAGGTCGCCCTGGCGGCGGACCTGGGCTACGTGGGCGCCATGGGGTCGCGGCGTACCCACGCCGACCGCCTGCGACGGCTGCGGGAGGAGGGGGTCAGCGAGGAGCAGCTGTCCAAACTGGCCTCCCCGATCGGGCTGGACCTGGGGGCGCGCACGCCGGAAGAGACCGCGGTCAGCATCGCCGCGGAGATCATCGCCGAGCGGTGGGGAGGCAGTGGCCGGTCACTGTCGGAGCTGGACGGAAGTATCCACGGGAGTCTGGACAGGTAGATGGAGCTGGAGCACACGTTCACCGTCGCGGTACCCGTCGAGACCGCCTGGGAGGTGCTGCTGGACCTGGAGCGGATCGTGCCGTGCATGCCCGGCGCGACCCTCACCTCCGTGTCCGGTGACGAGTTCACCGGGACCGTGGCGGTCAAGCTGGGGCCGGTCACGATGACCTTCGCCGGGCAGGGCCGGTTCGTCGAACGCGACCCGCAGGCGCGCCGGGTGGTGGTCGAGGCGTCGGGCAAGGACAAGCGCGGCGGCGGCAGCGCGCGGGCCACCATCCGCGCCGTCCTGCGCGGCGAGAACGGGTCGACCTTGGTGGACGTCCACTCCGACCTGGTGGTCACCGGCCGGGCGGCCCAGTTCGGCCGCGGCATGATCGCTGACGTGAGCAACCGGCTGCTCGGCCAGTTCACCGAGTGCCTGGCGGCGCAGCTGGCCGGTTCGCAACCGGCGGCCGGTGCCGGGGCCACCGCCGGCGCGGGTGCCGCGACGGGTGCGACCGCGCCGGCCGGCGCCGCCGGTGGGGCGGCGGCGCCGGCCACGGCGACGGCGACGGGCGGCGCGCCGGCGGCCACCACGGCGGCCGGCGGCGCACCGACGACCACCGCCGGCCAGCCGTCCGCCGGCGGGTCCGGCACCGGTGCGAGCGTCCCCCGGCAGGCCGAGCCGATCGACCTGCTCGCCGTCACCGGAGTACGCGCGGCCACCGCCCGCCTACTGCCGTACCTGGTCGTCTTCGTGGTCGGCGTGCTGGTCGGCGCCGGCCTGGTGGCCTGGCTGGGCTAGCGGCCCTCCCGGCGGAGTACCGGCCGCCCGCCCGGCACCCGCGGCTGCCACCGCTGGCCCCGGCCGGCTAGGGTGGGCCGGCGACCTGCGGCGACCCGGCGGTGGCGGCCCTCCCGCCGTCACGGACCGCCGCCGGCCGACCGGCCCGGAGGAAGTGGGTGTCGACGATCAACGGGACGTACCGGCGGGTGGGCACCGTGCCCAACCTGATCAGCCTCGCCCGGCTGGTCGGGGTACCGGTGTTCCTGTACCTGCTGCTGGTCGCCGAACGGCAGGTCGCCGCGCTGGTGGTGCTCGCCGCCGGGGCCGCCACCGACTGGCTGGACGGATGGGCGGCGCGGCGGCTGGGACAGGTCAGCCGCGTGGGGGAGCTGCTGGACCCCCTGGTCGACCGGGTGTACATCGTCGCCACCCTGCTGGCGTTCACGGTCCAACAGATCGTGCCCTGGCAGTTCACCGCCGCGCTGGTCGTGCGGGAGCTGGTGCTGCTGGTCGGGCTGGCGGTGCTGCGACGCGCCGGCCACCCGCCGCCGCAGGTGCACTACCTCGGCAAGACGGCGACGTTCGTGCTGCTGGCCGCGTTCCCGCTGCTGCTGCTGGCGGCCGCCGCACCAGGCACCGACTGGTGGTCGGCCCCGGTCGGATGGGCGTTGGCGTGGTGGGGCGTCGTACTGTACTGGGTTGCGGGCGTGCTGTATCTGGTGCAGATGGGACAGGTGGTGCGGCAGGCTCGGCGGCGGGAGGTGACGCGGCGATGACCCGGGCGCGGCCGGACCGCTCCACCGGTGTGCTGCCGCCGCTGTCGCCGGACTTCCTCACCGACCTGTTCCGGGACCCGCTGGACCCCGGATACGCCGCCGCGGCCGCCGCCCGCGACGGCCGGCCGGTCCCGCGGTGGCGGCGGATCGGCGCCCGCCTGATGACGCTGGCCAGCCTGATGGTGATCGGGATGATGCTGGCCGTCTCCTACCTGCAGGTGGTCCGGGACGCACCGGCGCGCACCCAGTTGCGCGACGAGCTCGCCACCCAGATCGAGCAGCGCGACGCCACCGTCCGGGCGTTGGAGGGGCGTCTGGAGGACCTGCGGGACGAGGTGGCGCGGGTGCGGGAACGGGAGCTGGCGGGTCCCGAGGCCCGCCGGCTGCGGGACCTGGAGGCCGCCGTCGGGCTGGCGGCGGTCGACGGCCCCGGCGTGGTCGTGGAGGTCTCCGACGGGCCCGAGCAGCTCGACCCGGCCACCGGGGAGCCGCTGGTCGAGACCCGCATCCAGGACTACGACCTGCGCATGATCGCCAATGCGATGTGGTCGCTGGGCGCGGAGGCGGTGGCCATCAACGACCGGCGGCTGACCTCCACCTCCACCATCCGCAACGCCAGCGGCGCCATCCTCGTCAACCGGCTGCCGGTCGCTCCGCCGTACCTCGTGATCGCGGTCGGACCGGACGACCTCGCCGACCGGTTCCTGGCCTCGCGGGCCGCGCGGTACCTGGAGGCGCTGGCGGGCCGGTACGGCATCTCGTACGAGATCCGGTCCGAGGACCACCTCTCCCTGCCGGCGGCGGTCAGCTCCGACCTGCGCCACGCCACACCCGCCGGTTCCCCGACCTCCGGAGGTGACCATTGATCGCGATTCTGGCCGTGCTCGCGCTGCTCGCGGGAGTCGTGCTGGGCCTGGTCATCAACCCCACCGTCCCGCTGTGGCTGCTGCCGTACCTGCCGATCGCGGTGGTGGCGGCCCTGGACGCGGTCTTCGGCGGCATCCGCGCCAAGCTGGACGGCATCTTCGACGACAAGCAGTTCGTCGTGTCGTTCATCTTCAACGTGCTGGTGGCGGCGCTGATCGTCTACCTGGGCGACCAGCTCGGGGTCGGCAGCCAGCTGTCGATCGGGGTGGTGGTCGTGCTGGGCGTGCGCATCTTCGGTAACGTGGCGGCGATCCGGCGCCACCTGTTCCGTGCCTGACTCTTGCGTGCCTGGGTGAGCCATGTCGACACCACCGAACGCCGACCGATCCGCGTCGCCGGACCCGCCCGAGGACGCCGCTGCTGGGGCCGCCGAGGACACCGACGCCGGTGCCACCGGCGCGCCGGCAGCGGATGCGGCGGTGGCCGGGGGCGGCGACGCCGCGCCGGCCGGCGGCACCGGGCCGGCGCGGGACGACGACACCGGGCCCGCCTCGGCCCGTGACGCGGGGGCGCGGGACGACATCGGGCCGGAGCGGGACGAGGCCGTAGCGGCCGGCGGCACCGGGCCGGCGCACGCCGGTGGCGGCGAGCCGGCGCCGGGCGGCGCCGGTCCCGCCCCGGGCGACGACCCGCACGCGCGTGAGGCGGACACCGCCGACCGGGCCGGCCCCGCGGAGGCCCCGCAGGCCGCCGGGACCGCACCGCCTCGCCAGCGGGCCAGCCTGTCCGGGGTCGTCCTGGCGCTGCTGCTGGGGCTGCTCGGCTTCACGCTGGTGGCGCAGGTCCGCAGCGTGGACACCGACACCTCGCTGCCGGCGGCCAGGCAGGAGGAGCTGGTGCGGATCCTGGCCGACCTCGACGCGCACGAGAGCCGGCTGCGGCAGGAGATCGCCGAGCTGGAAGAGACCCTGGAGCGGTTGACCACCGCCGGGCAGAGCCGCCAGGAGGCGCTGGAGGAGGCCACCCGGCGCGCCGACGAGCTGGGCATCCTCGCCGGCATCCTGCCGGTGCAGGGCCCGGGCGTGATCGTGCAGATCACCGCCGGGCAGGAGCCGATCTCGGCCGCCCGCCTGCTGGACACGGTGCAGGAGCTGCGCGGCGCGGGCGCGGAGGCGATCCAGATCACCGACGGTGCCGGCACCCAGGTGCGGGTCGTGGCGTCCACCTACTTCGTCGACGCCGAGGACGGGGCCGTCCGGGTCGACGGCCACCTGCTGCGCGGCCCGTACACCATCACCGCCGTGGGCGAGCCGCAGACCCTGCTTCCCGCCCTGGCGATCCCCGGCGGGGTTGTGGAGAGCGTGCAGAGCGCCGGCGGTACGGTGACCGTTGACGAGCGGCCCGACGGGGTGCTGGTCACCGCGGTGCGGGAGCCGGCGCCGTTGCGGTACGCGACTCCCGTCTCCTGAAGGAGGACGCAGTGGTTCCCGAGCAGCTCCGGTACACCTCCGAGCACGAGTGGGTGGACCCGGCCGGCGAGGACGGCACGCTCCGGGTGGGCATCACCCACTACGCCCAGGACGCCCTGGGCGACATCGTCTTCCTGCAGCTGCCCGAGCCCGGCACCGAGGTCACCGCGGGGGAACCGCTGGGTGAGATCGAGTCGACCAAGAGCGTCTCGGAGGTGTACGCGCCGGTCAGCGGGAGGGTCGTGGAGGTCAACGAGGCCGCCACCGCCAACCCGGAGATCATCAACTCCGACCCGTACGGGGAGGGGTGGCTGCTCAAGATCGCTCCGGCGGACGCCGACGCCGTCAACGACCTGCTCGACGCCGAGGCCTACCGCCAGCTCACACAGGGCTAGCCAGGGGCCGATCGGCCTGTTGACCGCTCCGAACGGGGTGGCTACGCTCTGCGAGTCGGCGAGGAGGTGTCTCCGCTGCAGTTACTGTCCGTGTCCGGCAGCTTCGACCGTGAGGTGGACCCATGACGCGCCCTGACGACGAGTTCCCACCCTTGGACGTCACGTCGACCCTCAGCATGGGAGCTCTCGACGAGGCGCTCGAGGGGCCGGACACCGACGTGTCGCCCGCGCGCATCGCCGGGTCGCTCCCGCCGGGCATGGCCCTGCTGATCGTGCGCAGGGGCCCCAACGCGGGTGCCCGGTTCCTGCTCGACCACGACGTGACCACCAGCGGCCGGCACCCCGACAGCGACATCTTCCTGGACGACGTGACGGTGTCGCGGCGGCACGCGGAGTTCCACCGCGACGGCGGCACGTTCACGGTGCGGGACGTCGGCAGTCTCAACGGCACCTACGTCAACCGGGAGCGGGTGGAGGCGGCGACGCTCAGCAACGGTGACGAGGTGCAGATCGGCAAGTTCCGGCTGGTGTTCGTGGCCGGGCCGCCGCCGCAGGACCAGCCGCCTCAGGACCAGCCGCCACGGGAGCAGGCGCCCCAGGAGCAGGCGCCACAGTGACGGCCACCGGGACGGGCAGCCACCGCCCTCACACGTGTACCGTGCAAGGAGGCGGTTGGCGACGACGTCGTACGGAGGTTGGAGCGTGCGCGAGCTGAGCGTGGTCGGGGTGCGGGTGGAGCTGCCCAGCAACCAGCCGATCGTGCTGCTGCGGGAGGTTGACGGGGAACGCTACCTGCCGATCTGGATCGGTGCGGTCGAGGCCACCGCCATCGCCTACGAGCAGCAGGGGATCAAGCCGCCTCGACCCCTGACCCACGACCTGCTCCGCGACGTGCTCAAGGCGCTCAACGCGCCGTTGCACGCGGTCGAGATCGTCGAGCTGAAGGACAGCGTCTTCTTCGCGGACCTGGTCATCGGCGACGGGATCCGGGTCTCGGCCCGGCCCAGCGACTCGATCGCGCTGGCGCTGCGGGCCGGCGCCAAGATCCGGTGCGCGGAGAAGGTGCTGGACGAGGCGGGCATCCTCATCCCCGACGAGCAGGAGGACGAGGTCCAGAAGTTCCGCGAGTTCCTGGACCAGGTGCGTCCGGAGGACTTCGCCGGCTGACCGTCCCGGCCGCGTGCGGCCGGGACGGTCAGCCGGGGTGCCCCGCCGGGTGCACCGCGGCGCCGCTGGCAGGCGCCGCCGTCGACGGGGGCGGTGGCGGGGGTTGCTGCGTTCCCAGGCGGTGGCCCGGCCGTCGCCGGTTGGCGGCGTTTCCTTCCCCGGCGGGTTGCGTTGACGGCGGTAAGCTTGGCCACGAAAGCCAACAGCGGTACCCGCCGGGGAGGTCAGGCATGCCGGAGCCGCACGAGTCAGCCGGTGGGGCCTCGCGACCCGCCCCGGAGGAGGTCGGGTACCGGGGCACCGTGGCGATGCGGGCGGCCGGCATCAGCTACCGCCAGCTGGACTACTGGGCCCGCACCGGCCTGGTGGTGCCCAGCGTCCGAGCCGCCTCCGGGTCGGGCACGCAGCGGCTGTACTCCTTCCGCGACATCGTCGTGCTCAAGGTGGTCAAGTCCCTGTTGGACGCCGGCGTGTCGCTTCAGAACATCCGCAAGGCGATCGAGACGCTGCGCGCCCACGGGGTCAACGACCTGGCGGGGCTGACGCTCATCTCCGACGGCACCACCGTGTACGAGTGCCGGTCCGCCGAGGAGGTCGTCGACCTGCTCCAGGGCGGCCAGGGCGTGTTCGGGATCGCGATCGGCGGCGCCTGCCGGGAGATCGAGGGCACGCTGACGAGCCTGTCCGCCGACCACGGCGGCGGGCGCGCGGCCGAGCGCGCGCCCGCGTCCGCCGACCGTCCCGGCCAGCCGGCGTCCGCCGCGCCGGACGCCGCGACCACACCCGCCGGGGTCGTCGA
>VSBZ01000158.1:0-8345 GCA_047459215.1 Micromonosporaceae bacterium | reverse complement strand
GCGTGCGGCCGCGCTGGTGTGCGCCGCCGAGGTGCTGCGCCAAGCCGACCCGGCCACGTTCGGCGACGAGCCGTTCCGTATCGGGCTGTGGGTCGGCGGCGGCGTCTCGCCCAACTGGTTCACCGAGGCGGCCGAGCAGATCGCCGAGGCGCGCGAGGCCGGCGAGGGCCGGCGTACCAACGTCCTGCAGGTCCTCACCTGCCCGTGGTGCGGCACCGCCCTGCGCCCCCACCACGACCTGCACCCGGACGAGGACCTGCGCCGGGTGCTGCTGTGGTGTCCCAACGGCGAGGGGGTCGACGCCTGCCCCTTCTCCCGTACGCAAAGCAGCGAAGGGCTGCCCATTCTCACCGTCGACGAGGAGATCTACCGGTACGCACCGAGCCTCGTGGTCGCCACCGTGGACAAGCTCGCCCAGCTGCCCTGGCGGGGCGAGGCCGGCATCCTGTTCGGACGCGTCCAGCAGCGCTGCCCGCGTCACGGGTACCGCCACGACGACCTCGACACCCGCATCGGCTGCGGCAGCCGCCACCTGCGCAAGGGAACCCTGCCCGCGGTGACCAGCCAGCCGGTCACCCCGCTGCGCCCGCCCGACCTCATCATCCAGGACGAGCTGCACCTGATCTCCGGTGCGCTGGGCACCATGGTCGGCCTGTTCGAGGCGGCCGTCGACCAGTTGTGCACCTGGTCCCCGGTCGATGGGCACCGGACCGGGCCGAAGATCGTCGCCTCCACCGCCACCACCCGGCGTGCCGCCGAACAGGTGATGGGCGTGTTCGCCCGGCAGCTGGAGGTGTTCCCGCCGCCGGTCACCGACATCGCCGACACGTTCTTCAGCCGCCAGGTGCCGGTCAGCCCGGACCAGCCCGGCCGCCGCTACCTCGGCATCTGCGCCCACGGCGTCCGGCTCAAGGCCGCCGAGATCCGCCTGGCGGAGATCCTGCTGCTGGCCGGGCAGACGCTGTTCGACCGGTACGGGGAACCGGCCGCGCCCTACCTGACCGTCGTCGGGTACTTCAACGCCACCCGGGAGCTCGCGGGGATGCGCCGCTACCTCGACGACGACGTCACCACCCGGGTCCGTACGCACGGCGCCCGGCGCGGGCTGTCCGACCGGATCGTCTCGTCCACCGGCATGCTCGACGTCCAGGAGCTGACCTCCCGGATCTCGTCGGCGGACATCAGCGAGGTGTTGGGCCGGCTGGAGTACGGGTACGACCCGGAACTCGACACCTCGGCGCGCCGGCGGGCGATCGCCGAGGAGTTCCGTCGCGCTCAGGCGGAGAAGCGGTCGACGTTCCACCCGCTGGCCGAGCGCTTCAGCCGGCGCCGCCGCGAGGGGCGGGAACCGGTCGACGTGGTGCTGGCGACCTCGATGCTGCAGGTCGGGGTGGACGTGCCGAGGTTCGGGCTGATGGTCGTCACCGGCCAGCCGAAGAACACCGCCGAGTACATCCAGGCCTCGTCCCGGGTGGGCCGGGACGCCAGCCGCCCGGGCCTGGTGATCACCCTCTACAACTGGACCCGGCCCCGGGACCTGGCGCACTACGAGGACTTCACCTACTACCACGCCACCTTCTACCGCCGGGTGGAGGCGCTGTCTGTCACCCCGTACACCCGTCGGGCGCTGGACCGCGGGGCCGCTGCCGCGTTCGTCGCCGCGGTCCGCCACGCCGACCCCGCCCACTCCCGCAACCGCGACGCGCACGACGTGCCGCTGGACGGGCCGGTCGTGCGGGAGGTCACCGACCGGTTGCTCGCCCGTGCCGGGGTGGTGGGCGGTGAGCACGCCCGCGGGTACCTCGCCGAACGGCTCGGCCGCATCACCGACCGGTGGCGGCAGACCCGTACCGGCTCGGCCCGGCTCGCCTACCGGGAGGGCACGTCGCGCACCGAACAGCTGGTCGGGCTGCTCAAGCGGGCCGGGGACGGCAGCTGGGGCGACCTGACGGTCGGGATGTCCCTGCGCGAGACCGAGAACGAGATCAACCTGTTGTTGCCCGGTGGCGGGCAGGTCTTCGAGCCGGTCTACGGGGCGCCCGCCTGGTCGTTCCGGGCTCCGCGGGCGACCGACGACGAGAATGTGTCCGATGAGGACCTGCCCGAGGGGGACGAGTTCGGCGGCTCGGCGTTGACCGCGGGAGGTGCGTGATGCCTCAGGCGTACCGGCGGCGGGTCGGGGCGGTGCGGCCCAGCCACCTGATGTTCACCTCGGGTGTGGGCGCGCTGGTCGACCTGCCCAACATCTCCGTGCTGGTCCGCGGCCTCGACGACTGGCACCACGATGCCGCACCGTGGGAGCCGATCGCCGAGCCCAGGCTGCTCGCCGAGGTGCGCCGCCTGAAGGGCTGCCACGGCGTGGAGCAGCTGCGCCCCGCGCCGTGGATGGATGGGATCGACCAGGACCCGGCCGGACCCGCCTCCAACGTGGGTGTGCCGGTCGTGCCGTTCCCGTCCTGGCTGCGCTGCACCGCCTGTAACGAGCTCGCCGCGATCGACTCCGGCACCTTCGACTTCGAGAACAGCCGTCCCCGCCGGCCCCAGGACGCCCGGTTCTTCCACCGCGACTGTCCGCGCAAGCGGACCGGCCGTCGGCCACTCGCGGTGGCGGCCCGGTTCATGCTGGCCTGCCCCGCCGGGCATCTCGACGACTTTCCGTACGACCACTTCGTCCACCAGGGCGGCGGCTGCCCGAGGGCCACCCACCCTCGGCTGCGCATGGACGACCGGGGCGGCAACCTCGGCGTCAACGTCGAGGTGAGGTGCGTGGCCTGCGGCGAGCGCCGCAACCTGCGGGCGGCGTTCGGCCCTTACGGCGCCGAACGGCTGCCCCGGTGCCGGGGTCGCCACCCGCATCTGTCCACCTTCGAGCCCGGCGGATGCGACCGGGACGTGCAGGTGATCGTGGTGGGCGCGTCCAACCAGTGGTTCCCGCAGACCATGTCCGCACTCGCCGTGCCCCGCACCGGTGCCAGCGAACTGCAGGCAAAGGTGGAGCAGCACTGGGCGAACTTGGAGAAGTCCACCAACCCGGAGATGGTGCTGTTCGCGCTCAGCGTTGACGCACCGGGGTTCCGGGAGCTGCGGCGGTGGAGCCACGAGGAGATCTGGGCCGCCATCGAGCGCGAGCGGCACCGTCGGGAGGCCGAGTCGCCGCAGCGGCCGGCCGGGGAGGGGCGGCCCGACCTGCTCACCCCTGAGTGGGAGGTGTTCTCCGCGGCCCAGCTTCCCGACCCGACCGACGACTTCGCGCTGCGCCGTGACCCCGACGGTGTACCCGCGGAGCTGAAGGCGTGCTACGCCGACGTCATCCAGGTCGAGCGGCTGCGGGTGGTCCGGGCGCTGGTCGGGTTCACCCGCCTGGACGCCCCGGACCCCGAGGACCCGGACCTGGTGACGCGGGCGCCGCTGGCCCGCTCCGACCCGACGTGGGTACCGGCCAGCGAGGTCCGCGGAGAGGGCATCTTCCTGCGCGTACCGGAGGACCTGCTGCGTGCCTGGCAGGCGCGGGTGGACGGCTCACCGGCGTTGCAGGCGCACCGGGGCGCGTACGCGCGCCACCGGCGCAACCGGTACTCCGACCGGATCAGCGGCCCGTTCGACGAGATGCGGCTGTGGCCGGGTGCCCGCTACCTCGCCCTGCACACCCTGTCCCATCTGCTGATCCGCACCATCGCACTGGAGTGCGGCTACAGCCAGGCCAGCCTGGCGGAGCGGATCTACGCCAGCGACGCCGAGGACGACCCGCGCGCCGGCATCCTCATCTACACCGCGGTGCCGGACGCCGAGGGTACGCTCGGTGGCCTCGCGTCGCTCGCCGAACCCGACCGGCTGGTGGAGCTGACCCGCCGGGCGCTGACGGAGGCGGAGCGGTGCTCCTCCGACCCGCTGTGCGCCGAGCGGCTGCCACACGACCCGGCCGACTTCCTGCACGGCGCGGCGTGCCACGTGTGCCTGTTCGTCTCCGAGACCACGTGCGAGCGGGGCAACCGGTTCCTCGACCGCCGGTTCGTCGTACCCGTGGGCGGTGACGTGGACCTGGCGCTGTTCCCGGGGGCGCCGTGAACGCGGGCGCCGACGGCGACGAGACCGCCGCGGGTGGCGGTACCGCCGCGACCGGTGGGGGAGCCATGGGCGGCGGACCCACGGCCGGTGGGGGAGCCGTGGCAGGTGGGGGAGCAACGACCGGCGGGGCGCTCGGCGGGTTCGAGGCCGCCGCCGAGGCGGCGGCGGTCCGGCTCGGCCCCGCGCACCTGCGCACCCTCGCGGACCGGCTGGCCGCGGGCTGGCCCGACCACGCGGCCGTGCGGGCGGTGCCGGTCCCCGGCTCGGCCGACGCGGCCGCGGCGGTGCTCGCCGCCCGGCGCGCCGCCGGCATCGACCCGGCGGTCGCGGCCGCGTACCTTCGCGGCCTGGCCGACGGCCGGGCTCAGCAGCAGGCGGAGGTACGGGTCGAGTCGGTGTGGAGCGGGCCGGACACCTTCCGCGTACCGGTGCGGGCCACGGCGCAGGCGCTGGCGGAGCTCATCGCCGGCGCGCGGCACGAGCTGCTGCTCATGACGTACGCCGCCACACCGCACCCGCCGGTGCTGGCCGCCCTGTCCGCGGCGGCGGAGCGCGGCGTCTCGGTGACCGTCGTCGTGGAGACCCTGCAGGGTGCTGCCGGCATGTTGGCCGGTCCCGAGCCGGCGGCGGCCTTCGCCGGCGTGCCGGGCGTGACGCTGTGGCACTGGCCGGTGGAGCAGCGCGACGAGCCGGGCGCGCGGATGCACGCCAAGATCGCGGTTGCCGACCGTCGGACGCTGCTGGTGTCCAGCGCCAACCTGACCCAGTCGGGGGCGTTGCGCAACATCGAGGCGGGCGTGCTCATCCACGGCGGCAGTGCGCCGCATCGGGCCGCCGAGCACATCGCCGAGCTGAAGGCGAGCGGAGTGCTCGCTCCGCTGCCCCGCGGCGGCTTCCGGCTCGGGTGAGCCGTACGCTCCCGGGCGAGCCGCGCGTGACCGCTGGTCCCGTGGTGCCACCCCCCGCCGGGGTTGCGGGCCCGACTCCCCGCGGGGGTGGCCGGATCAGGTCGTGAACAGCCAGAGGTGCACCACGGGCGCGTCCGGGTCGGTGCGGTCGACCAGGACTACGCGGGAGACATAGCGTTCGGCTCCGTTGCCGGACCGGATCGTGTCCTGCGCGGAGGCGATGCGATCCGCGTTCCCGAGCTCGACACCCGCGACCGTCGGCATGAAGACCTGCCGCCCGGGCTCGAGCTCGGCCGTGAACCCGGAGTCCGACAGCATCCGGTCGACGTCGCCGGGCGCCACCCGGACCGCCAGGCAGTAGAGGAGGTCTATCCCCTTCTCGGTCTCGGCCCCGAGGACGACCGCTGAGGGCGGCAGCACAATCCGGCCGAACTCCAGCGCCTCCTCGACCAGCGCCTGGTCAGGCTCGGCCCCGTTGCCCACGTCACCCTCCCTACCCGGCCCGGAGTCACAGGCGACCAGCGCGCCGATCGTCGCGGTCGCCAGCGCCCAGACGGCAAGCAGCCGGAAGCGTCCTGTCATCGGCGGGGACCTGTCCGGGTCCCGTCCCGGCTCTCGGGCGGCTGGGGAAGGTCGGGCACCTGTCCCGGAGGTGGCACCGTCCCCTCGTACCGCCGTGGCTCACTCGACCCGTACATGTTGAACTCCTGCGCGACTCCTGCCCGGTGCATCTCCGCCATCTGCTCGTCCGTGATGGTGACCGGGCCGATGGTGACCTGTTTCCCCTCGTCCCAGTTATACCGATCGAACACGTGTGTCTGGTAGTCGACCACCACGGTGGGCTGGCCGTCGGGTCCGGGCGGGTAGACGGTGGCCACCCCGGTCACCGCGTACTGGATGCCGCCCATCGCATAGAACCAGTCCTCGCTGTGGGACTTCGTGATGTAGAAGCCCTGCCAGTCGGTGCTGAACTGGACCGGCTCCCCGTAGCCACCGTTCGCCTTTACCTCGGCGGCGATCCGGCGCAGCTCGGCCGCGACGGTCTGGTCGGTCTGCGCCTGGAACTGTTCGACGTCCCGGGCGATCCGGTCGGGGCTGATGATGAGATCCTCACCAGAGTTGCCGAGGTAGTGCCGTAGGTGCGACGCGGCGTTGGTCAGGCCCATGGCGTCGGCGATCGTGGCGGCGGTGTACGCGAGCTCCTTCTTGACCCGGTCGTCGCCCGTGGTCCACCACGGGTCGGAGCCGTGCTCGCCGGCACCCGGGTCGGTGGGTGGGAACGGAGGCATGCCGGGGACCGGCGGCTGGTTGTCGCCCGACGCGGACCGCGGGCCCGCCAGCGCGTCCAGCGCGGTACGGAGGGCGTCGTCGACCATCTGGTCGATCTCGTCGGCGGTGTGGATGATCCGTGCCACCGCGGCCTGGAGGGCGGCTCTCACAGGCTCCCGTTGGCCGGCCCGACCAGGGTCCGCGCCCGGGTCGCGGTCGACCACCCGCCCGTCGTCCCGGATCGCGAATCCCTGCCGGGCGGCCTCCTCCTCCACCTCGTTGAGCGCACGCCGGAGATCCCGCACGCGGTCCGCGGCGATCCCGGCCACCTTGCGCAGTGGCTCGACCGCTTCGACGCCGCGGTCCAACCGGTTCACCAGGGACCTGTGCGTCAGGTGAGCGCCCCGGGCGGCGACGCCGGACCACTCCGCCGGCAGCCCGTCCCGTCGAAAGCGGTCCCCGACGTTGAGAAGCTCCGCGCACCTGCGCCCGATCTGCGCGACCGCGTCCTCGAGCGGCTCGGGTGTCCATTGACGGACCGCGCCAAGGTGGACCATCCGCCCACGCCCTCACCAGGCCGGGAGGCGACGGTCGGCGCTGCCGAAGGGCACCCGTGAGCGGTCGTCGCTGGCGGCGTACCTGTCGGCCGCGGCGCGCAGCACCGTCGCGTACGTCTCGGTGTCCGCGCACCAGGCGGCGAGCCACGTCTGCAGCGCGGATCTCAAGACCTCCGCGCTCTGTCCGGCCCGCGACCCCGGCAGCGCCGCACCGAACAGCTCCATCGTCTCGGCGAGCCGCACCTGACCGGCGCTGGCGGTCGCTTCGGCCGAGGCGTCCGCCGCCCGCTGGAGGGCGTCGGGGTCAACCATGAACCCACCGGTCACGGGGCCTCCGG
Source organism: Micromonosporaceae bacterium (assembly GCA_047459215.1). Taxonomy (GTDB): domain Bacteria; phylum Actinomycetota; class Actinomycetes; order Mycobacteriales; family Micromonosporaceae; genus Natronosporangium. Next base: position 1,208 of record VSBZ01000158.1, on the reverse strand, counting down.
GGTGGTGTCGTAGCGTTCCCACATTGTACGCGTCGCCGCCGACGCACTTGAAGTGTTGACATTGACCCATGGGTTCCGAGCGCCGGCTCAGTGGGCGAGCCCTCAGCTACGCGCCGGCTCCCGGCTCGGGTGAGCCGTAGCGCTCGGACGAGCGCCGAGTGCCCGGGTGAGCCTGAGGCGTGGGTCCTCCGGCTGGTGTGGCACCATCCGGCGCCGGGCGCCGCTGGCCGGAGGTCACGACCGTGGGGCGGAGCCGGGCTCCTCTGGGCTGGCGTGCAGCCTCAGCCCGTTGCCGCCGGGGTGGTCCAGCCGCAACTGTCCAGATGTGACAGCGAACCTGGCTCGGGTGGTGAACAGCTCGCGCATCACCCGGTCCGCTGGCGCGAACTCGTCCGGGCAGTGGATCGGGACCGCCTCGGTGACGTCGCTGAACCGCAGGACGCCGCCGTCGATCCGTACCCTGCCCTCGACCTCCCCGCAGCCGGTGACCGCCCGGAACCTGGCGCCTTCGATCGTCAGCCAGGCCGAGCCGGACGGGCCCGCGGGCACGGCCAGGGTGGCGCCGTCGACGATCACGGTGTCGACGGTCCACCGCGTGCCGTCCAGCGGCGTGGTCGGGTCGTCCGGGTCCGGGCGCGGGGGCGGCGTGGCGTCCGCACCGCCGTCCGTCCCGGGCCCGCCGGCGCCTTCGGTGGGTGGCGGACCGGTGGCGTGGTCGGCCGGCGTCCCGCGGCCCGCGGGTGCGGCACCGTCGCCGCCGGGCTCCCCACCGCCGCCGCATGCGGAGATCATGAACAGCACCGTACCGGCGACCACCGCCACCGCTGCCGCTGCTGCCCTGCGCATGCCGGTCTGACGGGCGGCGCGCGGCCGCGGTTCCGGCGCGTACGGCGGTGGCGGCGTACGGGTGGTCGGCTGCCGCGCGTTACCGATAAACGGTGCGAAACATAACAAACCGGGGGTAACGTGCTGGCAGGCGGTGAGGCAGGCGCCGAGGCGTCCGCCGGTAGGGAGGGCAGCGTCGTGTTCAACCCTCTGGAGCACCAGGGCATCGCGCTCGACGACCAGATCCGCAACTGGCGGGAGCTCGACGTGGGCCCCATCGACCCGGACGAGGCCGGCCCGTACACCCGTTGCCGGGTGATCGCCATGAACGGCATCGAGACCGAGGCGGTCTTCTTCGACCACCACCTGGCCCGGCACTGCCC
>VSBZ01000157.1:0-8386 GCA_047459215.1 Micromonosporaceae bacterium | reverse complement strand
GGCCGGGGGTCGACGGGCTTACGGGCGGCGCGGGCGACGGCGGACAGGGCCGGTGCACCGGCGCTGTCGGCCGTCGCCCGCGCCGCCGCGATCAGCAGGAGCGCCTTCGCCACCGTGCCGACCGGGTCGTGGTCCCCGCGGATGATGCCCCGGGCACCGGCGGCCACGGCCGCCGCGGCGACCTTGGGGTCCTCCGCCCCGAACAGCAGCAGCACCGCACGCGGGTCGCGTGCCAGCACGCGCCTGGTGAACCCCACCGTGTCCGGGCGGCTGACAGCGGTGTCGGCCAGGATGAGCTCGGCCGGCTGCTCCGCGAGCCGGGCCATCACCTCCGCCTCTGAGACGGCGGTACGGACGGAGCACACTCCCAGCCGCGCCGCGCACGACGCGACCGACTGGGCCGCCACCGGCGACCGCACGCAGACAAGCACGGTTCGCACCATGTCCCCCTCGTTATCGGTTGTGCACAACCCCCCTTTGGGAGGACATCATGAAATCCGCGGATCATGGTGCGTTTTGGGACCGATTCTCCGAGAAAGTTCGATCGAGCGCTCAGCGATGACGCGACACGCCGACTAGTGACACACGCCACAACCGGAGTAGGGTCGTTCGGTGTTCTCAGCATTACCGCCCGTTACATCGGCAGGAGGTGCCATGTCGACGCTGCGCAGGCTGCCGGGGCCCATCGCCGAGATCTGGGATTGGCAACGGCGCGGCTCCTGCCGGGGCAGAGACGCGGCCCAGTTCTTCCACCCGGACGGTGAGCGGGGCCTGTCCCGGGTGCGGCGCGAGCAGCAGGCCAAGGCGGTGTGCCGGGGCTGCCCGGTCCGCGCCGAGTGTGCGGCGCACGCGTTGACGGTGCGCGAGGCGTACGGGGTGTGGGGCGGCTTCACGGAGGCCGAGCGCCTGCAGCTGCTCGCGATGGGAGCGGCGGAGTTCGTCCGCGGCGGTCGCGCCGACATCGACCTGATGGAGCGGCAGCTGCGCGGTCGAGCGACCGCCACCCGTCTGGGCGGTGCCGCCCCGCGGCCGCGGGTACCGGTGCACCGCGTGGCGTGAGCCGCGCCCCCGCGGCCGGAGGCTGCCCCCGCCCACGTCCGCCCGCCCGCGCACGCCGGCGCTGCCCGGCTCCACCGTGGTCGGCCGACGGTTCCAAGCCGGTAGCCGGCTCGGCCACCTGGTCCCGCCACGCGCCGCGGCCCGGTCACGCCACGGCGCCGGACCCCGCCGCGCCACCGGCGTACCCGCCCACCGACGGCGTCTCCCGGCACCGCGTGGGCACCGGGCGCGTCGGCACGCGCTCAGGTCACCTCCACCTCCACCGTGTGCCAACCAGTCGCGCCGTCCGGCACCGGCGGGGCGGGCTGCTCGGGCTGCGTGACACCGTCCCCGTCGGTCGCGCGGACGGTCAACCGGTGCCGACCCGGCGTCGCCTCCCAGCGCAGCGACCACTGCCGCCAGGTGTCCGCCGAGACCGTGTCGGCCAGGGTCGCCTCCTGCCAGTCCCCGTCGTCGATCCGTACCTCCACCCGCGCGATGCCGCGGTGCTGGGCCCACGCCACGCCCGCGACGGTGACGGTCCCGGCGCGCACCCGTCCCCGCGGCACGTCGATCCGCGACTGGGTCTTGACCGGCGCCTGCGCCGCCCAGCCGCGGCGGACCCAGTACGCGTCGAAGTCGTCAAAGCTGGACAGTTCGATCTCGCTGATCCACTTGCACGCGGAGACGTAGCCGTACAGGCCGGGCACCACCATCCGCACCGGGAAGCCGTGCTCGGGCGGTAGCGGCTCCCCGTTCATCGCCACCGCGAGCAGGGCGTCCCGCCCGTCCATGAGCACGCTGGTCGGCGTGCCGCAGGTCCACCCGTCCACCGACCGGCTCACCACCTGGTCGGCCCCGGGCAGCGGTCCGGCCTCGGCTAGCAGGTCGGCCACGGGCACGCCCAGCCACCTCGCGTTGCCGATGAAGGGCCCGCCGACGGGATTGGAGACGCAGGTCAGCGTGATCCACCGCTCCACCATCGGCCGCTCGAGCAGGTCCTGGAAGGTGAGGGTGTACGGGCGACGCACGCGCCCGTGGATCCGCAGCCGCCACTGACGCGGGTCGACCTGCGGGACCACCAGCGCGGTGTCCACCCGGTAGAAGTCGTCGTTCGGGGTGACGTAGCTGGCCAGGCCCGGCACGCCCAGGTCGGAGCCGGGCGGCACCGGGGGTGCCGGGTCCGCGGGCGGGGGCAGGGCCACGTCCCCGCGGGCCTGCGACACGCCGCGGACGTTCGACAGGTAGCGGCCGGCCAGCCCGGCCACGGCGGCGACCCCCACCACGGTGGCGGCGACGCCCAGCAGTCGCCGCCGCGTGGACCTGGCCAGGTGCACGTCGTGGACCTGACCGGTTGCGACGCAGGTCGGACCCCGTGGCGGGGTGGCGAACCGCCGGTGGAGGAGCGCGTAGGTGAGGCCGGCGGCGAGCGCACCGGCGACGGTGGGCAGCGCGGCCACGGCACCGGCGCCGGGCCGGGTGACCGCGGCGCTGGCGCCGAGCGCCGCGAAGGCCACCAGCGCGACGGGCGCCACCGGCCACCAGTGGGCGGCCGCCGCGCCCAGGGCCGCCGCGGCGGCGGCCAGCAGCACGATCGTGCCGACCTGCAACGCGACCCGGTCGGCCGTCCCGAAGACGCGGATGGCGAACTCGACCACCGGCCGGGGCGCCGCATCCACGACCACCGCTCCGACCGCCACCAGCGGCGAGGTGCGTGGCCCGGTCGCGATGGCCACGAGCTCGGAGACGCCGAGCGCCACGGCGGCGGCGGCACAGCCGGCGAGACTTCCCGCGACGCCCCTTTCCGTCCTCACGGGACCCAGTCTCGACCGCGCGGGTGGCCGCGGCAACCGCGACGGCGCCCGGTGCGACGGCGGTCCGCGGCGGCGGTGGTGACCGGCCGCGGCGGGGAACACGGCCGGAGCGTCGTCGGACCGGCCGGAGTCGTCGGCTCAGAAGCCGGGACCGTGACCGTGGCCGTGACCGTGGCCGTGACCCGTGCCGGCCGGCTCAGGCTCCTTGGGCTTCTCGACCACCAGCGACTCGGTGGTCAGCAGCAGGCCGGCGATCGAGGCCGCGTTCGCCACCGCGTGCCGGGTGACCTTCACGGGGTCCACGATCCCGGCCGCCGCCAGGTCGCCGTAGGTGCCGGTGGCGACGTCCAGGCCCTGACCCCAGGGCATGGAGCGGACCTTCTCCACCACGACGTTGCCGTCGTAGCCACCGTTGGCCGCGATCCAGCGCAGCGGTTCGGCCAGCGCCGCGCGGACGATGGCCACCCCGGTGCGCTCGTCACCGGTGCGGTCCAGGTAGTTGTCCAGCACGTCGAGCTGCACCAGGGCGGCGCCGCCACCGGGCACGATGCCCTCCTCGACGGCGGCCTTGGTGGCCGCGATCGCGTCCTCGATGCGGTGCTTGCGCTCCTTGAGCTCCACCTCGGTGGCGGCACCGGCGCGGATCACCGCGACGCCGCCGGACAGCTTGGCGATCCGCTCGCTGAGCTTCTCGCGGTCCCAGTCGGACTCGGCCGCCTCCAGCTCACGGCGCAGCTGGTCCAGCCGGGCCTGCACGTCGGCCTCGCTGCCGGCACCATCCACGATGGTCGTGGTGTCCTTGGTCACCACGATCCGGCGGGCCCGGCCGAGCACCTCCAGCCCGACCTGGTCCAGCCGGTAGCCGAGCTCGGGGGCGATCAGCTGGGCGCCGGTGAGGATCGCCATGTCCTGCAGCATGGCCTTGCGACGCTCGCCGAAGCCGGGCGCCTTCACCGCCGCCACCTTCAGCGTCTTGCGGATCGCGTTGACCACCAGAGTGGACAGTGCCTGTCCCTCCACGTCCTCCGCGATCACCAGCAGCGGCTTGCCGGCCTGGGCGACCTTCTCCAGCAGCGGCAGCAGGTCCTCGATCGCGGAGAGCTTCTCCGTGGTGATGAGCAGGTAGGCGTCCTCCAACACCGCCTCGCCGGCCTCGGGGTCGGTCATGAAGTGCGGCGAGATAAAGCCCTTGTCGAACTGCATCCCCTCGGTGACCTCGACCTCGGTCGCCAGCGTCGATCCCTCTTCGACGGTGATGACGCCTTCCCGGCCGACCTTCTCCATCGCCTCCGCGATCAGGTCACCGATCGCCGGATCCTGCGCCGACACGGTCGCCACCTGCGCGATCTTGTCCCGGCTGTCGACGGGCGTGGCCTTGGCCAGCAGCGCCTCGGACACCGCCTCCGCGGCCGCGTCGATGCCACGCTTGAGCGCGGTGGGGTTGGCGCCGGCGGCCACGTTGCGCAGACCTTCACGGACCATCGCCTGGGCGAGCACCGTGGCCGTGGTGGTCCCGTCGCCCGCGACGTCGTTGGTCTTGGTCGCCACCTCCTTGACCAACTGCGCGCCGAGGTTCTCGTACGGGTTCTCCAGCTCGATCTCCTTGGCGATGGTGACGCCGTCGTTGGTGATCTCCGGCGGCCCGAACTTCTTGTCCAGCACCACGTTGCGACCGCGGGGACCGATGGTCACCTTGACGGTGTCGCTCAGGGTGTTGACGCCGTGCTCGAGCAGGTGCCGGGCCTCGTCGGAGAAACTCAGGATCTTCGCCATGGCTCGTTCTCCTTTACGCGCGTACCGCCCTGGACCGCAACCGGTCCAGGGCGGTAGACGCTGGCATCGGAACGGTTACTTCTCGATGACCGCGAGGACGTCCCGGGAGGAGAGGATCAGGTACTCCTCGCCGCCGTACTTCACCTCGGTCCCGCCGTACTTCGAGTACAGGACCGTGTCGCCGACCTTGACGTCGAGGGGAATCCGCTTGCCGGAATCGTCGATGCGGCCCGGCCCGACAGCGAGGACGGTACCCTCCTGCGGCTTCTCCTTCGCGGTGTCCGGGATGACGATCCCCGACGCCGTCGTGGTCTCTGCCTCGTTGGCCTGGACCAGAATCCGGTCCTCCAGCGGCCTGATCGCAACCTTCGTGGCGGTAGTCACGGGTATACCCTCCTGGGGTATCTGGAAACGGCGTTACGTGTCCCGTCGGTCCCGTCGTCGCGGGTTGCCGGCACCGCCGGGCTTAGCACCCTCCGACCGGGAGTGCCAATCGGCAGACTACGCCGGTGGCTAGCACTCCGTCAAGGAGAGTGCCAGTTTGCCACGCCGGCTCGTGGGCGTTCGCCCACCGCCTCAGGGCCTTCGACCGGCCGGCCGAGGGCGTTCACAGGGCCGCCGAAGGCATCGACGTGGCCGGCCGGGGCTTCGACAGGCGCCCCGGGGGCACGCACGTTCGGGGGAGCCCACCACAGGGCGCTCAACGGGCCGACCGAGGGCGTTCGGCCCGCCGGCCCAGGGCGTTCGGCCCGCCGGCGGGTGGGCGGGCGCGGCATCTGGCATGCTGGCAGTGAGCGGCGCGCGGCCGGCCTCGTGGGCGGTCGGGGAGCCGCCCCGGGCGGCCCGGGGGGCGATCCGCGACAACCGCACGATCGGGCGGGCGAGTGCACGAGGATGCGGAGGCAGGCAGTCATGCAGGCGAAGAAGGGTGACCGACTGCACATCCACGGGCGTAGCGTCGGCGTCGCCGACCAGGTCGCCGAGATCATCGAGGTCCGGGGCGAGCACGGCGGGCCGCCGTACCTGGTGCGCTACCCGGACGGGCGGGAGAAGCTCGTCTACCCCGGACCGGACGCCGTGGTCGAGACGCCGGAGGGCACCCCGAGGTAACGGCCCTCGCCGCGGGTCCCCGTGACCACACCGGAGCAGCTGGCGGCGCTTCATACCCCCGCCGGTGAGGAGGCGTTACGCGCCGCCGCCCGCCTGGTGGCCGGGGACCCGCTGGCGGCCGTCAGCGCCCTGCGCGCCCGCGGCGTCCCACCGGACCTCGCCGCCACCGCGCTCACGCAGGCGCGGCTGCGGGCGCGGGCGACCGCGAAGTTCGGGGCCGACGCCGCCCGCATGTTCTTCACCGAGAGCGGGCTGGAACAGGCCACCCGGGCGGTGGTCGCGCGGCGACGTGCCCAACGGCTGGCCGGTGCCGGTGTCCGCGAGCTGGTCGACGTGTGCTGCGGCATCGGCGCCGACACCGTCGCCGCCGCCCGCGCCGGGATCCGGGTACGGGCGGTGGACGCGGACCCGGCGGCGGTGGCCGTCGCGGCCGCCAACGTGTCCGCTCTCGGCCTGGCGGACCTGGTGACGGTCGAGCTCGGCCGGGCCGAGGACATCGACCTGTCGGCCGTGAGCGCGGCCTTCTGCGACCCGTCCCGGCGGCGCCACCGGTCCGGCCGGAGGGTCTTCGACCCGAACGCGTTCTCCCCGCCGTGGTCGTTCGTGTCCCGGCTGGTGCGGACCGTCCCCCGCACCGTGCTCAAGCTGGCCCCGGGCGTCGACCACGCCCTGATCCCCGACGGCGCCGAGGCGGAGTGGGTCTCGGTCGACGGCGACCTGGTGGAGGCCGCGTTCTGGTGCGGCCCGCTGGCCGCCGTGCCCCGCCGCGCCTCGGTGCTGCGCACGGACGGGCCGGACCGTCTCGCCCGGGTCGCGGAGCTCACCGGCGACGGCCGCCGCCAGGCGCCGTCCGGCCCGGTCCGCACGTACCTGCTGGACCCGGACCCGGCCGTGGTCCGCGCGCACCTGGTGGCGGAGCTCGCCGACCGGGTGGGCGGCAATCTCGCCGATCCCGCGATCGCGTACCTGTACGCCGACGACCCGCCGCCCACGCCGTTCGCGCGGGTGCTCCGGGTCGACGAGGCGCTGCCGTTCTCCGTCCGCAGGCTGCGGGCGGCGCTCCGGGCCCGCGACGTCGGCCGGGTGGAGATCATGAAGCGGGGCTCGGCGGTCGACCCCGAGCGGCTGCGCCGCGACCTGCGCCTGACCGGCGACGCCGACGCCACCGTGGTGCTGACGCGGGTGGCGGGTTCCCCGACGGCGCTGGTCTGCCACCGGGTGTAGCCTGCCGGTCATGGCGGGCGCGGCGACACCGGCGACGGCACAGCTGGCGCGCGCGGGCGTGCCGTACACCCTCCACCGGTACGACGTCCCCGCGGACACCGCCGACTACGGGCGGGCGGTCGCGGCCGCGCTGAACGTGAGCGCGGAGCGTCTCTTCAAGACCCTCGTCGTGGACGTGGACGGCCGGCTCGTGGTGGCGGTGGTGCCCGCCAGCCGGGAGCTGGACCTCAAGGCGGTGGCCGCCGCGGCCGGCGGTAAGCGGGCCGAGCTGGCCGAGCGGGCGGCCGCGGAACGGGCCACGGGTTACGTCCGGGGCGGCATCAGCCCTCTCGGTCAGCGGCGCCGGCTGCCGACCATCGTGGACTCCTCCGCGGACGGCTTCGCCACCATCCTGGTCAGCGCCGGGCGGCGCGGGTGGCAGGTGGAGCTGGCGCCGGAGGCCCTGGTGCGGCTCACCGGTGCGACCCGCGCCCCGATCGCCCGCCAGTGACCCGGGGCCGGCTCGTCCGTGGCGCCACCCGCCGCGTCGTCACCCGGCGCAGTGGCCACCGACCGGTACAGTGACCGCATGCGACGGGCCGTCCTGTTCGACCTGTTCAACACGCTCGTGCCCGGCGGTGCGGACGGCCTGCGCGACCGGGTGGTGCGCCGGATGGCGGACGTCCTCGGCGTGGACCCGGACGCGTACCTCCGGATCTTCGACGACACCTGGCCCGAGCGCCTCGCGGGCGGCATGGGCGACCTGACCACCATGGTGGGCACGCTCGCCCGGCGGGTCGGCGGGCGGCCCAGCGCCGAGCAGGTGGCCAGGGCGGCGGCGCTACGGCGGGAGATGATCGACAGCCTGCTCGCGGCCGTGCCCGAGACCACCCTGTCCACACTGGACGAGGTCCGGGCGGCGGGCTGGCTGCTCGGCCTGGTGAGCAACACCTCCGGCGACGACCCGGACCGGTTCCGGCGCAGCCGGCTGGCCGGCCGGTTCGACGCCACGGTGTTCTCCAGCGAGCTGCGGGCCGGCAAACCCGACCCGAAGATCTTCCTCACCGCGTGCGAGCTGCTGGACGTCCCGCCCCACGCGTGCGTCTACGTCGGCGACGGCGGCGACGACGAGCTGGCGGCGGCCGCCGCGCTGGGCATGCGCACGATCCGCACCGTCGAGCACGCCGACACGGTGCCCGGCTGGCGCGGCCCCACCGTCCGCACCCTGGCCGAGCTGCCGCCCCTGCTGCCCGGACCCCACCCGGTCAGCGGTCGACCGGGGTGAAGTCCCACTCGTGCGGCGGCCGGGCGACCAGCTCCCCCGGCGGGTCCGGCAACGGGAGGGGGTCCCGCCGCCACCGGGACACCACCACCACCCGGTCGGCGGAGGCGAACACCTCGCTGGCGACGTGCCGCGGATCCCGCTCCACCTCCGGCAGCGCCCGGTC
>VSBZ01000156.1:0-8416 GCA_047459215.1 Micromonosporaceae bacterium | reverse complement strand
CCGCCCGCCGGGATCCGCCGCCCCGCCGCGCGGTACGGGTCCCCCGCACCTCCGGTCGGCGGGTGACCACCGGCCGGACCGGCGTCCGCCGGCCCACCGTAGCCGCCCGCCGGGGTGCCGTAGCTGTCCGCGGGCGCGGCGTAGGCGTCCGCGGGGGCGGCGTACGCCTGCCCGCCGCCGGCGTACGGGTCCGCCACCTGCCGGTACGGGTCGGGGATCTGCTCGTACGGGTCGCGGTCGGGTGGCAGCAGTGCCCGGCCCCCGACGGCGGGTCTGGCGGGCGCCGTCGGCTGCTCCCACCGTGGAGGGAGCACCGCCTGGGGGTCGGTGATGTGCCCGGGCGACCGGCTGGCCAGCGGGCCGGCGAGCAGCTCCCGCAACCGGGCCCGCGCGGTCGGCGCGTCGAGGCGGCGCTCCGGGTCCTTGTCCAGCAGCCCCATCAGCACCGGTGTGAGCGGCCCGGCGCGTTCCGGCCGCGCCGGCTCGTCCTCCACCACCGCGTGCATGGTGGAGATCGGGTCCCCGCGGTCGAACGGCGGCCGCCCCTCGACCGCGGTGTAGAGGGTCACGCCCAGCGAGAACAGGTCGCTGGGCGGACCGAACTTCGCGCCCAGGGCCCGCTCCGGCGAGATGAAGTACGGCGAGCCGAGCACCATCCCGGGTGTGGTGAGGTTCACGTCGGTCGGCAGGCGGGCGACGCCGAAGTCGGTCAGCACGCACCGTCCGTCCGCGGCGATGAGCACGTTGGCCGGCTTGACGTCCCGGTGCAGCACGCCGGCGGCGTGGGCCATCTCGAGCGCGCCGAGCAGGGCCACGCCGATCTTCGCCACGGCGCGCGGCGACAGGGGGCCCTCGGAGAGGATGATCTCGGCGAGGCTGCGGGCGTCCAGCAGCTCCATGACCACCCAGGGCTTGCCGCCGTCGGTGACGATGTCGTAGACCTGCACCACCGACGGGTGGGAGATGGCGGCCGCGGCGCGGGCCTCGCGCACCATCCGCTCGTACATCGCCTCCCGCTCCTGGCGGCTCAGGCCCTCGGGCGGGACGACCTCCTTGACCGCGACCTCCCGGCCGAGCTGCGTGTCGACGGCACGCCACACGGTGCCCATGCCGCCGTGGCCGACGGCGGCGCGCAGCTCGTACCTGCCGCCCACGACCGTGCCGGGCGCGGCCGGGCCCGAACGGAGGGTCGACGGGTCTGTCACGGCTCACCGCCACCGGGGGAGACAACGTCGGCAACTAACCTAGCGGGTATGGGCGAGGAGCAGGTGGTGGGTAGGGCGAGCGAGTCAGGTTTCCCGATCCGGCCGGTCTACACGCGCGACGACCTGCCCGACGACCTGGACGCCCGCCTGGGTGCACCCGGAGAGTATCCGTACACACGCGGCGTGTATCCGGGCATGTACACCACCCGGCCGTGGACCATGCGGCAGTACGCCGGTTTCGCGACCGCGGCCGAGTCCAACGCCCGCTACCGCCAGCTGCTGGCCGCCGGCACCACCGGCCTGTCGGTGGCGTTCGACCTGCCCACCCAGATGGGGTACGACTCGGACGCGCCGCTGGCGCGCGGCGAGGTCGGCAAGGTCGGGGTGGCCATCGACTCCATCGACGACATGCGGGTGCTGTTCGACGGCATCCCCCTGGACAAGGTGTCCACGTCGATGACGATCAACGCTCCGGCGAGCGTGCTGCTGCTGCTCTACCAGCTGGTGGCCGAGGAGCAGGGGGTCGCTGGCGAGCAGCTGCGCGGCACCATCCAGAACGACATCCTCAAGGAGTACATCGCCCGCGGCACCTACATCTTCCCGCCCAAACCGTCGCTGCGCCTGGTGTCGGACACCTTCGCGTACTGCCGGGCCGAGCTTCCAAAGTGGAACACCATCTCCATCTCCGGCTACCACATGGCGGAGGCGGGTGCCAGCCCCGCCCAGGAGGTCGCCTTCACCCTGGCCAACGGCGCGGAGTACGTGCGGGCGGCGCTGGCCGCGGGGCTGGACGTGGACGAGGTCGCGCCCCGCCTGTCGTTCTTCTTCGTCGCCCGCACCACGCTGCTGGAGGAGGTCGCCAAGTTCCGCGCGGCCCGGCGGATCTGGGCCCGCATCATGCGGGAGGAGTTCGGGGCCAAGGACCCCCGGTCCTGGATGCTGCGGTTCCACACCCAGACCGCGGGCGTGCAGCTGACCGCCCAGCAGCCGGAGGTGAACCTCATCCGGGTCACGGTGCAGGCGCTGGCGGCGGTGCTGGGCGGCACGCAGTCGCTGCACACCAACGCCTTCGACGAGGCCATCGCCCTGCCGACCGAGAAGGCGGCGCGGCTGGCGGTACGCACCCAGCAGGTGCTGGCGTACGAGACCGACCTGTGCGCCACCGTCGACCCGTTCGCCGGCTCGTACGCGGTGGAGTCGATGACCGACGCGCTGGAGTCGCAGGTGCTGGACCTGATGGAACAGGTGGGCCGGTTCGGGTCGGTCGTGGACGCGATCGAGGCCGGCTTCCAGAAGCGGGAGATCGAGGCCAACGCGTACCGGATCGCCCGGGAGATCGACGCCGGCACGCGGGTCGTGGTCGGGGTCAACCGGTTCACCGACGGCGAGGACGAGCCGTACGAGCCGCTGCGGGTGGACCCGGCGATCGAGCGCGAGCAGGCGAAACGCCTGGCCGAGCTGCGGGCCTCCCGCGACAGCGCCGAGGTGGCCGCGCGCCTGGACGACCTGCGCCGGGCCGCGGCCGGCACCGACAACGTGCTGTACCCGATGCGGGAGGCGCTGCGCGCCCGGGCCACGGTCGGCGAGGTGTGCGACGCCCTGCGGGACGTCTGGGGCAGCTACCGGCCGCCCGAGCGGTTCTGACCGCCGCGGGCGCGAGGGACACCCGCGGACACCGGGCGCCGTCGACGCCGCCGGGCGACCTCACACCCCCGCCCCGGGCCGGTGGCCGACGTCCCCCGCCCGGCGTACTTCCCGGCGAACCGCCGCATACTTCCGCGGTTTGCGGGAAGGTAACCGGCACCGAGCGTGACCGCATCCGCCACCGGAGAGTTGGAGGAGGTAGGGGGTACGAGTGACCGCGGCACACCGTCCCATGAACTGGGAGACTGCCGCGACCACGGAGGGCGCCGTGCTCCCATGGGCCAAGAGCCGCTGCTACCAGGGCTTTCGTGACACTACGCAAGCCGGGAACTACAAAGATGAGATTGCGTCGTGTCGCGGTGGTGGGACTAGGCTGTCCCAGTCTGTGTGTCCACCGGAAGAGATCGGGAAGTGACCGTGACGAGTGCGCTGTCCCTGCCGAGGAGCCAGCCGGCGACCCTGACCGGCGGGCTGTGGCCAGACCTCCCGCGCGGCGCCGATCCCTTACCCGGTGACCTCGAGCAGTGGCTGGCCCGCCGGGCCTCCGACATGATCGCGCTGCGGCGGCACCTCCACGCCCACCCGGAGCCGTCCCACCAGGAGTTCCGGACCGCCAGCCTGGTCGCCAGCGAGCTGACCGCGGCCGGGCTGCGCCCCCGGATGCTCCCGGCGGGCAACGGTGTCATCTGCGACGTGGGCGAGGGCGACCGCGTGGTGGCGCTGCGCGCGGACCTGGACGCGCTGCCGTTGCAGGACGTCAAGGACGTCGAGTACCGCTCCACCGTGCCCGGTGTGACCCACGCGTGCGGGCACGACGTCCACACCACCGTGCTGCTGTGGACCGGCCGCGCCCTGGCCCGGCTGGCCAGGCAGCGGCGGCTGCCCGGTCGGGTGCGGCTGCTGTTCCAGCCGGCCGAGGAGTCGATGCCGTCGGGCGCGCCCAAGGTCATCGATGCCGGAGGGCTGAAGGACGTGGCCGCCATCTTCAGCCTCCACTGTGCACCGCGGTTGGCGACCGGCGAGGTGGGTGTCAGGTCGGGGCCCTTCACCGCCGCCACCGACAAGGTGGAGGTCACGCTCACCGGACCGGGCGGGCACACCGCCCGGCCGCAGCTGACCGTGGACCTCGTCCACGCCCTCGGGCGGCTGGTGGTGGACGTGCCCGCCCTGCTGAGCCGCAGGGTCGACCCCCGCGCCGCGGTCTCCCTGGTGTTCGGGTCCATCCACGCCGGGGAGGCACCCAACGCGATCCCGGGCGTCGGCACCGTGCAGGGGACCGTGCGGGTGCTCGGCCGGGAGGCGTGGCGCTCCGCGCCCGAGCTGATCACCGAGCTGATCCAGAGCGTCGTGGCGGGGACCGGGGCGCGGGCGGAGACCACGTACACCCGCGGCGTCCCACCGGTGGTCAACGACCCGGCGGCCACGGAGGTCGTCGCCGCCGCGGCGCGGTCCGCGGTGGGGCGGGACCGGGTCACCGAGGCCGAGCTCAGCATGGGCGGCGAGGACTTCGCCTTCTACCTCGAGCACGTGCCCGGCGCCATGGTGCGCCTCGGTACCGGCATCGAGGGAGCCGAGCCGATGGACATCCACCAGGCCAGCTTCGACGTCGACGAGCGGTGCATCGGCCACGGCGTCCGCCTGATGGTGCACACGGCGCTGCGTGCCCTCACCACCGACCTCCTCTGACGGGCCGGCGTCCCGGATCGCTTTACGGCTGACGTCCCGGCCGTCAGGTGCGGGGCTCCGCTGCCGGCGGCCTAGGACCCTTCGGCGCCCACAGCGCCCGATGCAGCGGCCGGCGTGGAGCCGGCGCGGCGGGCGCGGCGGCGGCGCACCCACCAGGTCACCGGGGGGCCGGTGTTCCGAAGACGACCAGGCCCGGCAGCACGACCCCCACCACGGTCAGCAGGACGTGCGTCGCCGTGACGACGCCCTGCCAGCCGACCCGCAGGCCGCCCAGGAACCCCGCAAGCTCGGGTTCCTCCGGTGCCGGGGCGTCGCGGCTGAGCAGCGTCACGGTGACGGTGGACAGTGCGGTGAGGTCGGCGAGCCGGCGTTTGCCGGGCCTCGAGCGCGGCGAGCCGGGACTCCCGGGCGGCCAGCTCCTCCTCCAGCGCCACGATGTCGGAGATCGAGCGCGCCCGCTCCGTCAGCTCGCGGGTGCGTTCCACACTGGCCCGTGCGGTGGCGATGCGGGACTCCAGGTCGATGACCTCCTCGGTGACGTCCTCGGTCCGGATCCGCCGTGACCCCTCCTCACCGAGGGCACCGAGCTGGTCCACCGCGGCGGCGACGTTCTCCGAGGGGATGCGTAGCACCACCGTGGCTCGCGCGTGCTCCGCGCCCGCGGAGCGGTCGTCTCCGCCCACGAACCCGCCGTACCGGGCGGCCAGCGCGGCCGTCTCGCCGGCCGCCCGGGCCACGTCGTCCACCCGTACGGTGATCTCGCCGGTGTAGATGAGGGACCGGCCGTCGATGAGCGCCCCGCCGGCCCCGCCGGTCTCGCCGGACCCGTCATCGTCCGGTGCGCGTCCGCCGTCGCCGTCGTCCGCCGGCACGCCGACGGGCGCGTCCTCGGCGGTGGGCGCGGTTCCACCGACCCCGCCGAGGACGACGCCGCAGCCCGCGGTGACCGGCACCGCCAGCAGTCCGACCACGACCGCCGCCCATCGTTCTCATGGCGTCCTCCGGTGCCCACGCCGTCCCACGGCGTGGTGCCGGGGATGCGTGGCACCGGCGACGCGACGGACGTTCCGTCGCGGAACCGGCACGGTCCCGTCCACATCGGGTCACAGGTGTGCGGCGGACGGGTACACCCAAGGGCACCGGACGATAACGACGGAGGCGCGTCGAGGGTGACGTGAGGCACCGGGAGACGCCGGGCGCGCCACCTCAGGCGGACACGTCGCGCGTGGCGAGGCAGACTGGCACGGGACCGGCACTGCCTCGGGAGGTCACAGATGCGGCTGACCAAGTACACGCACGCGTGCGTCCGGGTGGAACGCGACGGCGCCGTCCTGGTCGTCGACCCGGGATCGTTCAGCGAGGCGCACGCGCTCGACGGTGTCGACGCCGTCCTCATCACCCATGAGCACCCCGACCACCTTGACGTGGACAAGCTCGTCGACGCCGCGGCGCGGCGGCCCGGGATGACGATCCACGCGCACCCCGACGTCGTCGCGAAGCTCGGCGAGCTGGCCGCGGTGGCGCGACCGGTGACCGCCGGCGAGTCGTTCGAGGCCGCCGGATTCCGGGTCCGCGCGTGCGGCGGCGCCCATGCCGTCATCCACCCGGAGATCCCACGGATCGCCAATCTCGGCTACCTGATCGAGGAACGCGTCTACCACCCGGGCGACTCGGTCGACCCCGCGGACCTGCCGTCCGGGGTCGCGGTGGAGACGCTGTTCCTACCGGTCAACGCGCCGTGGCTGAAGCTGTCGGAGTCGGTGGAGTTCGTGCGTGCGGTCGCGCCGCGGCGCGCGTACGCGCTGCACGACCACCTGCTCTCGCCGGCCGGTGTCGCCGTCTACGGCGCCAACCTGGCCCGCCTCGCCGGCTGCGAGTACACCCGGCTGGATCCCGGCACCACCGTGACGTGAGCGGCCGCCCGGGAGCCGGTTGGCCGGGGCGCCGGCGTCACGTCTCCGGCGATGAGAGGTCCGGCGGCGAGATCTCCGGCATGGCGGTGCTGGTGGGGCGGGAGCGCAGCTGTGCGACGTAGTCGGCCGGCGCCCCGGCCGCCTCGGCCGCCTGCGCGATCTCCGACAGGTACCAGGCCGTCGGGAGCCCGCCCTCGTATCCGTTGAGCACGTACACCCAGGCGGTCACTCCGCCGTCCAGGGTCGCCACCCGTACCGTCAGCTTGCGGTAGATCCCCGCCACGGCGCCCTCGACCTGGTCCAGCTCCGCCAGGTCCACCGGGTGGACGTCGTAGAGCGCGACGAACACCCGGTCCCCGGGCGACTCCACGATGGTGGCGACCGCCCCCTCCCAGCCGAGGACCCCGTCCCCGCCGAAGGTGAGCCGCCAGCCCTCCAGCCAGCCGGTTCCGATCATCGGCGAGTGCGGGCAGTAGGCTCGCATCCGGGCCGGGTCAAGGTTGGAACCGTAGGCTGCGTAGGGACGCACGGCGACGACCATAGCGGCTGCGGCGACGGGGGAACAGACGGGAGCGGCGTGTCATGAAGCGGGTCGTGATCATCGGCGGGGGGCCGGCGGGCTACGAGGCGGCACTCGTCGCCGCACAGCTCGACGCCGAGGTGACCCTGGTCGAGGCGGAGGGCGCCGGCGGTGCCTGCGTGCTGCACGACTGCGTCCCGTCCAAGACGTTCATCGCCAGCGCCAACCTCATGACCGCCTACCGCGACACCGAGCAGTTCGGGGTGCACTCCGGCGGCCGGGAGGCGATCACCGTGAACGCGCCGGAGGTCCACGCCCGGGTCCGCCGCCTGGCCGCCGCGCAGTCGCAGGACATTCACGCCAAGCTCGTCAAGGCGGGGGTACGGGTGGTGGCCGGCCGGGGGCGCCTGGGCCAGCCCGGCCCGCGCCACGCCCACCCCGTGGTCATCACCCCGCACGAGGGCGACGAGGAGACGGCCGAGGCGGACGTGGTCCTGGTCGCCACGGGTGCGACGCCGCGGGTGCTGCCCGACGCGGTGCCCGACGGCGAGCGCATCCTCACCTGGCGCCAGGTCTACGACCTGGACCGGCTTCCCGAGCACCTGGTGGTGGTCGGGTCCGGGGTCACGGGGGCCGAGTTCGCCTCGGCGTACGAGGCGATGGGCGTACCGGTGACGCTGGTCTCCAGCCGGGACCGCGTCATGCCGCACGAGGACCCGGACGCGGCGAGGGTGATCGAGCAGGTCTTCCGCGAGCGCGGGATGACGGTGCTCGGCCGTTCGCGGGCGGCGGCGGTGCGGCGGCACGGGGACGGCGTGGTGGTGGAGCTGACCGACGGGCGACGGGTGGAGGGCAGCCACGCCCTCATGGCGGTCGGCTCGCTGCCGAACACCGGCGGTCTCGGCCTGGCCGAGTACGGCGTCGAGGTGGCCGCCAGTGGACACATCACTGTGGATCGCATGTCCCGGACGAACGTGCCGGGCGTCTACGCCGCCGGGGACTGCACCGGCGTGTGGCAGCTCGCCAGCGTGGCGGCGATGCAGGGCCGGATCGCGATGTGGCACGCGTTGGGGGAGGCGGTGGCGCCGCTGCGGCCCTGGACCGTGGCCGCGAACGTGTTCACCGACCCGGAGCTCGCCTCGGTCGGGGCGACCCAGCAGGACGTCGACTCCGGCCGGGTGCCGGCCCGCGAGGTGATGCTGCCGCTGGCCGGCAACCCGCGGGCCAAGATGGCCGGACTGGCCGACGGGTTCGTCAAGCTGTTCGCCCGACCCGCCTCCGGGCAGGTGGTCGGCGGGGTGGTGGTGGCGCCCCGGGCCAGCGAGCTGATCCTGCCGATCTCGCTGGCGGTCACCAACCAGCTCACCGTCGACCAGGTCGCCCAGACCATCAGCATCTACCCGTCGCTGTCCGGCTCCATCACCGAGGCGGCCCGCCAGCTCATGCAC
>VSBZ01000155.1:0-8434 GCA_047459215.1 Micromonosporaceae bacterium | reverse complement strand
GGCTCCGGGTGAACCGGAGCCCGCGGCCGCACGAGGGTGCCGTCCGGCGGTTCCCGCCGGTGACCGGTGGCCCGCGCCGTCGACCCTCGACGCGGGCCACCGTCGGCCGGTCGGCCGAGGCGGGTCGCGGTCGCCCGCCGGTCAGCCGACCACCGTTGCGGACCGGTCAGCCGACGCGGCTCGCGCCGTCGACCCGCGGCTTGCTGGTGAGCAGCTGCAGCTCGGCGGCGTTGACCTGCTCGGCGATCGGAGTGTTCCGGCAGTCCGTGCTCGGCGCCAGCGGATCACTGTGCTGCTCGCCGTGGTAGGCCGGGTTGCCGGTGCACTGGTTGGCCAGCACCACGAACTTCACGTGGGTCGCGGTCGTCCTCGGCAGCTCGAACGCCCGCAGCACCAGGTCCGGTGACGACGGCCGCGGGTTGGGCGCGGGGAAGGCGTCCTCGCCGCTGCGCAGGATCCGCTTCCAACCGGCCTCGATACCGGCGGCGCAGGTGGGGTTCGCCGGGTCGGCGCCCGCCGTGCAGGCGTACAGCTCGAACTGCCGCAGGGCGCTGAACCGGTTCTGGCCCGGCACCAGCATCGCGCTCACCTGCGCCCGGTTGATCTCCCGCAGGCCATCGAGCGAGATCGTCACCTGCGTGCCCTCCACCGACCTCGACTGCACGGCCGCCACCTTCCCCGTGGCCGGCAGCCCGGCCTTGATGGTGTTGCCGTCGTCGAGCGAGACCATCACCGACGGGATCACGATCGTCGGGTCGGCGCCGCCCATGGTGATCGGCTCACCGGGGATGTTGTTGGCGACGATGACCGCCACCGCGCCCGCCGCCTGGGCGTTGGCCACCTTCTGGGTGAACGGGCACTCGCCGCGGTCGACCAGCGCGATCGCCCCGGCCGGGAACCCGACCAGCGGCTCGCAGCCGAGCGTCGGCTGGGCGCTGCCGTCGTCGACGAGCACGATCTGGCCGGAGAACCCGTCGCCCGGGTCCGGTCCGAAGTCCGCACCCGAGGCGTGGTACGTGCCGGCCGCCGACGACGGCGGGTCGACGACCACCACGTTGGGCAGGCTGGCCGCGCTGCCCCAGTTCGTGGCCTCGGTGTCGTCGATGAGGTTGGCGTGGCGCTCCCCGTCGCCGGAGGCGGTGGCGCCCTGCGACAGCGACGCGACGTTGGTCGGGAAGTGGATGGTGATCGTACGGTCCTCGCCCGGCTTGAGGTTCTTCACGACGAACCGGACGTGGCCGTACCCGTCGGCGCGGGCCACGAAGTTGTAACCGTCCGGGTCGGGAACGAACCGCTCCACCTTGTCGATCGGGGTGACGCGGGCCTCGTAGTTGCCCACGTACACCTCGAAGTCGACCGGCGCGCCGCCCTCATCCTTGGCGACCCCCTCGAACCGCAGCGTCGCCTCCTCGTGCAGCGGCGACTCGAAGCTCGGCACCGGGTCGGTGTCCTGGGGGCCGGCCACGGACGCCTGCTCACCGAAGCCGCGGCGGGCGAAGCCCAGCCACAGCAGGTCCTGGTTGGCCCCGCCGAAGCGCAGCATGTCCGCGGCCAGGTACGCGTCGCGGGCGTCCAGCATGGTCGGCGCGGTCGGCATGAGCAGCATCGCGTCGAACACGGTCTGGATCCACCGCCGGTTGCCGGGGCACTCGTCGACCGGCAGCACGCCGTCGGCGCACTGCCGCTGGTGCGCCGTGCCCTGGCTCGGGTACCGCTCCAGGTACAGCGCGCGCAGGTCGTAGTTGACGGCGCTCCAGATCTGGCTGTCGGAGTGCACCTCCGTTCCGACGAGGTCGTACCCCATCGAACCGAAGTTCAGCGTGCCGACGTGGACGTCCCTGCCCGGCTGCGGGAGCTCGCCGGCGGACGGGAACGACATGTTGTAGTTGCGGATGCCCCGGATCGGGTGGCCGGTCACGTAGGCGCCGACGGCCCACGGGTCGGCCGGTCCGGTCAGCAGGCGGTACTCGTTGAGGTACTCGGCCGCGACGAAGTCCGCCCAGCTCTCGCCCATGGCGCCGGCGTGGTAGCCGGACCGGTTCCCGCCCTTGCCGATCAGGCGGTTCTCGATCATGTGGGTGTACTCGTGGCCGATCACGGTCATGTCGTAGTCGCCGACGGCGCACGGCCCGTAGAACGAGGCGGCCTGCGGCTGCCACAGGAACATGCTCATGATCGACGAGACGCCGTCCGGCCGGGTCGCCATGGTGGCGTTGTTGCGCGAGCCGGGGGTGATCGCGCCGGCCTGGGCGCGCGCGATGACCGGGTCGCCGTCGGCGGTGCCACGCCCGAAGTTGTCCTGCTGGGCGTTCCACGTCTCCTCGGTGAAGCCGAGGCGGTACGACCAGTCGTGCATCCGCCACGCGCCCACGAACAGGTTGGTCACCGACGCGTCGATGTCGTTGCCGCCGGTGGTGAGGTTGTCGGAGTGGCACCCGGTCTCGTACCAGACGTTGGTCCACGGGAACTGGTACCGCCGGTCCGGGCTGCTCGGCCGCTGGCCGGCCGTGCCGCGCCAGAACTCGGCCGCGTCCACCGCGTTGCCCCTGGTGGTGCCGGTCGACTCGCCCGTGGCGGGGTCGATGTCCCAGGCCAGGCCGGCCGCGTCGCTGCCGACCACCATGTCGCACCGCGGCCCGTCGCTCCAGCACCACTGCCGGCGGAGGTCGGCGCTGGGGTAGTTCCACGGCGGCTTGGACATCCCGCTCATCGGCGGGCGGGCCGGGTAGACGTCCCAGACCGCCTCCGGGTCCGCCTCGTGGACGACGTTCTCGCGCAGGAGCACGTCGCCGGTGGTCGCGTCGATGACGTGCCGGTAGGCGACCTGGTCACCGTCGAAGTAGTGGGTCTCGTACGCGGGACGGATGCCGTCGGCGGCCGGGAACGCGACCCGGCGGACCAGCTGCGGGTCCTCGATGCCCTCGGCCTGGAAGGTGGTCCACTCGGAGGTCGACGCCTGGATCCCGGCCGTCGTGGCCTCGGCGACGCGGATCTCGTGGCCGACGTCCGCGGCCGCCGCGACCAGGGCCTCCTCCATGGAGATCCCGCCGCCGGCCGTCGCGCTGACGACCGGGTCGCCGGACGGGACCATTGTGGAGGACACGTAGACGATGTTCCAGCCGGACTCGGGTGAACCGGTCACGCCGACCGACGTCATACCGCCGGGGGAGACCGGCGTCCCGCCGACGAACTGGCGCAGCACGACGACGTAGGCGTCGTCGGTGAGGGGGATCTCGGCGTACGCCTGCAGACCATGGACGGACTCCAGCCGGTACAGGTCGCGGTAGGTGTCCAGGAAGGCGCGAGCCGCGGCGGTCGGGCTGCTGGCCCGGATGCCGTCGACGAGCGTGTCGCCGTAGCGGATCAGCGACCGCGGCGTGCCAAAGGACGACCAGCTGGCGCTCGCGCCGAGCTCGGCCACCGCGTCGAGCTGGGCGGCGGTCGGCGCGGCGCCGCCGGAGGGAGAGAGGTCGAGGTCGGTCGCGGGCGCGTCTGTCACGGGTGACGCGCCGTCGACATGAGGCGTCTGGCCCTGCGCCGCCGACTGCGTGACGACCAGCGCGGCCGTGACGGCGACGGCGGTGAGGGCGGTGCCGAGGCCCGGCCTCCGGGGGGACGGGAGGTACCTGCCCCAGCGCGATCTCGGATGTGTCATGGGCCCTTCCTTCTGGATGCGGGGTGCGGGCCGCGGCCGGAGAGTCAGGTGACCTCCGGCCGCTGCTGGGTCAAGCCGGGAGCCGTTCACGTCCGCGGACGGAGCCCGGCCGGATACGGTGCGTTGTAGGTGAGCTTCGCAGAGCGTTCGACCGAGCTCAACGGGTAGAAACCGAACCTAGATGGCCATGTCTTGATATAGAGCATCATGAGAATTGCCGGACGATCCGGCGAACCGTTCATACGCCGCGGACGGGGTGGGCCACCACATCCACGCGGGGCCGGTCGTCACGCGCGGTACCGGTCACCCGGTACGGTCTGCCGTCCACGTCACGGATGTCGCTTGCGTACAGCTGGACGTCACGGCGTCGGGTGCCGTGCCCGTACGGTCTGGGCACACGGCTGTGAGTCGCGTTCGTACGGTGAGGTCCCCGGCGACGGGTGTCCGGTCAGGTGGCAGGTGCCGCCACCATACGGTCGGCGGCCCCGTGCAGCGGCCGTCACACCTGTACGGTCGGCAGGTACGTCGGTGGGCGACGGACCATGGTCGCCTGCTCGAACGCGTACGCGATCGACAGCAGCGCCGGCTCGCCGAACCGGGGGCCGATGAACGACACGCCCAGCGGCAGCACACCGTGGACGTACCCGGCCGGCACGGTGATGTTCGGATAGCCGGAGACCGCCGCCGGCATCGAGGAGCTGACGAACCCGCTGCGGTCGTCGCCGCCGGCGAGGTTCGTCCGCCACGCCGGGCCGTTGGTGGGCGCCACGATCGCGTCCAGCCGGTGGACCTCCAGCGCCTTGTCGATGGTGGCCCGGGCGGTGCCGGTGATGGTCGTGCGCTCGGTCAGGTAGGCGGGGTCGGTCAGGTCCCCGCTGGTCTCCTCGGCCTGCTCGAAGATCTCCTGCCCGAAGTACGGCAGCTCGACGTCGGCGTGGTCGAGGTTGAACCGGATCAGGCCGGCGAGGTCGGCCGGATGCTCGCCGGGGGTGGCGGCGAGGTAGGCGTTGAGGTCGTGCTTGAACTCGACCAGCAGCGCCGGCAGCTCCGCCAGGCGCTTCCCGGTGAAGCCGGGCAGCTCCACGGGGTCGACGATGGTCGCGCCCCGGGAGGCGAGCGCCGCCAGCGCCGTCTCCAGCACCGCGGTGACCTCCGCGTTCTCGGCCGCCGGCTCCCGCCACACCCCGATCCGCCGGCCGGTCAGCGCCTCCGGGTCCAGCGCGGCCAGGTAGTCGCGCCCGGCGAACGGGCCGGCGTCCGCGGTCGCCGGGTCGTCGGGGTCCACGCCCTGGATGACGGTGAGGACCGCGGCGGCGTCGGTCACATTGCGGGTGATCGGCCCGGCGGTGTCCTGCTGGGCGGAGATGGGCACGATGCCCTGCCGGCTGACCAGGCCGACGGTGGGCTTGAGCCCCACGACACCGTTGGTGCTGGCCGGGCAGACGATCGAGCCGTTCGTCTCGGTCCCGATCGTCACCGCCGCCAGGTTCGCCGCGACCGCCACCGCCGAACCGCTGCTGGAGCCGCACGGGTTGCGGTCCAGCACGTACGGGTTGTTCGTCTGCCCGCCCCGGGCGCTCCACCCGCTGGACGACCGGAGCGAGCGGAAGTTGGCCCACTCCGACAGGTTGGCCTTGCCGAGGATGACCGCGCCGGCGGCGCGCAGCCGGCGGACGTGGAACGCGTCCCGGGTGGGACGGGCACCCAGCAGCGCGTACGATCCGGCGGTGGTGTGCATCCCGTCCGCGGTGTCGATGTTGTCCTTCAGCAGCACCGGGACGCCCTCCAGCGGCCCGCGCCCGCCGTGGCGCCGGCGGTGGTCGTCGCTCGCCGCCGCCTCCTCGAGCGCCCGCGGGTTGGTCTCGACGACCGCGCGCAGCAGCGGGTTGAGCTGCTCGATGCGCCGCAGGTAGAACCCGGTCAGCTCGACCGACGACAGCGTGCCGGCGTCCATCGCCCGTTGCAGGTCCAGGACGGTGGCGCGTTCCAGGTCCAGGCCGTGCAGGGTGGCGCCCTGGTCGCCCGCCATGGTTGACCTCCCACAGGTGTCCGCCCCCCGGACCGGGGCCGGGTGTCGCCCGGGTGAGAGGCAGCGTACGGCTTAGACTCCTCGGCGGCCAGTTGCCGTCGACCTCCGGGAGCAGAACGTGACCGTGACCGTGCCGCCCCCCGTTCCCACCGTGGAGCAGCGGATCGCCGACGAGCTCGGAGTAGCACCGCGACAGGTGGAGGCCGCCGTGGCCCTGCTCGACTCGGGCGCCACCGTGCCGTTCATCGCCCGCTACCGCAAGGAGGCCACCGGCGGGCTGACCGACGCGCAGCTGCGCCAGCTGCAGGAGCGGCTGGGCTACCTGCGCGAGCTGGAGGAGCGGCGGGCGGCCATCCTGGCGTCGATCGAGAGCCAGGGCAAGCTGACCGACGAGCTGCGGGCGCAGATCCTGGCCGCCGACACCAAGGCCCGGCTGGAGGACATCTACCTGCCGTACCGGCCGAAGCGGCGGACGAAGGCGCAGGTCGCGATCGAGGCCGGGCTGGAGCCGCTGGCCGACGCGCTGCTGGCCGACCCGTCGAACGACCCGGCCGAGGTCGCGGCCGGCTTCGTGAACCCGGACAAAGGGGTCGCGGACGCGGCCGCCGCGCTGGACGGCGCCCGGGCCATCCTCATGGAACGGTTCGCCGAGGACGCCGACCTGGTGGGCGACCTGCGGGAGCGGATGTGGTCGCGGGGCCGGCTCGTGGCACGGGTGCGGGACGGCAAGGAGACGGCCGGGGCGAAGTACGCCGACTACTTCGACTTCGCGCAGGACTTCCCGAGCCTGCCCTCGCACCGGGTGCTGGCGCTGCTGCGGGGCGAGAAGGAGGAGGTGCTCGACCTCACCTTCGACCCGGAGCCCGGGCCCGACCCCGCGGACGCGCCGGCCCCGGCGGGACCAGGCGTCTACGAGCAGGAGATCGCCCGCCGGTTCGGAATCGAGGACCGCGGCCGCCCGGGCGACCGGTGGCTGCTGGAGACGGTGCGGCTGGCGTGGCGTACCCGCATCCTCATCCGGCTCGCGGTGGACATCCGGATGCGGTTGCGGGAGGCGGCCGAGGAGGAGGCGGTCCGGGTGTTCGCGGCCAACCTGCGGGACCTGCTGCTGGCCGCCCCGGCCGGGTCCCGTCCCACCATGGGCCTGGACCCCGGCTACCGGACCGGGGTGAAGGTGGCGGTAGTGGACGGGACCGGGCGGGTGACCGCGACCGCCACCGTCTACCCGCACGAGCCGCACCACCGCTGGGACGAGGCGCTGGCGGTCCTCGCCCGCCTGGCGCGGGAGCACAAGGTGCAGCTGATCGCGATCGGCAACGGCACCGCCTCGCGCGAGACCGACCGGCTCGCCGGTGAGCTGGTGAAGAAGCTACCGGAGCTGAAGCTCACCAAGGTGGTGGTGTCGGAGGCCGGCGCGTCGGTCTACTCCGCCTCCGAGTACGCCTCCCGGGAGCTGCCCGACCTGGACGTGTCGCTGCGGGGCGCGGTGTCGATCGCCCGTCGCCTGCAGGACCCGCTGGCCGAGCTGGTCAAGATCGATCCGAAGTCGATCGGGGTCGGGCAGTACCAGCACGACGTGACACCGTCACGACTGGCCCGGTCGCTGGACGCGGTCGTGGAGGACTGCGTCAACGCGGTGGGCGTGGACCTCAACACCGCATCGGTGCCGCTGCTCAGCCGCGTGTCCGGGGTCGGGCCGGCGCTGGCGGAAAGCATCGTCGCGCACCGGGACGCGCACGGGCCGTTCCGCTCCCGCAAGGAGCTGCTGAAGGTGCCGCGGCTGGGTCCGAAGGCGTTCGAGCAGTGCGCCGGTTTCCTGCGGATCCGGGACGGGGACGACCCGCTCGACGCCTCCGCGGTGCACCCCGAGGCGTACCCGGTGGTCCGGCGCATCAGCCAGGCCACCGGATGCGACGTCCGCGCGCTGATCGGCAACCGCAAGGTGCTGTCGAAGCTGCGCCCGGCCGACTTCGTGGACGAGCGGTTCGGGTTGCCCACGGTCACCGACATCCTGGCCGAGCTGGACAAGCCCGGCCGCGACCCGCGGCCGACGTTCCGGACCGCCGCCTTCGCCGAGGGCGTGGAGACACTGGCGGACCTGCGGCCCGGGATGGTGCTGGAGGGAGTGGTGACCAACGTGGCCGCCTTCGGCGCCTTCGTGGACATCGGGGTGCACCAGGACGGGCTGGTGCACATCTCGCAGATGTCCGACCGGTACATCGAGGACCCGCGCGAGGTGGTCAGGCCGGGGGACGTGGTACGGGTCAAGGTGCTCGACGTGGACGTGGCGCGCTCGCGGATCTCGCTGACGCTGCGACTGGACGAGCCGGTCGGGTCCGCCGGGGCCGGTGGTCGGCCGGGTCGCGGTCGGGGCTCCGGCGCTGACCGGCCGGATCGTGGCGCTGGCGGCCGCGGCGGGCCGGGGCGGCCGAGGATCCCGGACACCGCGCTCGCCGACGCGCTGCGCCGGGCCGGCCTGACCGGCACCATCCGGTAGCGGGCGGCCGGACCGCGGCGGCGACCACGGGCCCGCCGGCAGTTCCGGTCGCTGATCGTCCGGAACCGGGAGTACGGTCGCCCGCATGGACACGCCGACGGTGGACGGCTACCGGATCGAAGCCCTGAGCATGCGGACCTGGGACGCGTTCGCGGACCTGGCCGAGCGGCACAACGGTGTGTGGGGCGGTTGCTGGTGCCTGCACTTCCACCTCTACCCGGATCCCAAGGAGGAGCGCCGGGCGGTCGGGAAC
>VSBZ01000154.1:0-8438 GCA_047459215.1 Micromonosporaceae bacterium | reverse complement strand
CTCGTTGCTCTCCTCCCGCCATTCGCACTCGGCCGGGGCGCTCGGACTGGCGCTCGGGCCGGTGCTCGGGCCGAAGGCGGTCGACTCCGTGCGCTCCCCCTCGTCCCCGGTCAGCGCGGTCACCGCCCAGAACACACCGGCGACGACGAGCACGAGCGCGGCGGCCGAGCCGATCAGCGCCCGCCGCTGGCGGCGGCGGCGAGCAGCGGCCTGGCGTTCGGCCATCTCGCGGGCCAGCCGGGCCCGCGCCGCGGCGCGCTGCTGACGCTCCCTGGTGGATGTCACTGCTCCTCCTGTGGGGGGACTGGAGCCGGTGCGGCCGGCACGGTCAGGACTCCTCGGACTCGGGGGCGCCGGAGGGCGTCGGTGTGCCGGACGGCGAGGGCGGCGGTGCGTCCGGGTCGGTCACGGTCAGGCTCCTGATGACGACGGCGTCGGCCGGAGCGGTGCTCCCCTCGAGCGTGCCCGCCTCTCCGATCGCCTCCAGCAGGTCCATTCCCTGGGTGACCTCGCCGATGATCGACCACATCGGGTCCTCGCTGCGGTGGTCGTCGTAGAACAGCACGAACTGGCTGCCGCCGACCCCGGACGGGTCGCCGAACGCGACCGTCCCCGCCGGGTACACCACCGGCGGGTCGCTGTCCTCGTCGACGGGCGGCACCGGCGGGATGTTCTCGCCGGAGATGAAGCTGTACGCGGGCCCGCCGAACCCGGTGCCCTTCGGGTCCCCGCACCGCAGCGCCGTGGCGGTCAGCTCGTGGCAGGTGGTGCCGTCGTAGAAGCCCTGGCCGGCGAGGTACTCGAGGCTGGCGACCGCGCACGGGTCGTACCCGACCTGCACCTCGAAGGTGATCTCGCCCTTCCCGGCCGCTCCCGCGTCCACGTCCATCGTCACCGTGCGGATCCCCTGCTCGGGCGGGTTCGCCGGGGGCGTGCCGACGTCCACGCGATGCTCACCCGCCTGCTGGGGCAGCCACTGGCAGCGGTCGCCGCTGGCGGCCGAATCGGTCGGCGCGGGCTCGCTCTCGAACCCGCCCAGCAGCCACACCGTCCCCACCACCACGAGCGCCACCAGCACGAACGCGCCGATCCCGGCCTGGATCTGGCGGCGCCGTCGCTGCCGCTGGGCACGGCGCACGAGCTGGCGCTCGTACCGGGCGCGGGCGAGCTTGCGCTGGCGGGTCCTCGTCGATGCCACGGTCGTCCTCCGCGAGTGGGGGCTAGGGGTGCGCCCGAGCGAGTCTACGGTTACCGCCTGAGAATAGGGTGGAACAGGTCGGCCGTCCGGCCGAGGATGGCCGCGACCGCGAGGGGGTCGTCTGGTGCTGGTGGTCGGGTTCGCCGCGGCGGCGTTCGACACCAACTGCTACGTCATCGCCCCCGGGCCGGGGGAGCAGTGTGTCGTCGTCGACCCCGGCATCGGGGTGGTGGAACAGCTGGACGCGGTGCTGGCCGAACACCGGCTACACCCCGTCGCCGTACTGCTCACCCACGGTCACCTCGACCACACCTTCTCCGTGGCGCCGGTGTGCGGCGCCCGCGGCCTCACCGCCTACATCCACCCGAGTGACCGGGAGCTGCTCGCCGACCCGATGAAGGGCATGTCGACGGACCTGGCGGCCATGCTCGGCGGCCGGCTGCCGTACGCCGAACCCGACGACGTGGCCGAGCTGGCCGACGGCACCGTGATGACGATCGCCGGCCTGGAGATCACCGTCGACCACGCGCCCGGCCACACCCCGGGCTCGGTGCTGTTCCGCCTGCCGGGGGCGGGCTCGCCGTGGGAGACGGAGCAGATCTGCCTGTCCGGCGACGTCCTGTTCGCCGGGTCGATCGGCCGCACCGACCTGCCCGGTGGCAGCATGTCACAGATGATCGCCAGCCTGAGGGACAAGATCCTGCCACTGGCCGACGACACCGTCGTGCTGCCCGGCCACGGACCGCGCACCACCATCGGACGGGAGCGCGCCACCAACCCGTACCTGCTCGAGGTCGCCGGCGTGGGCGCCCGGCCCGGCCCGGGGACAGTGGCATGACGCGGCCGGTCCCGCTCTCCGGGTTCCCCGAGTGGCTGCCGGCGCAGCGGATCGTCGAGCAGCGGATCGTCGACAGTGTCCGGCGCACGTTCGAGCTGCACGGCTTCACCCCGCTGGAGACGCGCGCGGTCGAGCCGCTGGACCAGCTGGTGCGCCAGGGCGAGACGTCCAAGGAGATCTACGTGCTGCGGCGGCTGCAGGCCGACGCGGCCGACGCCAGCGACTCGGGGCTGGGCCTGCACTTCGACCTGACCGTGCCGTTCGCCCGGTACGTGCTGGAGAACGCCGGCCGGCTGGCGTTCCCGTTCCGCCGCTACCAGATCCAGAAGGCCTGGCGGGGCGAGCGGCCGCAGGAGGGCCGGTACCGCGAGTTCCTGCAGGCGGACATCGACGTCGTGGACCGGGACACGTTGCCGCTGCACCACGACGTGGACGTGGTGCTCGCCGCCGCGGACGCCCTGTCGTCCCTGCCGGTGCCGCCGGTGACGGTCCGCACCAACAACCGGAAGGTGTGCGAGGGGTTCTACCGCGGCGTGGGCGTGCCGGACCCGCCGGCGGCCCTGCGGGCGGTGGACAAGCTCGACAAGATCGGGCCCGACCGGGTCGCCGACCTGCTGGTCGAGACCGCCGGCGCCACCCCGGCGCAGGCCCGGGCGTGCCTGGCGCTGGGCGAGATCTCCGCCCCGGACCTGTCGTTCGTCGACCGGGTCCGCGCCCTGGGCGTGACCGACCCGCTGCTGGACGAGGGGCTGGCCGAGCTGGCCACGGTGGTGGAGACCTGCGGCGAGCACGTGCCCGGCACCGTGGTCGCCGACCTCAGCATCGCCCGCGGCCTGGACTACTACACCGGCACCGTGTACGAGCTGCGGATGCCCGGCACCAGCCTGTCCATCGGCGGCGGCGGCAGGTACGACAACCTCGCCAGCGTCGGCGAGGTCCGCTATCCCGGGGTCGGCATCTCGATCGGCATCACCCGGTTGCTGGGTCTGCTGTTCGGTCGCGGCGTGCTGTCCGCCTCCCGCCCGGTGCCGACGTGCGTGCTGGTGGCGGTCGCCGACGAGCGGGCGCGGCCGGCGGCGGTGCGGACCGCCACCGCCCTACGCCGCCGCGGCATCGCCACCGAGGTGTCGCCGACCGCCGCCCGCTACGGCAAGCAGATCCGGTACGCCGACCGGCGCGGCATCCCGTACGTGTGGTTCCCCGGCGAGGACGGTGACGAGGTCAAGGACATCCGCAGCGGCCAGCAGGTCCCCGCGGATCCGAAGACCTGGACCCCGCCGGCCGACGACCTGCACCCGGTGATCGTGGCCACCGACCGGTGACGCCGCTGCCGGTGGCGGGCGCGGTGCCGTCCCGGTCGGCCGGCGGGCGCGCTCGTCCGTACGCTGGTCGGGGTCGCCTGTACGCCGGTACGGTGTTCCAGGCGACGCCGGGCATCCGCTGCGAGGGAGAGAACCCGTGATCCGAACCCATGAGGCCGGCACGCTGCGTGCCACGCACGTCGGCCAGACCGTCACGCTCGCCGGCTGGGTCGCCCGCCGGCGGGACCACGGCGGGGTCACGTTCGTCGACCTGCGCGACGCCTCCGGGGTGGTGCAGGTCGTGCTGCGGCAGTCGCCGGAGGCGCACGCGCTGCGCAGCGAGTTCTGCGTGCGCATCACCGGTCAGGTGTGCCGGCGGCCCGCGGGCAACGAGAACCCCGACCTCGCCACCGGCGACATCGAGGTGGTCGCCGACGGGGTGGAGGTCCTCTCCGAGAGCGCGCCGCTGCCGCTGCCGGTCGACGACCACGTCGAGGCCGGTGACGAGGTGAGGCTGCGCTACCGGTACCTGGACCTGCGCCGCTCCGGCCCGGCGCGGGCGCTGCGGCTGCGCTCGCAGGCCAACCGGATCGCCCGGCGGGTGCTGGAGCAGCGCGACTTCGTGGAGGTGGAGACGCCGACCCTGACCCGGTCCACTCCCGAGGGGGCACGCGACTTCCTCGTGCCGGTGCGGCTGCAGCCGGGCACGTGGTACGCGCTGCCGCAGTCCCCGCAGCTGTTCAAGCAGCTGCTGATGGTCGCCGGGCTGGAACGCTACTTCCAGTTCGCCCGCTGCTACCGGGACGAGGACTTCCGGGCCGACCGCCAGCCGGAGTTCACGCAGCTGGACCTGGAAATGTCGTTTGTGGAGCCCGACGACGTGATCGGGCTGTCGGAGCAGATCATCGCGGAGCTGTGGCGGGAGCTGGCCGGCCACGAGCTGCAGCTGCCGCTGCCGCGGATCAGCTGGCGGGAGGCGATGGACCGGTACGGCTCCGACAAGCCGGACCTGCGGTACGGGGTCGAGCTGACGGACCTGACCGACTACCTGCGGGGCACCGGGTTCCGGGTTTTCGCCTCCGCGATCGACGCGGGTGGCTACGTGGGCGCGGTGGTGATGCCCGGCGGCGCGTCGCAGACCCGCCGCGAGCTGGACGCCTGGCAGGACTGGGCCCGCGCCCGGGGTGCCCGGGGGCTGGCGTACGTCCTGCTGGACCCGCAGACCGGCGAGCCGCGCGGGCCGGTGGCCAAGAACCTCTCCGACACCCACCTCTCCGGCCTGGCGGACGCGGTCGGCGCGAAGCCGGGTGACGCGATCTTCTTCTCCGCCTCGGAGAACCGGCGCGAGGCCCAGGAGCTGCTGGGTGCCGCCCGGGTGGAGATCGCCACCCGGTGTGGCCTGATCGACCCGCAGGCGTGGGCGTTCTGCTGGGTGGTGGAGGCGCCCCTGTTCGAGCCCGACGAGGACGGCGGCTGGACCTCGGTGCACCACCCGTTCACCGCTCCGACCCCCGAGTGGGTCGACCGGTTCGAGCAGTCCCCGGGCGAGGCCCTCGCCGAGGCCTACGACCTGGTGTGCAACGGCAACGAGATTGGCGGCGGCTCGATCCGTATCCATCGCGCCGACGTGCAGCGCCGGGTGTTCGACGTGCTGGGCATCTCACCGCAGGAGGCGAACGAGAAGTTCGGGTTCCTGCTGGAGGCGTTCCGGTACGGCCCGCCACCGCACGGCGGCATCGCGTTCGGCTGGGACCGGATCTGCGCCCTGCTGGCGGGTGTCGACTCGATCCGTGAGGTCATCGCCTTCCCGAAGACCCGCGGCGGGCTGGACCCGCTCACCGGGGCGCCGACGCCGATCACGGCGCAGCAGCGCGCCGAGGCGGGGGTGGACGCCACGCCGAAGGCGGTCGGCGACGCGTCGCCAGGACGGTAGGGTGATCGAAACCGACCCACCCGGGAGGTGCGGCCATGTTCGCCACTGTCGCTGCCCTGCTCTTCGCCCTGGCACTGCTGCTGGAGCTGGTCGGCGAGCGGTTCGGCGTCATCACCGTCCAGACGCTCCTCCTGGGCGGCCTGCTGTGCCTCGCCCTGCACCTCATGCCCCGCCGCGGCCGCTGGTGGAGCCGCTGACCGCTCGACCGCCAGAGGCGGGCGGGAACCGCAGCACCCGCGGCGGTGGGGGCACGGGCCGACCGGCACCGTGAGCGGCGGCCGGCCGGCCGTCCCCACGCGGCGTCCGTGGCGACTGTCGCTCGTGGCCGCCGGTCGCTAGGCTGGCGCCACGCTCGTAGCGCGGCGGCGTCACCTGCGCCGGCCCGCGCGGTCAGGGCCGCTCGCGTAGGTCACAGTGGAGGCGAGGGTGTCCACGGGCGAGGCGGCCTGGGACGGAGAGGTGGGAGACGCTGTGGAGCAGGCGGAGCGGGAGCGTCGGACGGCCACCACGTCCGCCGACCGGCCGGTCGGCGTCGCCCGGGAGACCGTCGACGTGCCGGGTGCCGTCGAGAGCGGGTTCGCGCGGGCAGACGAGCGGCTCGGGCAGGTCGACGAGCACTTTGCGCGGATCCACGAGCGGTTCGCCCGGGTCGACGAGCGGTTCGCGCAGCTCGACGAGCGGTTTGCCCGGGTCGACGAGCGCTTCGCGCAGATCGATGAGCGGTTCGCCCAGATCGACCGGCGGTTCGACCTGATCGACGAGGAGCTCGGCTTCCTGCACGACGGGGTCGGGCGCATCGACGCGAGGATCGAGCAGCTGGTCGGCGACATCGCCCGGCAGGAGCGGGAGATCGCCCGGCAGGAGCGGGAGATCGCCCGGCAGGAGCGGGAGATCGCCGGGCGGGAGCAGGAGATCGCCGGGCAGGAGCGGGACAGCGCCGGGCAGGAGCAGGCGGTCACCGGGCGGGAGCCGGGGAACGCCCGGCAGGAGCGCCGGATCCCCAGGCAGCAGCGGGACACCGGCCGGCTGGAGCAGCGGACCGCCCGGCGGCAGCGCGTCGTCCGGCAGCGGCAGAGCGACGACGCGCGCGACCGGTCAGCCACCTGACCGGCTCCGGCCGCCCGCGAGCGGTCGTGGGTCGGGCTGCCGGCCGTCGGGTCGCCGCCGCCACGTCCCCGGCGCCCGCGGCGGCCGTCGCCGACCCGATATCGTCGGGTCGATGGAGCACGAGGCGCTCTTCGCCACGCCCGGAGCCACCGGCCCGGTCGGCGGGTTCGAACCCCCGGCGGCCGACGCCCCGCTGGCGGTGCGGATGCGTCCGACCGACCTGGACGAGCTGGTCGGACAGGACCATCTGCTGGCCCCCGGCGCTCCGCTACGGCAGCTCGTGAGCGGTGCCAACCCGCCGTCGGTCATCCTGTGGGGCCCGGCCGGCAGCGGCAAGACCACCATCGCCCACCTCGTGGCCCGCGCCTCCGACCGGGTGTTCGTGGCGCTGTCCGCGCTCAACGCCGGCGTCAAGGAGGTCCGGTCGGTCATCGACGCCGCGCGCACGCGCCGCCGGTCCGGCGGTCCGCCGACGGTGCTGTTCATCGACGAGGTGCACCGCTTCAGCCGTACCCAGCAGGACTCGCTGCTCTCCGCGGTCGAGGACCGCACGATCACCCTGCTGGCGGCCACGACGGAGAACCCGTACTTCTCGGTGATCTCGCCGCTGCTGTCCCGGTGCGTCCTGCTCACCCTGCACCCGCTGGGGGACGACCACCTCCACCTCCTGGTCAGGCGCGCCCTGCGGGACCCCCGCGGGCTGGGCGGCAGGGTGGAGCTGGACGACGACGCCGCCGACCACCTGGTCCGGCTCGCCGCCGGGGACGCCCGCAAGGCGCTCACCGCGCTGGAGGCGGCGGCCGAGGCGGCGGTGGCCGCGGGCACGAACCGGATCGACCTGAAGATCGCCGAGCGGGCGGTGGACGTGGCGGCGGTGCGGTACGACCGCGACGGCGACGCCCACTACGACGTCGCCAGCGCGCTCATCAAGAGCATGCGCGGGTCGGACGTGGACGCCGCCCTGCACTACCTGGCGCGGATGATCGTCGCGGGGGAGGACCCGCGGTTCATCGCCCGCCGGCTGATCATCTTCGCCAGCGAGGACGTGGGCCTGGCCGACCCGACCGCGCTGCAGGTCGCCGTGGCCGCCGCCCGCGCGGTCGAGCAGGTGGGCATGCCCGAGGCACAGCTCAACCTCGCACACGCGGTCATCCACCTCGCCACCGCACCGAAGTCCAACTCGGCGACGACCGCCATCGCCGCCGCCATCGCGGACGTGCGGGCCGGCCGCGGCGGCCCGGTGCCGCCGCACCTCCGGGACTCCCACTATCCGGGGGCGCGCCGGCTCGGCCACGGCACCGGGTACGTGTACCCTCACGATCACCCCGCCGGCGTGGTGGCGGCCCAGTACCCACCGGACGACCTGGTCGGTGTCGACTACTACCATCCGACGACCCGCGGGGCCGAACAGGAGATCGCCGCCCGGTTGCCGAGGCTGCGGCGGCTGGTCCGGGGTGAGTCGGCGGCAGCGGGAGAGGAGGCGCGGTGAGCCGCGGCGACGACGGCGAGGGAGCCGGTCGCGGCCGGTTCCGGCGGACCCGCCGGCAGGAGCAGCCGGACGAGGACGACTTCGGGTGGCTCGCGGACCTGCGCAGCGCCAAGGAGGAGCGTGCCGCCATCGGGCCGGGAGGGCCGGGCGGCGAGCCGCGTCGCCCACCCGTCCGCCCGGTCGCCCCGGCCGGTGACGGAGGACCGCCCCCGGTGCCGCAGCGGACGCCGGCGGCGTCGCGCCCGGTGGAGCCGCCGCCGGCGGTACGGTCGCCCGGCCGCCCCCTGGCGCCGGAGGACGCGGAGCGACGCGCCGGCCCGCGGGCCGGCGGCACCAGGGAGCCCGATCCGCCGGACGAGGCGGGCGCCTCCCGTGCCGGGCGGCTGACCGGCCTGCGGTCACGGCTGGGCGCGGTGCGGCAGCGGCTGGGCCTGCGCCCGGCCAGCGCACCCCCGGACTCCCCGCCCGGCGGCGGTGCCACGGGTGGATCGCCCCGTGGCCGCGTGCCCCTCTCGCCCGCCCCGTCGTCCGGGCCGCCCACCCCGCCGGTCGGGCCGTCCGGCCCGCCGACC
>VSBZ01000153.1:0-8442 GCA_047459215.1 Micromonosporaceae bacterium | reverse complement strand
CCGGTGGGACGCACCCGCGGCGGGGCCGCGCCGCCAGGGCGACCGCCGGGTCGGACCCGTGTGCGACCTGCAACGCGAGTTCTGGCTCGCCCGCCGCATCCATCCGGACGCCTCCACGACCGTCGGCTTCCGGCTGCGCCTGCGCGGCGTCACCGACCGCACCCGGGTCCAGGCGGCCCTGGACGACCTGGTGCGCCGCCACCACGTGCTGCGCACCACCTTCGAGGAGTGGGAGGGCGGACCGGTCGCGGTCGTCCACCCGCCGGCCCCGGTCCCGCTCACCGACCACGACCTCACCGGGGTGACCGGCGACGACCGGGACCGGCAGGCCGCCCGGGTCGCGGCGGAGGTCGCGTCGACGGTCTTCGACCTGGCCGCCGACGTCCCGCTGCTGCGCGCCGGTCTGATCCACACCGGACCGGACACCGCCGAGCTGGTGGTCGCGGTCGACCACGCCGCCTTCGACGGCTGGTCCATCGGCCTCGTCGTCTCCGAGCTGGCCACCGCGCTAACGGGCGACCCGGTGCCCGAGCCGCCGCTCCAGGTCGGCGACGTGGCCCGGTACGAGCGGGCGCTCGCCGACGATCCCACCACCACCACCGCGCTGCGCCGGTTCTGGCGGGAGCGGCTGCGCGAGGTCGACCCGCCCCGCGAGCTGACCGGCCGGCGCGCCGACCGTCGGTCGGCGCGCGGCGAGCGGGTGAGACGGCGGCTCGACCCCCGCCTGGCGGAGGCCCTGGACGCGCTGGCGCGCGACTGCCGGGTCTCCCGGTTCGCCGTCTACGCCGCCGGGCTGGCGGTCCTGTTGCACCGCCTCACGGGCGGGTCCACGGTGGTGATCGGTACGGCCGCGGCGCTGAGGGACCGCCCGGGCCTCGACCGGGTGATCGGTCCACTGGTGCGCGTGCTGCCGGTTCCGGTGCAGGTCACCGCGGACGTCACCGGCCGCGACCTGGCCGCGCGAGCGGCGTCCGCCGCCGTCGAGGCCCTCGCCCACCAGGACCTGACCGCCGCGGAGCTGGCCGCCTGCGCCGGCTTCGACCGGCCCCCCGGGGCCGCCGTGTGCCCGGTGTTCCTGAGCATGCACCCGGAGGGCATGCCGGTGGCGGCCCAGGTGGGGCCGGCACGGGTCGAGTTCCTCGGCGAGGTGGAGACCGGGATGGCGACGTCCGACGTCGCCTTCTTCGTCAACCAGGTCGTCACGCCGGCCGGCGGCTGGGCCTGGGAGCTGCAGGCCGAGTACGACACGGGCCTGTACCGCCGCTGGGAGGCCGAGAGCCTGCTCGACCTGTGGGTCCGGGTCCTGGACGGGATGACCGCCGAGCCCGACGAGCCCGTGTCCCGACTGGAGATGCTGGACCCGGAGGACCGCCAGCGGCTGCGGCGGCAGGGGCGGGGCGGGCGGCTGCCGGCGGAACGGCCCGCCACGGTGGTCGAGGCGATCGAGGCCCGCGCGGCCGCCAGCCCCGACGCGGTCGCCGTGGAGGGCCGCGACGGCCGGCTGTCCTATGCGGAGCTCGTCGGATGGTCGCGGCGGCTGGCCGCCGCGCTGGTGGCCGCGGGCGTGTCGGCCGGCGACCGGGTAGGGGTGTGCGTCCCCCGCGACCGGTTGCTCCCCGCGGCACTGCTGGGGGTGCTGCGCAGCGGCGCCGGGTACGTCCCGCTCGACCCCGAGTACCCGGCCGAGCGGCTGGCGTGGCTGGCCGAGGACGGCGGCGTGGACCTGGTCGTCTCCCGGGGCGACGCGCTGCCGGCCGCTGCGGGCATTCCACGCGTGCGGGTCGTGGACCTGGACCGCCTGCCCGACCCGCCCGGCCCGCTGCCCCCTCCACCGTCCGCCGACGACCTCGCGTACGTGCTCTACACCTCCGGCTCCACCGGCCGGCCCAAGGGCGTCGAGGTCCGCCACCGCAGCCTGGCCGACCACACCACCGCCCTGCGCTCCACCCCGGGGATGCGCGCCGACGACCGGGTGCTCGCGCTGGCACCGTTGACCTTCGACGCCGTCGGCATCGAGATCTGGTCGCCGCTGGCGGCCGGCGCACGGTGTGTCGTGGCCGAACGGGATCGGACGTTGGACGCCCACGCGCTGGCCCGCCGGATGGCGCAGGCGCGACCCACCGTCGCCTTCCTGCCCCCCACCGTGGTGCGGATGCTCCTGGCGGCCGGGTGGACCGGTGACCGGCGGCTGCGGGTCTGGTGTGGCGGCGAGGCCGTGAACGGGGCCCTGGTCCGCGACGTGCTGCCCCTCGTCGGCGAGCTGTGGAACGTCTACGGCCCGACCGAGACCACCACGCTGTCCACCGTGCACCGGATCACCGCCGACACCGACCCGGTGCCCATCGGCCGGGCGCTCCCCGGCGAGTGGGTGTACGTGATGGACGCCTACGGTCACCTGATCCCACCGGGCATGGTGGGCGAGCTGTGGATCGGTGGTACCGGTGTCGCCGCCGGCTACCGCAACCGGCCCGACCTCACCGCCGCCGCGTTCGTGCCCGACCCGTACGAGTCCGGCGCGCGCTGCTACCGCACCGGCGACCTGGTGCGGTGGAACGCCGACGGCCTGCTGGAGTTCGTCGGCCGGGCCGACCACCAGGTGAAGATCCGAGGTCAGCGCATCGAGCTGGGCGAGATCGAGGCGGTCCTGCACGCGCACCCGGCCGTGGCCCAGGCGGTGGTGGTCGTGCACGGCAGCGGACCCGACGCCTCCCTGGTCGGCTACCTCGCCCCGGACCGCGTCGACCTGGCCGACGTGGAGCGTCACTGCCGCCGGCAGCTACCCGACCACCTCGTGCCCGCGCGGTGGGTGCGGCTGCCCACCCTGCCCACCACCGCCAGCGGCAAGGTGGACCGGCACGCCCTTCCCCCACCGGGGGCGGAGGCGGCGCCGGACAACGACCCACCCGCCACGGACATGGAGAAGTTCCTCGCCGAAACCTGGCGCGAGGTGCTGGGCGTGGCCGACGTGGGGCGCCGCAGCGACTTCTTCGCCCTGGGCGGCAACTCGTTCGCCGCCACCCGGGTCGTGGCCCGGGTCCGCAGCGTGCTGGGCTGCGAGCTGCCGGTCGGGGTGCTGTTCGACCACCGCCGCCTGTCCGACCTCGCGGCCGAAGTGGAACGGATCGCGCTGGACCACCTCGCCGCGACGGAGGCCACGCCGTGACCGACAACAGGACGGGCGACGTGACCGACGACGTGACGGGCACCGTCGCCGACGACGTGACCGGCAACGTGACGGACGACCTGACCGAGGCGCGCCGGCAGCGCCTGGCGGCGCTGCTCGCCCGCAGGGCGGCCCACCCGGACGGGAACGCCCCGGACACACCGGTCGCCGCTCCGCCCGTCCGGCCGGCCCGCCCCGGGGGGCCGGCCGGACGGGCGGACACCGCCGCCGGCATCCCGCGCCGGGCCGACCCCACCGTCCCCGTGCCGTTGACACCGATCCAGCGCCGGCTGTTCTTCCTGTGGCAGCTCGAGCCGGACAGCCCGGCGTACCACCTGCCGCTGGTGGTCCGCCTGCGCGGCCCGGTCGACCCGGAGGGGCTGACCGCCGCCCTGCGCGACCTCGTCGCCCGGCACGAGGCCCTGCGCAGCGTGGTCGACGTCAGCGGCGGGGAACCGGTGATGCGGGTGCGGCCGGCCGGTCAGGTGCCGGTGGAGGTGGTCGACGACCCGCAGCCGGAGGAGCGGCTGGCGGCGCACGCCCGCCGGCCGTTCGCCCTCGACGCCGCGCCACCGTGTCGCATCCTCGTGGTACGGGAGGCCGAGGACCGGTACGCGGTCGCGCTCACGCTCCACCACATCGCCACCGACGGGCGATCCCAGGACGTGCTGCTGGCCGACCTGGCCGACCTCTACGCCGCCCGGCTCGGCCTGCGCCCGGCCCCGCCACCGCCGCACCGCCAGCACGCCGACGTGGCCGCCTGGCAGCACCGGCGGCGGGACGAGCGGCGCGAGGCCGAGCAGCTGGAGTGGTGGGCCGCGCAGCTGGACGGGGTGCCGCCGGTGCTCGAGCTGCCCACCGACCGGCCCCGGCCGCGCCACCCGACCTGGTCGTCCGGGCTGCTGCCGGTCGAGCTTCCCGACCACCTGGTGCGGGCGGTCCGCGCGGCCGCCGCCGAGACCGCCAGCACCCCGTTCATCGTGCTCATGGCCGGGCTGCAGGCGCTGCTGGGGCGGCTGGCCGGCACCGAGGACGTGACCGTCGGCATGCCGGAGACCGGGCGGCGCCACCCTGACACCGAGAACGTGGTGGGCTGCCTGCTCAACACCCTGGTCGTCCGCGGCGACCTGTCCGGCGACCCCACCGGGCGGGAACTCGTGCGGCGGGTGCGGGACCGGGTGCTGGGCGCGCTGGCCCACGCCGACGTGCCGTTCGAACGGATCGTGCAGCGGGTGCGGCCCGAGCGCACGCCCGGCGTGACCCCGCTGTACCAGGTCCAGCTCAACGTGTACGACCAGGCGCCGCCACCGCGCTTTGCGGGGCTGTCGGTCGAGGTCGGCTACACCCGGGTCGGCACCGCCAAGTTCGACCTGGCCTTCGAGTTCGCCGACGCCGGCCCGGGCGGCGGGCTGCGTGGCGAGCTGGAGTACCGCACCGAGCTGTTCGACGCCGCCACCGCCGCCAACCTGCGAGACTGGTACCTGACCCTGCTGGCGGGGATGCTCGCCGACCTCGACCGTCCGGTGAGCACAGTTCCGCTGGCGCCGGTGACCGGTCCGCTGCTGCGTGGGCCGGCGCGCACCGCACCGCTGCGGACCTCGCTGGTGGAGTGGTTCCGGGACACCGCGCGGCGGGTGCCGGACGCGGTGGCGGTGGTGGCGCGCGACGGCAGCCTCACCTACGCGCAGCTGGCGGCGCGGGCCCACCGGATCGCCCACCGGCTGGCCGCCGCGCAGGTGGCGCCCGACACCCCGGTCGGGGTGCTCCTGGAGCCGGGCACCGACCTCGCCGCCGCGATCCTCGGGGTGCTGTCCGCCGGCGCCGGTTACCTGCCCTTGGACGTGACCCACCCGGCCCGCCGGGTGGCGCGGACGCTGGACCTCGCCGGGGCGGAGGTGGTGCTCACCACCACCGACCTGGCCGGACGGGTGGGCCGGCGCACCACCCTCCTGCTGGACGACCCGGCCACGCTGGCCGGGACGCCGGACGGACCGCCGCCGGCGACCGTCACCCCCGGCCACCTCGCCCACGTCATCTTCACCTCCGGCTCCACCGGCGAGCCCAAGGGCGTGGCGGTGGAGCACAGGGGGATCGTCAACTGCGTCACCGGCATGCTGGAGCGCACGCCGCAGCTGTCGGGTGCCTCCTTCGCCCTGGTCTCCACGATCGCCGCCGACCTCGGCCTCGCCTCCTTCTACGGAGCGCTGCTGACCGGCGGCACCCTGCACCTGGTCGACCGCGAGGTGGCCACAGACCCGCACGCCTACGCCCGCTACCTCGCCTCCCACCGGGTGGACGTGGTCAAGTGCGTGCCGAGCCACCTGAGCATGCTGGCCACCCACCACACCGGCGAGCTGGCCGACCTGCTGCCGCGGCGGGTGCTCGTGTTCGGCGGCGAGGCGGTGCCGTGGGAGCTGGTGCACCGGGTCCGGGCGGCGCGGCCGGACCTCACCGTGCAGACCCACTACGGGCCGACCGAGTGCGCGATGTTCTCGATGGTCTGCGACGTCGATGAGGTCCCCGACCCGCCCGCGCGGGGGACGGTCCCCCTCGGCCGGCTGCTGCCCGGCATCGACGCGTACGTGCTCGACCCGGCCGGCCGGCCGCTGCCGGCCGGGGTGCCCGGGGAGCTGGCACTGGTGGGCCCGGGAGTGTCCCGGGGGTACGTCGGCCGGCCCGACCTGACCGCGCAGCGGTTCGGTCCGGAGCCCGCCGGACCGGGTCGCCGGTGTTACCGCACCGGCGACCTGGTCCGGGTGCGGCCGGCCACCGGCGCGGTGGAGTTCCTCGGCCGGACCGACGACCAGGTCAAGGTGCGCGGCTACCGGGTGGAGCTGGGCGAGGTGGCCTCGGCCTGCCGGGCCGTCGACGGGGTGCGGGACGCGTACGTGCTGCCGGTCGGCGAGGGGCACGAGCGGCGGCTGGCGGCGTGGCTGGCGGCACCGTCCGGAGTGGACGCGGCTGAGGTACGCGCCCGCCTGCGCGACCGGC
Organism: Micromonosporaceae bacterium; assembly: GCA_047459215.1. Classification (GTDB taxonomy): domain Bacteria; phylum Actinomycetota; class Actinomycetes; order Mycobacteriales; family Micromonosporaceae; genus Natronosporangium. The sequence continues at coordinate 2,288 of VSBZ01000153.1, read as the reverse complement.
TGCCCGACTACCTCGTCCCGGCGTCGGTCGTGGTCATGGACTCGCTGCCGCTCACCCCCAACGGGAAGGTCGACCGGGCGGCCCTGCCACCGCCGCAGCCGGTCGGCGGCGGCGCGGACGACCGGCCGGTCGTGGCCCCGCGTACGCCGACCGAGGCCGTGGTCGCCCGGGCCTGGCGCGAGGTGCTCGGCGTGGACACGGTCGGGGTGGACGACGACTTCTTCGCGTTGGGCGGCCACTCGTTCGCGGCCACCCGGGTGGTCGGGCGGCTGCGGCGCGAGCTGGGGCGTCCGGTGCCGCTGCGGCTGCTGTTCGACGAGCCGGTGCTCGCCGGGCTGGCCGCGGCGCTCGACGCGCTCGCCGACGCGCCACCGGTGCCCGACCGGCCCGCCGCGCCGGCGGACCGGTCGGCACCCGGTCCCCACCGCATCCCCCGCCGCGACCCCAACCGCCCGGCACCGCTGTCGTCGGTGCAGGCGCGGCTGTGGTTCCTCGCCCAGCTGGAGCCGGACAGCCACGCGTACCACATCCCGCTGCTGCTGCGACTGCGCGGCGACCTCGACACCGCGGCGCTGGCCGGATCCCTGCGCGACCTGGTCACCCGTCACGAGGTGCTGCGCAGCGTCGTGACCGAGCGCGACGGCGAGCTGTCCGCGCGGGTCCTGCCCCCCGACGCGGTCGCACTGTCCATCGTCGACGCCACCCCGGAGGGGCTGGCGGACGCCGCCGCGGAGGCGGCGCGGCGCCCGTTCCGGCTCGACCGCGACCCGCCGGTACGGGCGGTGCTGTTCCGGCTCGGCGACCGCGACCACGCCCTCGGCCTGACCTTCCACCACATCGCCATGGACGGCTGGGCGGTGGACCTGGCGATGAGCGAGCTGGCCGACGGGTACGCCGCCCGCGTGGCCGGCGGCACCCCGCCGACGCCGCCGCCCATCCAGTACGCCGACTACGCGGCCTGGTCGGCCGGGCGCGACCGGGAGGCCGAGGCGGACGCGGCGGTGGACTGGTGGGTGGACCGGCTGGCGGGCGCTCCCCCGGTGCTGACGCTGCCCACCGACCACCCCCGACCCCCGGTGGCGACCGACGCCGGTGCGGCGGTGCCGGTGGAGCTGTCCGCGGACCTGACCCGCCGGCTGCGCGGCGTCGCGTCAGAGACCGGGTGCACCCCGTTCATGGTGCTGCTGGCCGCCTGGCAGGCGCTGCTCGGCCGGCTCGCCGGCACCGAGGACGTGTCCGTCGGGGTGCCTGTGTCCGGCCGGCACCACCCGGACACCGAGCGGCTGCTCGGGTGCTTCGTCAACACCCTGGTGCTGCGTACCGACCTGTCCGGCGACCCGACCGGACGGGAGCTGCTGCGGCGGGTCCGCGAGACGGCGCTGCAGGCGTTCACGCACGCCCGGGCGCCGTTCGAGCGGGTCGTCGAGCGGCTGCAGCCGGACCGGGACACCTCCACCACCCCGCTGTTCCAGGTGATGCTCAACGTGGTGGAGGACGACGCCGGGCCGCCGTCGCTGCCGGGGCTGGAGACCGAGCTGCTGGACCGCCCGCTGGTCGCCAGCAAGTTCGACCTCAACCTCGCCCTCGCCGCGGCCGGCGACGGGTACCGGGGGCGGCTGGTCTACCGCAGCGACCTGTTCGAGCCGGCCACCGCGCACCGGCTCGTGCGCTGGTACCTCACCCTGCTGACGGGCATGCTGGCCGATCCCTGCACCCCCGTCGGCGCCATTCCCCTGGAGCCGGTGACCGGCCCACTGGCGGTCGGGGTCCGGCGCGACTTCGACCTCGACCGTCCACTGCACGCACTCATCGAGCGCTGGGCGCACGAGCGACCGGACGCGGTGGCGGTGGTCGCCGCGGACGGGTCGCTCAGCTACGCCGAGCTGGACGCGCGCGCCAACCGGCTGGCCCACGCGCTGAGGGCGGCCGGTGCCGACCCCGCCCGGCCGGTGGCGGTGCTGCTGGAGCGCCGCACGGACCTGGCGGTGGCGATCCTCGGCGTGCTCAAGGCCGGCTGCGCCTGGCTCCCCCTCGACCCGGACCACCCGCCGGCCCGGCACCGTGCCATGCGCCAGGCGGCCGGTGCCGACCTGGTGGTGACCCACCGGGCGTACGCCAGCGGCGGCGACGGTGAGCTGCTCCTCGACGATCCCGCCACTCTGGACGGACATCCCCCGCAGCCGCCGGGGGTCGTGGTCCCATCCGACGCGCTGGCGTACGTCATCTTCACCTCCGGGTCGACCGGGACGCCCAAGGGAGTGGCGGTCGAGCACCCCCACATCGTCCAC
>VSBZ01000152.1:0-8502 GCA_047459215.1 Micromonosporaceae bacterium | reverse complement strand
GACTGACGTCGGCGATCGTGCACGCCTCGAAGATCCTGCCGATGTCGAAGATCCCGGACGAGCAGCGCGAGGTCGCCCTGGACCTGATCTACGACCGTCGGCGTGACGGCTACGACCCGCTGCAGCGGTTCATCGAGCTGTTCCAGGGCATGGACGCGTCCTCGGCGCGCGCGTCGCGGGCCGAGGAGCTGGCCGCGCTGCCGCTGGAGCAGCGGCTGGAGCGGCGCATCGTCGACGGGGAGCGCGACGGCCTGGAGGCCGACCTGGACGAGGCGCTGCGCACCCGCTCGGCCCTGGACATCATCAACGAGATCCTGCTGGCGGGCATGCGGACCGTCGGGGAGCTGTTCGGCTCCGGTCAGATGCAGCTGCCGTTCGTGCTGCAGTCCGCCGAGGTGATGAAGGCCGCGGTGGCGTACCTCGAGCCGCACATGGAGAAGTCCGAGACCAGCGGCAAGGGACGCATCGTGCTGGCCACGGTCAAGGGCGACGTGCACGACATCGGCAAGAACCTGGTGGACATCATCCTGTCCAACAACGGCTACGAGGTGATCAACCTCGGCATCAAGCAGCCGATCTCGGCGATCCTGGAGGCCGCCGAGGAGTCGAACGCGGACGCCATCGGCATGTCCGGCCTGCTGGTCAAGTCCACCGTGGTCATGAAGGAGAACTTGCTGGAGATGGCGGCCCGCGGGGTGGCCGACCGGTGGCCGGTGCTCCTGGGCGGCGCGGCCCTGACCCGCGCCTACGTCGAGGACGACCTGCGGGCCATCTACCCGGGGGAGGTGCACTACGCCCGGGACGCCTTCGAAGGGCTGGCGCTGATGGACCGCATCATGGCCGCCCGGCGGGGCGAGGCGCCGGTGGTCGACGCGCAGCGGGAGGCGGCGCTTGCCGCGCGGCGGGAGCGGCGTGCCCGCCATCGTGCGCGGGTGCAGCAGTCGCTGCCGGACCTGCACGACGACTCGGTGCGCTCCGACGTGGCCACCGACGTCGAGATCCCGGAGCCGCCGTTCTTCGGCACCCGGGTGGTCAAGGGCATCCCGCTGGCCGAGTACGCGGCGATGCTGGACGAGCGGGCCCTGTTCCTCGGCCAGTGGGGACTGCGCAGCAGCCGGGGCGGGAAGGGACCGTCGTACGAGGAGCTGGTGGAAACCGAGGGCCGGCCGCGGCTGCGCGCCTGGCTGGACCGGCTGCGCGCCGACCAGGTGCTCGAGGCCGCGGTGGTGTACGGGTACTTCCCGTGCTACTCCGAGGGCAACGACCTGGTGGTCCTGGACGAGCAGGGGCGCACCGAACGCGCCCGGTTCCGGTTCCCCCGCCAGCGGGTGGAACGGCGGCTGTGCCTGGCGGACTTCTTCCGGCCGCGGGAGTCCGGGGAGCTGGACGTGGTCGCCCTCCAGCTGGTCACCGTCGGCCAGACGATCAGCGAGTACACGGCCAAGCTGTTCGCCCAGGACGCCTACCGGGACTACCTGGAGGTGCACGGGTTGTCGGTGCAGCTCACGGAGGCGCTGGCCGAGTACTGGCACCGCCGCATCCGCCAGGAGCTGGTGCTGCCCTCGGGGGGCACGGTGGCCGACGCCGACCCGGACCTGGCGGGCATCCTGCGCACCGAGTACCGCGGCTGCCGGTACTCCTTCGGCTACCCGGCGTGCCCGGAGCTGGAGGACCGGGCGAAGGTGGTCGAGCTGCTGGCCGCCGAGCGGATCGGGGTGCAGCTGTCGGAGGGGTACCAGCTGATGCCGGAGCAGGCCACCGACGCCATCGTCGTCCACCATCCGGAGGCCGTCTACTTCGCCGCCAAGTGAGGCCGCGGTGCGGCGGCTCGACATCGACGGCTGGCTCGGCCTGGTGGTCGACGGCCAGCGCCTGCTGGTCCGCTCGGCCACCGCGGCGGTCGTGTTGCGCACGCTCGTGGCGTACCCGCAGGCGGCGCTCGTGGAGCTCGACGCGTACGCCAGGGGCGGATCGGTGACCGGCGACCCGCCGCGGGTGGAGGAGCGTGACGGCGGCTGGTTCTCCTACGGCGACTACGTGCCGGGTCAGACGCTGCTGCGGGAGGTGGAGGTCGGCTTCGGGACCATGACGGTCGACCCGGTCCTGGCGCCGGCGCTGCGGCCGTGGCGTGCGGGCCCGCTCCGCTGGCACCTCGCCGACGTCCGGCCGGGCCGTGGCACCAGCGACGGCACGATCGACACCGCTCGCTACCTCCTCTACCCGTACCCGCCGACGGCCGACCTCCGGATCGCCGTGGCGTGGCGGTCCCGGGACATCGCACCGTCGGTCGTCCCGCTGGAGCTTCCCGCACCCGACGTGGTGGCGGCCCGCACGACCACGATCTGGTGAGGACACTCGTACCGTGCCCGGGGCTCCGGCTCCCGCCGGCCGGCTCGGTCCCGCGCGCCGCCGCGGCTCAGGCCAGCAGCTGCTCCTCCACGGGGGAGCGGCGCCGGGTGCGGGGAGCGAGCCGGACCGGTCCGAGCCACCCGGTCAACGGCGCGGCGGCCGCCTCGACCGCCGCGGTCGTGTGCGAACCGATGTCCTCCAGCAGCAGGTAGCGGACCTCGCGGTCGGCGGCCTGCGCCCACCCGCCGACGACCCGGCCGCGCACCACGGTCGGGCCGGCGTTGCCGTTGGCGTCGAACAGAAGCGGACCATGGTCGCCCAGATACCACCGTCGGTGGTACCAGCCCACGACGGTGGGGTCGAGCGCGGGCAGCAGCGCCACCTGCGGCTCGGGCGCCGGCACCGGGTCCTCGTCCGTGGGCAGCGCGAACCCCGGCTCGCCGTCGAGGTCGACCGCACCGACGCTGGCGAGCGCCCGCCGGACGTCGGCCGCGGCCAGGCCGGTCCACCACCGCAGGTCATGAGCGTGCCCGGGCGGTACGCCGCCAGCCAGGCCCGCACCAGCTGGGCGACGGCCGCCTCGGCCGGCAGGTTCGGCAGTCCGCCGGGCACCCAGGCGTCCATGAGCGACCAGCGCACCGGCTGCTGGTCCAGGTGCCGACCGGTCGGCCTCGGACGATCCGGCCCTCGGCGGCGAGCAGGGACAGCACCCACGTGGTGATGTTCAGCCGGGTCCCGTACGCTTGCCCGGCGCCACCACCACGCGGCTGCTCAGCCGGGGCTCGTCCTCGGCGAGCGCGGCGGCGGTGGCGTCGCCAGCCCGGTGTCGCCGTCCCCGCCGCGCCCGCCGCTCGGCCACCGGGATCGTCCTCATCCCGTGGTGGTACCACCGCCGGCCGACACCGTGGCGTACAGGTCGCCCAGCTTCAGCGCCGGGTCGCGGTGCAGCGCGTGCCGGGCGCGGTCGTAGCGGCGGGTGGTACGCGTGTCGGCGTGTCCCATGGCGTCCTGCACGTCCTCCAGGGGCACGCCCAGCTCGCGGGCGTTGGTGGCGAACGCGTGGCGCAGCGAGTGGGGGGACAGGCGGTCGGCCGACGGCAGCCCGGCCCGGCGCGCCAGGCGGCGGATGAGCCGCAACGCCGCCGGCTCGGTCAGCCGGCCGGCGCCGCCGTCGCGGGCGGTGGTGGCCAGCAGCGGTCCGGTGAGCCGGTCGACCTCCACCCCGGCGTACGCGGCCCGGGCGGCCAGGTAGTCGTCGAGGCCCTCCAGGGTGTGCGGGGGCAGCGGCCGCTCCCGCAGCCGGCCGCCCTTGCCGGTGTAGCGCAGCGTGCGCCGGCCGCGGTTGTGGGTCAGCGATGTCACGTCCAGGGCCAGCGCCTCGCCGATGCGCAGACCGAGGTCGGCGAGCAGCCGCAGCAGGGCCCGGTCGCGCAGCGCCGCCAGGTGACGGGCGGCGTGCCACGGGTCGGGGCGCCGCGCCGCCTCCCGTGCCCGGGCGGCCGCCTCGGCGTCGGCGCACCGCAGCAGCTGGCGGACCTCCGCGGCGGTGAGCCCGACGGTGGTCGAGGCGTCGCGGTCCACCCGGGGCCGGCGGGCGCCGAGCACGGGGTTGGTCGCCACCGCGCCGTCGCTGTTGGCCACCAGGTACCGGTACCAGCTGGACAGTGCGGACAGTCGTCGGTGCACGGCAGCCGGGCTCAGGGGTCGGCGTGGCGGGGTGGGCCGCTCGAGCGCGACCCGGTAGCGGTCGAGGTCGGCGGGCCGGGCGGCGAGCGGGTCGAGCCGCTGGGACCGGCACCAGGTCAGGAAGTGCGCTAGGTCGCGCAGGTAGGCGGCGCGGGTGTGGGGGGCGAACCGGGCCAGCCAGGTGGCGGTCAGGTCCGCCACGCCGTACCGGACGGTGGGGTCGGCGGTCGGCACGGCCGGAACCGCGACGGGCAGGGCGGGCACCGTGCCGGTGTGTCGGTCGGTGGGTGGCGCGCCCGTGTGACGGCTGGTGGGTGAGGCGGGCGGTGGCGGCTCCGGGACGGTCGGTGACTCAGTCGGATACGCGGCCGTCGGGTACAGGTCCACGCCCACCTCCTTCACCCGTCGCTTGGTCCACCGGTCGCTTCTCGTCGCTGGGCGGCCGCTCGCCGGTCGCCTTCTTCCGCCGCCGCCCCGTTCCTCGCGGTCGCCTTGGTCGCCCGTCGACGGCGCCCGCTCGGTCACGGCGGAGCCGGGGACCGGTGCAGCTGGACAGTGATACAGGATAACGGTCATTATCCTGTATCACAGGTTACGTTATCGGAATCACCGTAACGCTTTCGATTTTTGCTCTTGTGATACTGTGCCGCCGTGACGGTGACGCGGGAGCACGCCGACGAGCAGGCGTCAAGGGAACGGGAACGGTCGACATCGGACACGGCGCGGCCGGAGGGCGCGTCGCACCGGACCGGCTCGCAGGCGGGCACGTCGCACCCGGCCGGGTCGGAGGCGGACGCGCCGGAGCCGACCGGCGGGCGGGACCCATCCGGATCGGACGTCCGGCAGGTACGCACGTGCGGGTACAGCCGGTGTGGACGGCCGCTGGCCTACGACGGCAGGGGCCGGCCACCGGAGTACTGCCAGGACCGGCGCTGGGCGGACGGGAAGACCTGCAAGCAGATGGCCGCGGCCGAGCGGGCCGCCGAGCGGGCCGCCGGCCTGGAGGTGCCACTGGAGACCTTCCGCGCCGCCGGCGAGCGGCTGGTCAGCGTCGCCTCCCCGCTGGCGCGCCAGCTGGCCGAGCTGGTCGAGGCCGTCAAGCGGGTGCAGGAGGGGGCGCTGCGCCGCATGTCCGAGGCGGAGCGCCAGGCGCGGGAGGCCAGCGCACAGCTGCGCGCCGCGCAGGAGGCCACGGCCCAGGCGCAGCGCGCGCGCACCGCCGCCGAGGCCGCGCGGGACCGGGCGCGCGCCGACGCCGCCGAGGCCGGGCAACGGGCCGGTCAGGCCGAGCGGCGCGCCGAAGCGGCCAGGCTGGAGGCCGAGCGGGCGGTACGCGAGGCCCGGGAGCAGGTCGACCGGGCCTGGCGGCAGGTCGCCGAGGCCGACCACGCCCGGGGACGGGCGGAGGCGTCCGCGGCCGCCGCCGCGCAGGCGCTCACCGCCGAGGCCGAGCGTCGCCGCGCCGCCGAGCAGCGCGCCGCCGAGCTGGAGTCGCAGCTGCGGGCCGTACGGGACGAGCTGGCCGACCAGCGGGCCTGTGCGGAGGCCGCCCGCGTGGAGGCGGCCACGGCCGCCGACCGGGCGCGGACCGCACAGGACGCCCTCCTGCAGGCCCGGCAGCTCGTCGAGACGCTGCAGGGCGAGCTCGCGCAGCGGACCGCCGAGCGCGACCGGGCGCGTCACCGGGCCGACGACGCCGAACGCCGGGTGGCGGAGGCGGAGCGCCGCGCGGCCCAAGCCGAGCAGCGGTGGCGGGACGCCGACGAGGCGTGTGAACGCATGCGGGCCGACAACGCCCGGTTGGCCGCGGAGGTGGAGCGGCTGGCACGGGCACTGGCCGCCCAGGAGGACCGTGCCGCGCGGGCCGAGGCGAGGGCCGACCGCCTGCTCGCCACGCTGACCGGCGGTGCCGCGGACGGGCGGCGGCCCGCCCCGCCCGGGTGACGTCGGGTCACCGCCCCCGGGCGTCCCACAGTTTGGACAGATAGGACAGATCCACCCCGGTCAGCGTGGGTACGTGGTGGACGCCCTGCATGACCGGCAGCGGCACCGGTCCGGCCACGGCGAGCACGACCGCGCCGGCGGCGCGGGCGCTCTGGACGCCGGCCGGGGAGTCCTCGATGGCCACGCACGCGGCGGGGGGCACGCCGAGCCGGGCGGCCGCGGTCAGGTACGGCTCGGGGTGCGGCTTGGGCCGGGTGACGTCGTCGCCGCACACCACCACGTCGAAGGCGCTCCGGCCGAGCAGCGTGTCCAGGGCCACCTCCACCAGCCGGCGGCCGGTGGTGGTGACCAGCGCGGCCGGCAGGCCGGCGGCGCGGACCTCGGCGACCAGCTCGGCGGCGCCGGGCCGCCAGGTCAGCTCGGTGGCGTACAGCCGCGCCATCTGGTCGGCGAGGAACGCGCTGTCCGCGTGCGGGTCGGGGTCGCGCACGCCCAGGTCGCGGTAGAACAGCGCCATCGTCTCGCGGGTCGACCGGCCCACCATCGCCTGCCGGGCCCGGTCGGACAGCACGCGGCCGTACCGGGTGGCCAGCGCGCCCAGCGCCCGGTCCCACAGCGGTTCGCTGTCCAGCAGGGTGCCGTCCATGTCAAACAGCACTCCGGCCAGGCCCTCCATGGCCGTCCAGTCTGCCGGAGCCGGGTGGGCCGGTGGGCAGCGCCACCCCCGTGCGTGGCGCTGCCCACCGGCCCTACCCGCGGGCGACCGTGCCGAGCCCTACCCCGCAGGCGACCGTGGACCTACTCGTAGGCGACCGCGCCGAGCACGTCCATGCGGGCCGCGCGCACCGCCGGCACCACCGCCGCCGCCACCCCCGCGACGGCGGCCAGCAGCAGGTACGCGCCCAGGTCCGCCCAGGGCAGCGTCAGCGTCCGGATGCCCTGGTCCGCCATGGCCCGCACCACGGCCGCGCCCAGCCCGGTGCCGCTGACGATCCCCAGCAGGGCGCCGAACAGGGCCAGCAGCACCGCCTCGACGGTGACCATGCGCATGGTGGCCGAGCGGCCGAGTCCCACCGCACGCAGCAGGCCCAGCTCGCGGGTGCGTTCGACCACCGACAGCGCCAGGGTGTTGACGATGCCGAGCACGGCGACGAGGATCGCCAGCCCCAGCAGCGCCCGGACCATGGTCAGCAGCGAGTCCAGCTGCCTGGCCTGCTGGGCGATGAAGCTGCTGCGGTCGGTGACCGACACCTCCGGGTTGTCGGCCAGCCACCTGGACAGCTGGGCGCGGACCGGTTCCGCCGCCGCCCCCGGTTCCAGCCGGACGAACCCGAGGTACGGGTCGGGGACGGTCAGGTCGGCGGTCACCCGCGGGCCGGCCAGGTAGCGGCCGGGCAGGGTCCCGTCGGGGTAGACGGCCACGACGGTGAGCCGGTGCGGGTCGCCGCGGCCCAGCTGCACCGTGACCGCATCGCCCGGCTCCAGACCCCGGTCGTCGGCGGCCTGCTCGCTGACGAGCAGGGCGTCGGGTGCCGGCGCGGACAGGTCGCCGGAAAGCGGCTCGGCGCCGAAGACGTCCGCCAGCGCCGCCAGGTCGGTGGCGGCGACGATGAACGTGGTCTCGCCGTCGACCACGGCCGGGTCCAGGTACAGGCCGACGGCGGCGCGCACGCCGTCGAGCGCCGCCGCGGCGTGCAGCACGTCGGCGTCGAAACTGGGCGGCCGCTCGCCGGACACCTCGCCGGTGACGACCAGCTCCGCGTGCAGGCTGCTGCCCAGCAGGTCGGTGACCGAGTCCTGGAACGAGCGGACCACCACGCTGGCGCCGGTCACCAGCGCCACACCGACCATCAGCGCGGAGGCGGTGACGGCGGTGCGCCGCGGGTTGCGGGCGGCGTTGAGCCGGCCGAGGCGGCCCGGCACCGACCAGGAGAGCAACCGGCCCAGCACGGCGACGGCCGGCCGTGCCACCGCCGGCGCCAGCAGGGCGGTGGCGAGCAGGCACGCCAGCACGCCGGCGAGCACCAGCCTCAGCGCCGACCCGGCCAGGCCCGCGGCCAGCGCGGCCACGCCGGCGGCCAGCACGGCGACGCCGGTCACGGTCAGCCGCGTCAGCGGCCGGTCGACCGCGGCGGCCTCGCGCATCGCGGCCACCGGCGGCACCCGGGAGGCACGCAGGGCCGGTGGCAGGGCGGCGAGCATGGTGACGGCCACGCCCACGAGCAGGCAGGCGAGCATCGCCGGCACGGTGACGGCCAGGCCGGCCATGGGCAGGGCGGCGTACCGGGCGGCGACCGCCGCCAGTGCGGCGGCCACGCCGATGCCGGCCAGGACGCCGAGCGCCCCGGCGACCAGCCCGGTCACGGCAGCCTCCAGCAGGACCGCGGTGAGCACCTGGCGGCGGCTGGCGCCCAGCGCCCGGGTCAGGGCCAGCTCCCGCTGCCGCTGTGCCACGAGGATCGAGAACGTGTTGAGGATCAGGAACATGCCGACGAACAGGGCCACCGCGGCGAAGCCCAGCAG
>VSBZ01000013.1:0-42137 GCA_047459215.1 Micromonosporaceae bacterium | reverse complement strand
CCTTCGTACCGATTTGATTTGTCTTGGGGCCCGAACTACATTGTCGCGACTTTCGGGGCCGTTTTCGTCGAGCCGCCGTGTCTCGCGCCGCGGCGGCCGGCGGCGGCGTGGGGGAGGCGCGATATGGAGTTCATCTATTTCCTGGGCCGTTTTCACGTAGTCGTCCTGCACGTTCCGATCGGCATCATCGTCGCGCTGGTCGGCCTCGAATGGGCGGCCCGGAAGGAGAAATATCGCAGTCTCGCGGCCGCGTCGCCGTATCTCTGGAGCGCCGCGGCCGTCTCGGCGCTCGTCACCGTCCTTCTCGGCTACATGCATTTCGCCGAGGGCGGATTCGAAGGGCCGTCCGGCACGCAGCACCGGCTGTTCGGCACCGTGCTCGCGGCGCTGACGACGCTCGTCGCTTTGCTGCGTGTCAGTAAGTTCGCGTCGAGCTACGAACCGCTGTTCTTCCCGGCGTCGATCGTGTTGCTCCTGCTCGCGGCGATCACCGGGCATTTCGGCGGCAACCTGACGCACGGCTCGTCGTACCTCGCCGAGTATGCGCCGCAGCCGCTGCGCTCGCTCGCCGGGCTGCCGCCGCGCCGCGTGCCGGACGTGCCCAAGCAGCTCCGCCTTTCGGGTCTGGAGCCGTTCAACGTCGGACCGGACAGCCTGTTCGTCAACGCCTCGACCTGGGGGCTGATGCTCACGGGCCGGGTCGTGAAGCTGCGCGAAGCCAAGGGATCAAGCCCGCTCAGCGTACTGAAACGCCTTGTCGGACGGTCGGGTGAGCCGGTCATACGGCAGGCAATCCGGCGGGCGGTGGCGATCCTGTCCGCCATGGCGGGGGTGGTCAGCTTCGACTTCCGCGGCCACGGCCGCTCCGGCGGGGTCTCCACCGTCGGCAACCGGGAGATCCTCGACCTGGCGGCCGCGGTGCGGTGGGCACGCGAGCTCGGATACGACCGCGTCGCCACCGTGGGGTTCTCGATGGGCGCGGCGGTGGCGTTGCGCCACGCCGCGGCGTACCGGGACGTCGCCGCGGTGGTGGCGGTCAGCGGGCCCTCGCACTGGTACTACCGCGGCACCCCGGCGATGCGGCGGCTGCACTGGCTGATCAGCACGAGGCCGGGCCGGATGACCGGCAGGATCCTGCGCGGCACCCGGATCGGGCGCGGCGGCTGGCACCCGGAGCCGGAGCCGCCGGACGCGGCCGCCGCGCGCCTGTCGCCGGTGCCGCTGCTGATCGTGCACGGCGACGCCGACCCGCTGTTCCCGGTCGACCACGCCTACGCCCTGTACGCCGCCGCTCGCGAGCCGAAGGAGCTGTGGGTAGAGGCCGGGTTCGGCCACGCCGAGAACGCCGCCTCGCCCGACTTGCTGGAGCGCATCGGGCGGTGGGTCACCGACCCTGGCCGACGCGCCAGCCCACAACCGGCCGAACGTACCGGAATCTGATCACTGGGGACACCGGGTGCTGCGAGGCTCGTACCCCTGACGTACGCTGGTCCGGTTGCCACACCTGACACCGGCCTGGCGGCCGGTCCGGGAGGGGGTTCGACATGGAGTGGCTGCTCGGGTGCGTTGGCCTGCTCCTGGTAGCCATCGCGGTGTTCTGGGTGGTGTCTGTCTACAACGGTCTGGTTCGTGCGCGGAACGCCTACAAGAACGCGTTCGCGCAGATCGACGTCCAGCTCAAGCGTCGTCACGACCTGATCCCCAACCTGGTGGAGACCGCCAAGGCGTACATGCGCCACGAGCGGGAGGCCCTGGAGGCGGTGATCGCCGCCCGGTCGGGTGCGGTCAACGCGCAGACCGTGGCCGCCGCCAACCCCGGGGACCCGAACGCGATGCAGCAGCTGGCCGGCGCCGAGAACATGCTCACCAGTGCCCTGGGCCGGCTGTTCGCGCTCGCCGAGGCGTACCCCGACCTGAAGGCCAACCAGAACATGATGCAGCTGACCGAGGAGCTCACCTCGACCGAGAACAAGGTCGCCTTCGCCCGGCAGCACTACAACGACTCGGTGATGCACTACAACAACAAGCGCGAGTCGTTCCCCGGCAACCTCATCGCCAACATGTTCGGGTTCCAGCCCGCCGCCTTGTTCGAGATCGAGGAACCCGGCGAGCGGGAGGCGCCGCGGGTCTCCTTCTGACACCGTCGACTGACAGAGCTGTCGCCGTGTCACCGAGCTGCGTGAACGTCCACGGGTCATGAACTTCTTCGAACGCCAGCGCCAGGTCAAGCGGCTGTCCGGCCGTCTGGTCCTGCTGTTCGCGCTCGCCGTCGTCGGCATCGTCCTCACCGTCGACCTGGCGGTGGTGATCGTCACCGGCGGGTTCGGCCAGCCCCCCGAGCAGCTGCTGGCCATTGTGGTCGTCGTCAGCGCCATCGTGCTGGCGGTGATCGGGCTGGCGTCGCTGTTCCGCTCGCTGAGCCTGCGAGCCGGCGGAGGCGGTGCGGTGGCACGGTCCCTGGGCGGCACGCCGGTGCCGCCGGACACCACCGACCCGCAGCTGCGGCGGTTGCGCAACGTCGTCGAGGAGGTGGCGATCGCCTCCGGCACTCCCGTGCCGGAGCTCTACGTCCTGGAGAACGAACCGTCCATCAACGCCTTCGCCGCGGGCTGGTCGCCCTCCGACGCCGCGATCGCGGTCACCCGCGGGGCGCTGGACCGGCTCAACCGCGACGAGCTGCAGGGCGTGATCGCCCACGAGTTCAGCCACATCGTCAACGGCGACATGCGCCTGAACATCCGGCTCATGGGCCTGCTGTTCGGCATCCTCGTGCTGGCCATCACCGGACGTACGCTGCTGTACGTTAGCGGCCGGGGCAGCCGCAACCGCAACGCCGCACCGATCATCCTGGTGGCGCTGGCGCTGCTCGTGACCGGGTCCGTCGGGGTGTTCGTGGGGCGGATCATCAAGGCGGCCGTGTCCCGGCAGCGGGAGTACCTGGCCGACGCGTCGGCGGTGCAGTTCACCCGCCAGACCGCGGGCCTGACCGGGGCGCTGAAGAAGATCGGTGGGCTGCCGGACGGGTCGAACCTGCGCAGCGCCAAGGCCGAGGACGTCAGCCACATGCTGTTCGGCTCCGGCAAGGGGTTCTCCGGCCTGTTCGCCACCCATCCCCCGCTGGTCAAGCGGATCCAGGCCCTGGACCCGAGCTTCGACCCGGCCGAGCTCGAACGGCTCGCCCAGCGGTGGGCGGAGGCCCCACCCTCCGGCCTGGCCGAGGACCAGGCGCTGGGCCTGGTCGGGCCCGAGGCGGCGCTGCCGGCGCCGGAGGCGTCGGTCGCCGCCGTACCGGCCGATGTGACCGAACGTGTGGGCACCCCGGACGAGTCCGCCTACCAGCGGGCGAGCGCGATCCTCCGGCAGATCCCGGACGACCTGCGGGAGCGGGCGCACCGCGGCGACACGGTCGTCCCGCTGCTGTTCGGGCTGCTGCTGTCCGATCGGCACGAGGTTCGGGTCAACCAGCACGCCGCACTGGCCTCCCGCCACGGGCAGCAGCTCGCCGACGCCGCGTGGCGGGAGGCCGACGCCGTCGCGAGGCTGCACCCCATGCTGCGGCTGCCGCTGGCCGAGATCGCCTTCCCGGCGGTGCGGGAGCGCAGCGCCGCAGAGGCGGACACGCTCATGCAGACGGTGTACGCGCTCATCGAGGCGGACGGCAGGCTCAGCGTCTCCGAGTACTGCCTGTCCCGGCTGCTGTACGAGGAGCTCTACGAGGCGGCGTACCACCGGCCGTCCTGGGGTCGACGCCACCACTCGGTGGCCGAGGCCCGCCCCGCGGCCGTCACCCTGCTGGCGGTCCTGGCGCAGGTTGGCCACTCGGACCCCGCGGCTGCGGCCGCCGCGTTCCGCGCCGGTACGGCGCGGCTGTTCCCCAACCGGGAGGTCGCGTTCCAGCCGCCACCGGACGGGGTGCGGGCCCTGGAGCCCGGGTGGCCGCTGCTGGACGGCCTCAGGCCGGCCGACAAGCAGCGCCTGGTGGAGGCGATGGTCGCCGTCATCTCCCACGACCAGCAGGTGACGGTCGCGGAGATGGAGCTGCTGCGGACGGTCTGCGCCCTGCTGCACTGTCCACTGCCGCCCCTGGCCGCGCAGGCCGCGGGAGAGCCGGGAGCGGCCACGCCGGCCGGCCACGCCTGAGCGGGCCGCTGAGCGGGCCTCGGAGCACACCGGACCGTCCTTTCTGGTCACGCCGATGGCGGAACCGGATGGCGGCGAAGTATCGTGAACGCCCATGCAGGGCCAGACGGGCATGGGGCGGACGAACCGGGTCAGCTCGCTCATGCGCGGCCTGGCGATCCTGCAGATGTTCGAGAACGTCGGGCAGACCGTGACGGTCTCCGAGATCGCCCGGCGGCTCGGGATCCACCGCAGCAACGCCTCGCGGCTCGCGGCGACCCTGTGCGACCTCGGGTTCCTCAGCCGCGCGGGGTCCCCGGGACGGTACCGGCTCGGTCCCCAGCTGGCGCGGCTGGCGCGCCTGGCGGGCGAGCCGGACGAGGCCGTGCGGCGCGCCCGGGAGCCGCTGCGGCGCCTGGTGGCCGAGACCGGGGAGACCGGCCAGGTCGCGGTGCTCGACGGGACCGACGTGGTCACCACGGTGGTGGTCGACGGCTGGCACACGGTGCGCGCCCACACCGTCGAACGCGCGCGCTTCCCCGCCCACTGCACGGCCCTGGGGAAGGCGCTGCTGTCGGGTCTGGACGACGAGTGCGTCCGCGCCCGCTTCGGGTCCCGGGCGCTCACCGGACGGACCCCGAGGAGCATCACCTGCCTGGACCGCCTGTGCCGCGAGCTGGACGCGGTGCGGCGCCGCGGGTACGCGGTCGACGACGAGGAGTACGAGACCGGCCTGCGCTGCGTGGCGGCACCGGTGCGCGACGCGGACGGCACCGTGGTGGCGAGCCTCGGTCTGTCCGGACCGGTGGCCCGGCTCACCGACGAGGTGCTCCACCGGCTCGCGGCCGGTGTGCTGGCCGCGGCCGCGGCCGCCGGACGGTGCGGTCCGTCGGCGCCCTCCGCGCCCGCGGCGGGCGGGTCGTGACCTGGGCGCTGCGCTGACCCCGGGTCGCCGGCCGACCGCGACGACGGCGACGAGCGTCCGGTCAGCCCGCGGGACAGGCCCGAAAGCTCCGGGCGGCCTCGGTCAGCTCGGCCACCCGTACCCCGTCGGCCAGGGTCGCCCCGACCCAGGCGGCGCCGCGCACCGCAGCGGAGAAGGCCCGCACCTGGGCGACGTACGGGTCGGTGGCCGGGATCTCCACCTCGGTGCCGGTGTGGTCCAGCAGCCGGCCACCGCCGGTCCAGAAGTCGCTCAACCGCAGCCACCCCTCGGTGCCGCTAACCTCGATGTAGGACCCGGGGCCGACCATGCCCATGGCCGCCCGTACCGTGATCGTCGCCTCTCCGTGCGTGAGGACCACCACTGACAGGTCGTCCAATGCCAACCCCCGGCCTGGCGAGGAGAGGCGGGCGGCGAGGAAGTCGACCTCCCCGGTCAGGTGACGCGCCATGTCGATGAGGTGGGTGCCAAGGTCGCTGATGCTCCAGCCGCCGCTGAGCCGGGGGTCCATGCGCCAGCTCGTGGGTCGGGGCGGACCGGAGACGGCGCGGTGGATCGTCAGGGAGCACATCGTACCGATCCGCCCGTGGGCGAGCGCCCGGGCGACCGCCGCGACACCGGGGTTGAACCGGTGCTGGAAGGCGGTGCCGATCAGGACGTCGTAGCGGGCGAGCTGCTCGGCCATGCGGTGCGCGGACGCCGCGTCGGCCGCCACCGGCTTCTCGACCAGCACGGCCCGTCCGGCCTCCGCCGCGGCCAGTGCGTGCTCGGGATGGTACGCGGTGGGTGAGGCGACCCAGACCGCCTCCACCGCATCGTCGGCGAGCAGCTCGGCGAGGCTACCGTACGCCTTGCAGCCGTACCGCTCGGCGAAGCGGGCCGACCCCTCGGGTGACGAGCCGAACGCACCGACGATCCGGTGTCCGGCCCGCTGCACGCTGGGTGCGAACCGGCTGTCGACCCACCCGCTGGTGCCAACGAACGCCCACCCCACCTCGTTCACCGACGGTGTTCCTTCCTGACTGGCCTGACAGTACTCACGTCTCGATTCACGCGATGTGTCGCGCGTCGTTCAGTCGGCTCGTCGAGATCACCGTAGGTTGCACTATACGCATCGCGGTTGCGCAAGATGCTCACGCGGCCAAGGGGTGGGACGGAGTCACGATCCGCCTCGGCGCCGGTCGCCCACGGTTGACACGACATCCTCCCGACGTCCCGCCGTCGCGTTCGTGCCGCCGTGCGGCGCGCACGGGCCGGCAGCCGTGCGTGCCACCGTCGCGTGCGCACGGAGCCGCAGCCCTCGCACCGGTCCGCCGTCCGGTGCGCACGAACCCGCGCCCCCTGGTCCGTGCCGCCGTCGGGCGTGGGTATCCCGTGCCCGCGGGTGTGCATCCGTAGGTCCGTGGGCGCCGTCCCGCGCGTCCGGCCTGTGCCTCACGCATCCGCGCGCCCGTCGCGCGCGTACCCCTCGCCCCTGCCGCGCACGCGCGCTCCCGTGCCCCGGGCATCCGTGGCGCGCCGACCGTGCGGCGACACGGCGGGAACCGCCGGAGGTCAGCGGGCGCCGGCGGTGTCCATGGCGCGCAGCTCGCGCTTCAGCTCCGCGATCTCGTCGCGGATCCGGGCCGCCAGCTCGAACTGCAGCTCCCTCGCGGCGCTCAGCATCTGCTCGTTGAGGTCCTGGATGAGCTGGGCGAGCTCGTCGCGAGCCATGCCCTCGGTCTTCGCCACCACCGGCCGGCGGCGGGAGCGGGTCTCCGGCACCGGACCCTTGCCCCGGGAAACCTGGCGGCCGCCGCCGCCCACGATCGCCCCACCGGGTCCGTGGCCGGCCAGCGCGCCCTCGGTGTCCTCCGCCTCCCGGTAGATGTCGTCCAGGATGTCCCGGATCTTCTTGCGCAGCGGCTCCGGCTTGATACCCCGTTCCTCGTTGTAGGCGATCTGCTTGGCCCGACGGCGGTTGGTCTCCTCGATCGCCGCCGCCATCGAGGGCGTGATCACGTCGGCGTACATGTGCACCTGCCCGGAGACGTTCCGCGCCGCCCGGCCGATCGTCTGGATGAGCGACCGTTCGCTGCGCAGGAACCCCTCCTTGTCCGCGTCGAGAATGGACACCAGCGACACCTCGGGCAGGTCCAGGCCCTCGCGCAGCAGGTTGATCCCGACCAGCACGTCGAACTCGCCCTGGCGCAGCTCGCGCAGCAGCTCCACCCGGCGCAGGGTGTCCACCTCGGAGTGCAGGTAGCGCACCCGGATGCCGTGCTCGAGCAGGTAGTCGGTGAGGTCCTCGGCCATCTTCTTGGTCAGCGTCGTGACCAGCACCCGTTCGTCCCGCTCGGCGCGCACCCGGATCTCGTGCATCAGGTCGTCGATCTGGCCCTTCGTCGGCTTGACCACGATCTCCGGGTCGACCAGGCCGGTGGGCCGGATCACCTGCTCGACCACCTCGCCACCGGTCTGCTCCAGCTCCCACGGGCCCGGGGTCGCCGAGAGCATCACCATCTGCCCCACCCGCTCGAGGAACTCGTCGAACCGGAGCGGCCGGTTGTCCTGCGCCGACGGCAGCCGGAACCCGTGCTCGACGAGCACCCGCTTGCGCGAGGCGTCCCCCTCGTACATGCCGCCGATCTGCGGGATGGTCACGTGCGACTCGTCGATGACGGTGAGGAAGTCGTCGGGGAAGTAGTCCAGCAGGCAGAACGGCGGCTCGCCGGGCTTGCGGCCGTCGATGTGCATGGAGTAGTTCTCGATGCCGGAGCAGAACCCCACCGTCCGCAGCATCTCCAGGTCGTAGGTGGTACGCATCCGCAGGCGCTGCGCCTCCAGCAGCTTGCCGGCCCGCTCCAGCTCGGCCAGCCGCTCCTCCAGCTCCGCCTCGATGCCGCGGATGGCCCGCTCCATCCGCTCGCTGCTGGCGGTGTAATGGGTGGCCGGGAAGATGAGCACCTGGTCGGTCTCCCGCACCACCTCGCCGGTGAGCGGGTGGAGGTAGTACAGGCGCTCCACCTCGTCGCCGAACATCTCGATCCGGATCGCCAGCTCCTCGTACGCCGGGATGACCTCCAGCGTGTCCCCGCGGACCCGGAACGTGCCCCGCTGGAAGGCCAGGTCGTTGCGGGTGTACTGCACGTCGACCAGCCGCCGCAGCAGCCGGTCGCGGTCGATCTCGTCACCGACGCGGATCCGCACCGCGCGCCCGAGGTACTCCTCCGGCGTGCCCAGGCCGTAGATCGCCGACACGGTGGCCACGACCACCACGTCCCGGCGGGTCAGCAGCGACATGGTGGCGGAGTGCCGCAGCCGCTCGACCTCCTCGTTGATCGACGCGTCCTTCTCGATGTACGTGTCGGTCTGCGGGATGTACGCCTCGGGCTGGTAGTAGTCGTAGTAGGAGACGAAGTACTCCACCGCGTTGTACGGCAGCAGCTCCCGGAACTCCTTGGCGAGCTGGGCGGCGAGGGTCTTGTTCGGTGCCAGCACCAGCGTGGGGCGCTGCAGCCGCTCGATCAGCCAGGCCGTCGTGGCGCTCTTGCCCGTGCCGGTGGCGCCGAGCAGCACCACGACCCGCTCACCGGCGCGTATCCGCCGTTCCAGCTCGTTGATCGCCTCCGGCTGGTCGCCGGAGGGCTGGAAGTCACTGACCACCCGGAAGCGTCCGTCCGCGCGCGGGATGTCCAGCGTCATACCTCCACGCTACGCGCCCGGTCCGACGCCCCGCCCACCACGCGGGCGGGCCGCCGCACGGGGGCTGTTCAGTGGCGACCCGGCCGTGCGAGCAGGTCGAGCCGCCGGCTGGCGGGCGGCCACGGCCGGCGGCGGCAGGATGCCGCAGGCTCCGCGGGGTCGGACGGCCACCGCCCGGAGGGGCGCGCCCGGCGGGTGGCGACGGCGGCAGGGCCGGAGCCGCCGGGCCCCACGGCGGCTCCGGCCGTTCCCCCCGCCCGGGTCCCCCCGGCCGCTCAGTCCTTGAGCGCGGACGCCGCCACGCCCTGGACGAAGTAGCGCTGGAACACGAAGAAGATCACCGCCATCGGCAGGGTCGTGATCATCGCCCCGGCGAGGATGGTGTTCCAGGGCTGGGCCTCCCCGAAGGCGCCGCGCAGCAGCGCCAGCCCCACCGGTAGCGTGCGCAGGTCCGGGTTGCCCCCCGCGGCGATCAAGGGGTGCAGGAAATCGTTCCACGTCCCCTGCGTGGACAGGATCGTCAAGGCGATCAGTCCGGGCGCCGCGATCGGCAGCATCACCCGCCAGAACACCTGGAGCGTGGACGCGCCGTCGATCGCCGCGGCCTCCTCCAGCTCCGCCGGCAGCTGCTCGAAGAACTGCTTCATCAGGAAGATGCCGAACGCGTCGAACATCAACGGCAGGATGAGGCCGGCGTAGGTGTTGAGGATCCCCAGCTCCTTCATGATGATGAACCGCGGGATCGCCAGCACGATCGCCGGCACTGCTAGCACCGCGACCACGAGCGCGAACACGGCGGTACGGCCGAAGAACCTCATCCGGGCCAGCGCGTACCCGGCCAGCGAGCACAGCACCAGCCGGCCCAGGACCACGCAGACGGTCACCACCACGGAGTTGAGCAGCCACAGCGGGATGCGGATGCTGCCGCGCTGCAGGCCCCGGATCCCGTCCAGCGTCCACCCGCGCGGGCCGGCCCAGGGGGTGACCGGGTCGGCGGCGATGTCCGGCAGGGCCTTGAACGAGGTGACGACGGATAGGAAGAACGGGTAGATGAAGATCAGCGCGAAGGCGATGAGCACCAGGTAGCCGACCGTCCGTCGGATCCGGCGCCAGACCGGTGAGTCGCCGGGCCGCGCGCGTACCGGCCGCGCCTGTACCGGTGGGCGGGCCCGGCCGGCGGTGTCGACGCCGGTGTCGCCGACGTGCTCCGGTGGCGCGGCCACGGTTACCGCCATGTCAGAGCTCCTCTCTGGTCAACCGGCGTTGCACCAGCGTGAACGCCACGATGATGGCCAGCACCATGACCGCGATCGCGGCGGCGATCCCACCCTGCGAGTTCTCGAACAGCTGGGTGTAGATGAGGAACGCCGGCGTGAGCGTGGTCTTCTGCGGGCCACCGAACGAGATCGTGAAGATCTGGTCGAACACCTGCCAGGTGCCGATCACACCGAGGGTGACGACGAAGAAGATGATCGGCTTCATGAGCGGGACGGTGATCCGCCAGAACCGCTGTACGGCGGAGGCGCCGTCGACCAGCGCCGCCTCCTCCACCGACGGGTTGATGCTCTGCAGCCCCGCCAGGAAGATCAGCATCATGGTGCCGGTGGTGGTCCAGACCGCCAGCGTCATGATCGCGAACATGGTGACGCTCGGGCCGGACAGCCACTCCCACAGCGACAGGCCCATCACCTCGGGCTCCGCCAGCCACGCCGGCGCCTCGCGGACGCCCACCGCCCGCAGCCCCAGGTGGATGAGCCCGTTGGCGTTGTCGAGCCAGTTCACCGCCCGACCCGGCAGCAGCTTGTTGATCAGGCCGTTCACCTGGAACAGGAAGGTGAACATCAGCGCCACCGCGATCGAGCTGGTGATCGACGGGAAGTAGTAGGCGGTGCGGAAGAACCCGCGCCCGCGCAGGAACTTCTGGTTGACGATCACCGCGAGCACGAACGCCAGGAACGTCTGCGCCGGCACCACGCCGAGCACGTAGTAGAGGTTGTTGCGCAGCGCCTTGGCGAAGTCGCTGCGCCGCACCCCGGGCTCGATCAGCAGCTCCCGGTAGTTGTCCAGGCCCACCGGCGTGGACTCGAACGGCGACACGATCCCGTTCCACTTGCGGAAGCTCAGCCACGCGGTGACGAGGATCGGCGCCACCAGGAACACCATGAGGCCGGCCAGGGCCGGCAGCGTGAACAGCCATCCGAACGTGCGCTCACCCGCGAGCACCCGTGGCCGCCGGCCGCGGCGGCGAAACCGGGTACGGCGGACGGTTGACCGGACCGACATGTCTCCTCCCCTGCCGGTGGGGTGGCCGCCGCGCGCGGCGGCCACCCCACCGGTCGCGGTCAGCCGAGGACGTCCCTGGCGGCCGCGGCCGTCTCTTCGATCAGCTTGTCAACGGAGCCGTTTCCGGCCACGATCGCCTGCGCGTTCTCGTCGAAGACGCCGATGACGTCCTGGAACCCGGGCCGGAACTGCCACTTGTGCGCGTACTCGGCACCGGCCAGGAACGCCTCCAGCTCCGGCCGCTGCTGCAGCCAGGCGTCGCGCGCGGACGCGCGGGCGGGCATCACCGGGAAGTCCCGGGTCCAGGCCGCGGCCCCCTCGGCGTTGGTCAAGTACTCCACCAGCTGCCACGAGGCGTCCGGGTTCTTCGCGTTGGCCGCCACTCCGTAGCAGACCGTGAACGCGAACGTACCCTTTCCGGCCGGCCCGGCCGGCAGCTCCGCGACCGCGTACTCGCGGTCGGGGAAGTCCTGCGCGAGCGCCGGCACGATCCAGTTGCCCTCGATGGTCATGGCGGCCTTGCCCTGGCCGAAGGCCTCACCGGCCCAGCCGGCGTCGAGCTCGCTCGGGCTGGCGGCGATGCCGTCGGCGTACATGTCGGCGATGAACTGCAGCGCCTCCCGCGCCTGCGGCGACTCGATGGTCACCTCGGTGACCTCGTCGTTGGTCAGCGCGGTGCCCGCCTGGAACAGGAACACCGCCCACCGCGGGTACTCCACGCCCATCACCAGGCCGACCCGGTCATCGGTGGTCAGCTCCTCGGCGGCCGCCCGCAGCTCCTCCCAGGTCGTCGGCGGCTGCAGCCCGGCCTCCTCGAACGCCTGGACGTCGTAGACCAGCGCCAGGGTCGAGAAGTCCTTCGGCGGGCAGTACCAGGTGCCGTCGTAGGTGAACGCCTCCCGCAGCGAGGGGTAGATGTCGTCGGGGTCGCTGATGACGCCCTCCGGCACCGGTGCGAGCACACCCGCGTCCGCGAGGTCGGGCAGGCGGTTGCTGTCGACGTAGAACACGTCCGGCGGGCTGTTGCCGGCCAGCGCCGACTGCAACGTGGCGTCGTACTCGGGCACCGGGTTGAACGTCGCCTTGGCCCCGGTCTCGGCGTTGAACTGCTCGATGAGTGCCGACAGCGCCTCGTCCTCCGCCTGCGACGAGGACCAGCCCATCACCTGCAGCTCCAGGCCCTCCAGGCTGGTCGTTTCGCCGTCGCTCCCACCGTCGCCGTCACCGCCACAGCCGGCGGCGACCAGGGCGGTGGCCAGCAGCGCCGCCGACAAGATCGTTGTCCTTCGCATCGTCTCTCCTTCTTGGTTCAGGTGGTTCCGGTGGCTGTGAACCACCGGCTGGTACGGTGCTGGCGCGGACCGTCAGGGTGGGCCGCAACAGCAGGTGGTCAGTGAGGTCGGGCGGGTCGAGCACACCGAGCTGGGCCAGCAGCAACCGGACGACCGCGTGGCCGACCTGCTCGACCGGCTGGGCCACGCTGGTGAGCTCGATGCCGGGCAGGGCGGCCGCGGGCGTGTCGTCGAAGCCCACCACGGCGACGTCGTGACCGGGCCGCAGGCCGCGCTCGGCGAGTGCCCGCAGCACGCCGTAGGCGCACAGGTCACTCACGCACACCACCGCGGTCGGCGGGTCGGGACTACCCAGGAGCCGGTCCGCCCCCGCTCGGCCCGGCTCCGTCCCCTGCTCGGCGCGGACCACCAGCGGTGGCACGCCCAGGCTCTCACAGGCCGACCGGTACCCGGCGAGCCGGTCGTCACCGGCGCCCGAGCCCTCCGGCCAGCCGAGGAAGGCGATCCGTCGGTGGCCGAGGTCGTACAGGTGCCGGACGGCCTGCGCGGTCCCGGCCGCGCCGTCCACGTCCACCCACGGTCCCCGTTCCTCGCCGGTCCAGGTCCGACCGAATGAGACAAAGGGGACGTTCCGCTCGGACAGCCAGGCGTGACGAGGGTCACCCACCTCGGTGTCGGAGAGAATGAAGCCGTCGACCGCCTGCTGGCCCAGCAGCTCGGCGTAGCGGTCCAGCCCGGCGGCGCCGGGGGGCGCGGTGAACAGCAGGATGTGGAAGCCGTGTGCGGCGGCGGCGTCGGTGACCGCGTGCAGGAACCGGTCGAGCACCGGGTTGAGGGCGCCGTCGATGACCGGCTGATAGCAGTAGCCGAGCAGGCGGCTGGCGCGGGTGCGCAGCGACCGGGCCAGCCGGTTGGGCCGGTAGTTCAGCGCCCGGATCGCGGCTTCCACCCGCTCGCGTGTGGCGGGGGCCACACGCTCGGGCGCGTTCAGCACGTTCGAGACGGTCTGCCGCGACACCCCGGCGGCCGCGGCGACGCTCTCCAACGTCGGTCCCCTATGCCGCCTAGACACGGAACGTCACCTTCACTACATTGAACGATCTAATCGGCTGCCACCCAGATTTGATCGTTCAAACTAGCGTGTGGTAGCAATGTAGGACCGTGTACCTGCACTGTCAAGACGCCGGGGAGACGAGCGGATGACACCGACCACCCGCCCTCCGTCGCCGATCCCGCAGCCGTTCCTGCATGATCTGGTGACCTGCGTGTCCGCGCCCACGGTCGTGCTGTCCGGGCAGGACGGGCAGGTCCGCTCCGGTTCCGTGCAGGGCGCCTTCCGACACGACCGGCGGATCGTCTCCCGCCTGATCGTGGACGTCGACGGCCACGAGCCGGTGGCGGTCGGGCACGGGTACACCACCGGCAGGGGGATCCGCTTCGTCTCGGTCGTGCGGCACCTGGGCGACCCGACCGCCGACCCGACCGTGCGGCTGGAGCGCACCCGCCACGCCCGCGCCGACGGCTTCGAGGAACGGCTGGAGCTCGTCAACGCCTCCCGGCAGGCGGTGACCGCCCGCGTCCGGCTGCGGGTCGCCGTCGACCTCGCCGCGATGGACGCGGTCAAACACGGCGAGACGACCGCCGCGCTGTCCCCACGGCAGCCGGACGGCGACTCGGTCACCTGGGGGGACCCGCACACGGTGGTGACGCTGCGCGCCGGCGGGGACCCCGAGCTCGCCACCGGCGGTGAGGACCCGGAGGCGACGGTGACCTGGCAGGTCGACCTGCCCGCGCGCGCCCACTGGACGGCCGACGTGACGGTGACCGCGCTCGACCGCGACCCCGCGGCCGTCGGGGTGTTCGCGGCGGCCAAGGACGCACCGGTTCCGGAGATCTCCGTCACCGGACCGGTGGGGCTGGCTCCCCTGGTCGCGCAGAGCATGGCCGACCTGTGCGCGCTGCGCCTGACCGACCCGCACCACCCCGACGACGTCTTCGCCGCCGCCGGCAGCCCGTGGTTCCTCACGCTCTTCGGGCGGGACTCACTGTGGACGGCCCGGTTCGCGCTGCCCCTGGGCACCGGCCTGGCGCGCGGCACGCTGCGGACACTGGCCCGCCGCCAGGGCACCCGCCACGACCCGGTCACCGGGGAGGCGCCCGGAAAGATCCCCCACGAGGTGCGGACCTCTCCGCAGCGGGCCAGCGGCGGGCACCTGGTGTACTTCGGCACGGTGGACGCCACGGCGCTGTGGGTGTGCCTGCTGCACGACGCCTGGCGCTGGGGGATGCCGGAGTCGGACGTGGCCGACCTGCTCGAACCGCTGCGGGCCGCGCTGCGGTGGCTGGTCGAGGACGCCGACGCCGACGGCGACGGCTTCCTGGAGTACCTCAACCGGGCCGACACCGGCCTGGCCAACCAGGGCTGGAAGGACTCGGGGGACGCCATCCAGTTCTCCGACGGCACCATCGCCTCGCCGCCCATCGCCCTGTGCGAGGCCCAGGCGTACGCGTACCAGGCCGCCACCGGCGGCGCCGACCTGCTGGAGGCGTTCGGGCAGCCGGGTGCGGACCAGCTGCGCGAGTGGGCGGCGCAGCTGCGGGAACGGTTCCGGGGCGCCTTCTGGGTGGAGGACGCCCGCGGGCGGTTCCCCGCCATCGCGCTGGAGGGCGCCAAGCGGCCGGTGGACGTCGCCACCTCCAACGTCGGGCACCTGCTGGGCACCGGGCTGCTCACCACCGCCGAGGCGGCCGCGATCGCGGCCCGCCTGGCCGAGCCGGACCTGAACTGCGGCTACGGGTTGCGCACCCTCACCGCCGACGCGGCCGGCTTCAACCCGCTGGGCTACCACGTCGGGACGGTGTGGCCGCACGACACCGCCATCGCGGTGGGCGGCCTGGTCCGCGAGGGTCTGCCGCAGGCGGCGGAGGAGCTGGCCTCCGGGGTGCTGCGCGCCGCGCCCACCTTCGGTTACCGGCTGCCCGAGCTGTACGCGGGGATGGACGCCTCCGGCGGCCAGCCGCCGATGGCGTACCCGGCCGCCTGCCGGCCGCAGGCCTGGTCGGCGGCGGCCGTGGTGGCGCTGCTGCAGGCGGCGCTCGGGCTGCGGGCCGACGTGCCCCGCGGGGTGCTCACGGTACAGCCGTGCTTCCCGTCCTGGTTCCCGCTGCGGGTCACCGGCCTGCGCCTGGCCGGGCACCCGCTGTCGGTGTCTGTGGACGCCGACGGCACGACCCGGGTGGAGACCACCGCACCGGTCGAGGTCCACGTGACCCGACCGGCCGCGGACGTGCCGCGTCCGCGGCCCGCGGAGACCGCCGCGGCGACCGGTGCCGGCCTCCCGGACGGGATCCCGGCACCGGGAGCGGTCCGGCCGTGAGGTGAGCCGCCGCGGTGGACGAAACCCCATTGTGTGAAACAGCTCACCGCGCTACCGTTGAGGCGTAGGCCGCTCGCGGCGGCCAGCCGCATAGACCGGGCCTCCACACCGGCCGGTCGTTCGGCGCTCCGGTTGCTGCCCCGGCCTTCGGCCGGCGAGCGCCCGGAGTGGTCGCGCCAGGACGCGACCGGCCAGCCGCGAGCGGTCTGTACGTGTGGCCCACGATCCCGGCCGAGCCCTGAGTCCCGCGTCCCGGCGCGACGCGCGCGCCTCAGCCCCGGGGTCCGACGCCTCGGCGCCGCGTCCGGCCACCGGGCCGGCGGCCCGGCTCGCCGCTCTCCCGCCGCCGCAGCCCCGCCACGCGGATGCCACGGTGCCGTGGCCTCCTCACCGTCCGGGGTCAGGGTGCCAGCCGGTCTCCTCCGCCCACCGGTACGCCCGCGGCCACGTCGCCTCGAACCAGGCCTCCTTGCGTTCGGCGTACCCGGTGCCGGTCGGACCCTCGTCACACAGGCGCCGCTTGAGCGCGGCGAACTCCTCCCGGACGGCGGGATCGGCCCGCCAGAAGTCGCGCATGAGCAGGGCCGCCCGCCACGCCGGTCCGTCCGCGGGCCGCACGTGCACGCGGACGATCCGATCTGGATCGGCCCCGCCGTGGACCCGCTTGCGCCAGGCGGCCGGGTCGGAGTGCGGTCGCGTGGGGGTGTCGCGCCACTCCCCCGCCACCGGCGGGAAACCTGCCTCCGCCAGCGGCTCGGCCAGCTCGTCCGCGGTGGCGAGGTCCGGCACGACCAGCTGGATGTCGATGACGTCCCGGGCGGCCAGGCCGGGCACCGCGGTCGAACCGATGTGGTCGATCCGCTCGGCCGCCTCGCCGACCGCGTGGCGCAGCCGGGCGGCCAGCCGCCGGTACTGTGCCGGCCACGTCGGATCGTAGGGCACGACCCGGCGCCCCTCCGGCGCCGGCCGTCGCAATCGGACGTTCTCCTCGAACGGCACCAACCGGTCGCGCCACAGTGTGTCCACCCTGGCGTACAGGTCCGCCAGCGGACCGTCGTTGGTCAGCAGCACGTCGGCGGCGGCGCGGCGGACCTCATCGCTGGCCTGCGCCGCGATCCGCGCCCTGGCCTGCTCCTCGGTCATGCCACGGGAGCCGACCAGCCGGGCGATGCGGGTCGCCTCCGGCGCCTCGACGACCACCACCAGGTGGTAGGTGGCGACCAGGCCCACCTCGACCAGCAGCGGCACGTCGTTGACGACGATCGCGTCCGGTGGCGCCGCCGCGACCAGCTCGGCCGTGCGGGCCCGCACCCGGGGGTGGATGATCGCCTCCAGCCGTCGCCGGCGGTCGGCGTCGCCGAACACCACCGCCGCCAGCGCGGCACGGTCCAGTGAGCCGTCGGCGGCCAGCACCTGCGGGCCGAACTCCGCGACCACCCGTGCCAGCCCGTCGGTGCCCGGCGCGACCACCTCCCGGGCGACGCGGTCAGCGTCGATGACCACCGCCCCGTGCCCGGCCAGCCGGCGCGCGACCTCGCTCTTGCCGGCACCGATCCCGCCCGTGAGCCCGACCCTCAGCACCGGACCAGTAAACCGGACGGCGGCCGCGCGCCGGCCGACGGGTGCGCACCCGCCCGGCGGGTGCGCCGGGCGAGTCCGCCTTCCCGGCCGCAGACGGACGACGGGCCGGCCCCTGCGACCTCCGTCGCAGGGGCCGGCCCGCGGAAGCCCTGTTGGGAGCGCGCGTCCCGCCGGGCCGCGCCGACCCGCCCGTCAGCCGCCGGCGAGCTTCTGCTTGAGGGCTGCCAGCGCCTCGTCGGTGGCCAGCGTGCCGGACGGCTCCTGCGCCGACTGCCGCCCCTTGTCCGACTGGTCCTTGCCGGAGCTGTCGGAGCGGGACCGGTCCTCCGCGGCCTGGGCAGCGGCCCGGGCCGCCATGACCTGCCGCTGGTGCTGCTCCCACCGCGCGCGGGCCTCGGCGTACTGCCGCTCCCACTCCTCGCGCTGCTTCTCGTAGCCCGGCAACCACTCCCCACTCTCGGGGTCGAACCCCTCCGGGTACTTGTAGTTGCCGTGCTCGTCGTACTCGGCCGTCATCCCGTACAGGGTCGGGTCGAAGTGCTCCTCGTCCTCGACGAAGCTCTCGTTCGCCTGCTTGATCGACAGCGAGATCCGCCGACGCTCCAGGTCGATGTCGATGACCTTGACCATGACCTCGTCGCCGACCTGCACCACCTGCTCGGGGATCTCCACGTGCTTCTCGGACAGCTCGGAGATGTGCACCAGGCCCTCGATGCCGTCCTCGACCCGCACGAACGCACCGAACGGCACGAGCTTGGTGACGACCCCCGGCACGATCTGCTGGAGCTGGTGCTTGCGGGCGAACTGGCGCCACGGGTCCTCCTGGGTGGCCTTGAGCGACAGCGACACCCGCTCCCGCTCCAGCTCCACGTCGAGGACCTCCACCTCGACCTCCTGGCCCACCTCGACCACCTCGGACGGATGGTCGATGTGCTTCCAGGACAGCTCGGAGACGTGCACCAGGCCGTCCACACCGCCGAGGTCGACGAACGCGCCGAAGTTGACGATGGACGAGACCACGCCCTTGCGCACCTGGCCCTTGGCGAGCTTGTTGAGGAACTCGGTGCGGACCTCGGACTGGGTCTGCTCCAGCCAGGCGCGGCGGGACAGGACCACGTTGTTGCGGTTCTTGTCCAGCTCGATGATCTTTGCCTCGAGCTCGCGGCCCACGTACGGCTGGAGGTCCCGCACCCGCCGCATCTCCACCAGCGAGGCGGGCAGGAAGCCGCGCAGCCCGATGTCCAGGATGAGGCCGCCCTTCACCACCTCGATGACGGTGCCGCGGACCACACCGTCGTTCTCCTTGATCTGCTCGATCGTGCCCCAGGCGCGCTCGTACTGGGCGCGCTTCTTGGACAGGATCAGGCGGCCCTCCTTGTCCTCCTTCTGCAGGACCAGGGCCTCGATGCGGTCCCCGACCTTGACCACCTCGGCCGGGTCGACGTCGTGCTTGATCGACAGCTCGCGCGAGGGGATGACACCCTCGGTCTTGTAACCGATGTCGAGCAGGACCTCGTCCCGGTCGACTTTGACGACGACGCCTTCGACGATGTCGCCGTCGTTGAAGTACTTGATGGTCTCGTCGATCGCGGCGAGGAAGGCCTCCTCAGACCCGAGGTCGTCGACGGTGACCTGCTGGCTGGTGCTCGAGGAAGCCTCGATGCTGCTCGTCATGTGGGCTGTTGCTCCGAATGGATCTGGTCGTTGTGGTTGTTCACGTGTCGGCCTGGTGGCCACGCTGGCGGACCCCGCCGCTGGGCACTCCACGGCGATCACGGAATGATCACTGGAAGTCCCCCACGGCCACGGGCCTACTCCCTGCCGAGGCCCCGGGTCCACGAGCGCATCGGATAGCTTACCGTGCGCGAAGCCACAGGGTGCAAGCCCTCACCACACCGAATACCGGCGCGTCGCCCGGTGCTCGTACGGTGGACCCGTGACACGGGCGGTCCGACGGCACGTGACCGACGCCGAGGCGCGCGCGGCCAGCCGCTACTGGTGGGACACCGACGCCGACAGCTACCAGGCCGCCCACGGCGGGTTCCTCGGCGACGTCGACCTGGTGTGGTGCCCGGAAGGGCTGCGGGAGGCGGAGGCCGGCCTGCTGGGCGACGTCCAGGGCCGGCGGGTGCTGGAGCTGGGGTGCGGTGCGGCCGCCGGCGCCCGGTGGGTGGCCACCGCCGGGGCGGACGCTGTGGGCCTGGACCTGTCCTCGGGCATGCTGCGCCACGCCCGGGCGGGCTCGCGGCGCAGCGGGGTGGTCGTCCCCCTGGTGCAGGCGGACGCGCTCGCCCTGCCGTTCCGGGACGCCGCCTTCGACATCGTGTTCACCGCGTTCGGAGCGGTGCCGTTCGTGGCCGACTCGGCGGCGCTCATGCGGGAGGTCGCCCGGGTGCTGCGCCCGGGCGGGCGCTGGGTCTTCTCGGTCACCCACCCGATGCGGTGGATCTTCCTCGACGACCCGGGCGAGCGCGGGCTGGTGGTGGTCCACTCGTACTTCGACCGCCGCGCGTACGTGGAGGAGGACGAGCACGGGGTCCCCCGCTACGTCGAGCAGCACCGGACCATGGGTGACCGGATCCGGGAGCTGGTCGCCGCCGGGTTCGTCGTCACCGACCTGGTGGAGCCCGAGTGGCCGGAGGGTCACGAGCGGGAGTGGGGGCAGTGGGGACCGCTGCGCGGCCGGCTGTTCCCGGGAACCGCCATCTTCGTGACCCACAAGGCCGACCCCGGCGCGCGCCGTGACCAGGCTACCGGGCACGAGCCGTGACCGGCTGACCCTGCCGCGAGCCCCGACCGGATGGCCGGGTACGAGACGTGGCCACGCACCCCGGGCGCGCGCCGTGACCGGGCAGCCGGGTAGGAGCCGTGGCCGCCCACCCCGGGGGACGAGCCGTGACGAGGGCCCGGCCAGGGGACGCGGGCGCGGCGCCCTCGGTCAGGTGACGAGCGGGCTGCGCCGCTCCAGCAGCAGGACGTCCCGCCACCTGCCGTGATGGCGGCCCAGGCGCTCCCGGCGGCCGACCACCCGGAAGCCGACCTTGGCGTGGAGCGCGAGGCTGGCGGTGTTCTCCGGGAAGACCCCGGCCTGGACGGTCCAGATCCCGGCCTTCTCGGCCCCCTCGACCAGGGCCCGCAGCAGCGCCTCGCCGACCCCGCGCCCGCGCGCCTCGGGGTGGACGTAGACGGCGTTCTCCGCGACGCCGGCGTAGACGCACCGGTCGGACACCGGCGAGAGGGTGGCCCACCCGAGCACCTGGCCGGTCGCCGGATCGGTCGCCACGAGGCTGTGCTCGGCGAGCCGACCGGCCCGGAAGGTCTCCCAGTCCGGTGCCGTCGTCTCGAACGTGGCGTCGCCGGTGTCGATCCCGGCCTGGTAGATCGCCAGCACCGCGGCCGCGTCGCCGTCGGTCATGTGACGGATGACCGGGCTCACCGCTGCCCCACCCGGTCGGTCGCGCCCGCGGATGTCCCGCCGGCCGGACCGGGTGCGGCGCCGGCCGGGCGGCCTTCGGCCGCGCGCGCCCCGTCGGCGGTCAGCACGCCGGCGAGCCGGTCGAGGACGCCCGGGTTGACCCAGTAGTAGACCCAGGTGCCGCGCCGTTCGCAGTCGATGAGCCCGGCCTCGCGCAGGACCCGGAGGTGGTGGGAGATGGTCGGCGCGGTCAGCGCGAACCGTGGGGTCAGGTCGCAGACGCACACCTCGCCGCCGGCGTGGGACGCGATCAACGACAGCAGGCGTAGCCGCACCGGATCCCCCAGGGCCTTGAACATGGGGGCCAGGGCCTCGGCCTGCTCGGGGGTGAGCGGTTCGCGCGTCAGTGGCGCGCAGCACGCCGGGCCGAGGAGCTGGAGCCCACCGGCCTGTTTCGTCACTCTTCTAACTTGACAGGTGTCGAATCAACTGTCAAGCTGGGCACTGATTAGACGATCCTCTAACCAGGGAGGCGCCATGGACCTCGACCCAGTTCAGGAGCGGGTACGGCAGGCGTACGCCGCGGCGGCGCGGGCCGCCTTCGCCGGGCG
This sequence comes from Micromonosporaceae bacterium, assembly GCA_047459215.1. Lineage (GTDB taxonomy): Bacteria > Actinomycetota > Actinomycetes > Mycobacteriales > Micromonosporaceae > Natronosporangium. The sequence goes on along the minus strand of VSBZ01000013.1, from coordinate 20,832 downwards.
TGCCGCCTGCTGCGGCGACGCCGCCACCTCCCCCGGGCGTGCCGCCTGCTGCGGCACCGGCCCCGCGGCACCGGCCACGTGCAGCGACGACCCGACCACCTCCGCCGGTCCGACCATCATCGGGGAGTCCTGCGGCCCCAGGCGCGGACGCGGGGCCGCGGCCGGCGACGATCCGGGCGCCGCCGACGCGTCCGCGGCCGGGTGGTACTCCGACGCCGACCGGGCCGAGCTCCCACCCGGCGTGCTGGAGGCGAGCCTGGGATGCGGCAACCCGCTGGTGGTAGCCGACCTGCGCCCGGGCGACACCGTGCTCGACCTCGGCTCGGGCGCCGGCGGCGACGTGCTGCTGTCGGCGCGCCGGGTGGGGCCCGCCGGCCGGGTGTACGGGCTGGACATGACCGACGAGATGCTGCAGCTCGCCCGGGCCAACGCGGCACGGGCCGGGGTGACCAACGTCGAGTTCCTTCGGGGCACGATCGAGCGGATCCCGCTGCCGGACGCCAGCGTCGACGTCGTCATCTCCAACTGCGTCATCAACCTGTCGGTGGACAAGCCGGCGGTCTTCGCCGAGATGTTCCGGGTGCTGCGCCCGGGCGGCCGGGTGGGCGTGGCCGACATCGTCGCCGACGACGCCCTGACCCCCGCGCAGCGCGCGGAGCGCGGAGAGTGGACGGCCTGCATCGCGGGCGCGCTGACGCGGTCGGAGTACCTCGCCGGGCTGGCCGCCGCCGGGTTCACGGGAGTGGACGTGTCCGTCACGCACCGGGTGGCCGACGGTATGTACGCGGCGATCATCACGGCACGCCGGCCGCCGGACACGGCGGTATCGTGACAGGATGACGAGGACCATCGATCTCGGGCTGGTCGGCCACGACCCGCCCGGGACCGACGGCCCGGACCCGCCCGACCGGTGGCGTCCTCGACTGGCGGCCGCGAGCCCGTGGGCCGCCTCACGCCGGCCGGGATGGTGGCCGGCGGCGGCGGTCGCGCTCGCCCTGGTGCTGGCCGGCGGTGCCCGAGCGCCGGCGGCGGAGCCCGCGCCCCGGCTCACACCCGTCCTGACGGTGCCCGGCGGACAGGCGGTCCTCACCGAGACGTACCTGTTCGTCCACCGGCCCGACCGGCCGGCGAACCGCGGCGGGTCGGTCACCGCGTACCGGCTCCCCGACGGCGTCCCCGCATGGCGACGGAAGGTCCCGTCCGCGGTGACGGTCCCGGTCGTGGCGGGCGTGCCGGTGGTGATCGCCCTGGACGTCGCCGACCCCGGCCCGGGAGGGGCGGTCGCCGGCGCTCCCACCATCACCTCCACCGGGCTGGACCCCGACCGTGGCACCCCACTGTGGACCCGAGAGGGCGGCCCGGCGGGCGAAGCTGCCGCCGGGCTGATCTTCTTCGAGAAGGCGCGTGGGGACGGCGAGGCCGTGACGGCGGTCGACCCGCGCACCGGCCGGGAGGTGTGGAGCGTCCCGGTCGAGGGCCGGCTCGCCTGGGACCGCGACCGGCTCGTGTCCCTCTCCGACGACGGGCGGATGGCCACGTACGACCTCGCCACCGGCAGGCGGCTGGCCGACACGGGGTCGCCGGCCGGTACCGCCGGCGGCCAGGCGGTCGCGCCCGCCCGCCCGGCCGGCACGACCCGGCGCGCCACCCCCGCCGTCCTGGGGTCGCAGGTCGTGCTGACGGACCCCGGGGCCGGCCGCCTGTCCGCCTACGACGCCGACACGCTCGCCCACCTGTGGACCACCACCGTCCCCGGGGCCGACCACCGTCCGCGGCGGTGCGACCCGCTGATCTGCCTGACCTCCTCGGGCCACATCCACGCCCTGGACCCGACCACCGGACAGGAGGCGTGGCCGTCCTTGCAGTCCCAAGCGGGCAGCGACTGGGTGCCCGTCGGCCTCCCCGGGGGCCACCTGCTGTTGGCGGAGACCGTCCTCGGCGCCTCCAGCCTCGTCGTGGAGACCCGGACCGGCCGGCTGGTCCGGGAGCTCCCCGGCTGGACCGTGTCGCGCCGGGACGCCGTGAGCGCCGGCACGGCCGCCCCGCTGCTGTTCCGGTACGACCCGCGGGCGCGCACCACCTGGGTCGGTCGCCTCGACCTCGACAGCCTGCAGATGGCGGTGCTGGACCCGATCGGCGACAACCTGCCCGCCTGGTGCACCGTGGCCGACCCCTACCTGCTGTGTCACCTGGAGGACCACCCCGGCCAGATGCGACTGTGGCACGCCGGCTGAGGACCACCCCGCCGGCCCGAAAGCCACGTCTGCGGCGGCGGCGCGGTCGTGAGCCGGTGCCGGCGCCGACCTACTGCGGCTGCCTGCCCGAGGTCCAGATGAGCTGCACCAGCTCGGCGCGGTTGCTCACGTCGGTCTTCGCGAAGATCCGCTTCAGGTGCTGCTTGACGGTGTTCTCGCTCACGAACGCCCGGGCCGCGATCTGCTTGGTGGTCAACCCCTCGGCGACCAGCTGGGCGATCTCCTGCTCGCGCTTGGTCAGGACGTCCCAGGACGGCAGCCGGCGGGCGCCCTGCTCCGTCGAGCGGGGGAACACGAGCGTGACCGCCGTACCATCCTTTTCGGACAACCGGTAGGTCTTGAGGATCGCCTGCCGGCGGGTGGCAGGGTCGCGGACGGTCTGCGTGCAGACCCGCTTACCCTGCGTGCGGAACTCGGCCATCGCCTGCTCGATGGAGGCTCCGACCGGGTCGGGCCCACCCGCCGAGGGGTCGGCGGTGGTGCGCACGTCCCAGTCGTTGCGGGCCTGCCGGTTCTGGTAGATGATCCGCCCGTCGAGGTCGGTGACGATCACCGCGTGGGGCACCCGGTCGAGGGCGTTCTCCAGGGCGGTGGCGCGGTACCCGGTCATCTCGTACCGCAGCGCCCGCTCGGTGGCCAGCCCCAGCTGCTCGCTCACCAGCCTGGCCGCGGAGATGTCCTCCTGGCTGAACGGGGGGTCGCTGACCGGCCGGGCGAAGTTCAGCGTGCCGAAGAACATCCCCGACACGAGCAGGGGCGCCTCCATCGAGTGCGCGTAACCGCCCACCGCCAGCGCACTGCGCGCCCCGCACGCCTCCCAGCTCTTGGCGTCCACCACCCGCGAGGAGTCGATGGGGCGCCGGTGCTGCACCACGAAGTTGAGCACCGGGTCGTCGCTGCGACCGTACTCCTCGTACTCGTCCAGGAAGTCCTTGCCGACCGTGGCCCGGACGTCCACCACCGCCCCGGTGTCGAGGTCGAGCCGGTAGAGCCCCAGGCCGTGGGCGGGAATCACCCGGTCGACCGAGTCAAGGTAGGTCGTGGCAAGCTCCTCCACCGTCAACGCGCCCTGGAGGGCGCAGGCGAAGCGGTGAAGCTGGTCGGCACGCCCACGCATGGCCGCGACCTCCTCACGACCTGTCGAGCGCCGGTCTCGTCGCGTGTCCGTCGCTGTTGCCCCGGGACGATACCGCACAGTTGCGGCTGGTAGAAGACTGTGCGGCGGACCACGGGGGCACCGCCGGCACCGCCGTGGCCCGCGGCTGCGCCGGCCGGCGCGCGCGGTGGGGCCGCCGCCGGAACGCCGGCCGCCGCGGCCGGCCGACCACCACCCGCCGCCGACGCACCTCTGCCCTTTCCGGGCACCGCTACCCGGTCTGTCCGGGATGCCGGTACCGGTCCCGTCCGGGATCGTCGTGGCGGCCTGTCGGGATCCCGCAACCGCGCGTCCCGGATGCCGGTAACGGCGGGACGCCCGTGCGTGCGCTTGTACCCGTTCGGGTCATGTTCGTGCTGCGGGGCGTGAGTAGCGTCACCGCGTACACGGGACCGGATGAGACACAGACCTGAAAGGGACTGGCATGGCGCGCATCCGCACCACCGGCAACGTAGCGGTTGCCTGTGCCTTGACGATGATGTTGGCCGCCTGTGGCGGCGGCGGGGGTGGCGGTGCCGGCGGGTCCGACGGCGAGACCATCTCGTTACGTTACGCGTTCTTCGCCCCCGCCCAGTCGTTCCCGGGCGTGCAGATGGAGGAGTGGGCGAAGCGCCTGGGCGAGGAGACGAACGGGCAGGTAGAGGTCGAGCTGTTCCCGGGCGGGACGCTGCTGGCGTCCGGTGACATCTTCGACGGCGTCACCCAGGGCATCGTCGAGGTGGGCATGGACTCCCCCGCCTACGACGTCGAGCGCTTCCCGCTCAGCTCGGTCGTCACCCTTCCGCTCGGCTTCCGCTGCTCCCAGGCGGCCAGCAAGGCGATGCTCGACCTGCTGGAGGAGTACCGGCCGCAGGAGTTCGAGGATTACGAGATCATCACTGCCTTCACGACCGAGCCCGCGTACATCCAGTCGAAGGAGCCGGTCCGTAGCATGGCCGACCTGTCCGGTCTGGAGCTGCGTACCTCCGGGGCGCTGACCCCCGCGCTGCAGCTGCTCGGCGCGGCCCCGGTGGGCATGCCCATGCCGGACGCGGCGCAGGCGCTGGAGACGGGGGTCATCGACGGGTACGCCTCCTCCCGCGAGGTGCTGCAGGACTTCGGCCTGGCCGACTCGGTCAAGTACGTCACCGACTACGCGTTCGGCGTCTCCAACACGTTCGTCGCGGTGATGGACAAGAACTACTTCGAGTCGCTGCCGGACAACGTGAAGGAGGCCATCCGCGGCCTGAAGGCGGAGATGACCGAGTTCGCCTCGACCTACCACGACGAGCAGAACGTCGGCGCCGCGCTCGAGTGGGCCACCAGCGAGAAGGGCGTCGAGATCGTGGAGCTGGACGAGGGCGAGGCGGCGCAGTGGGACCAGCGCCTCCAGGAGCTGATCGACAGCTGGCTGACCGAGGCGGCGGGCAACGGCTTCGACCCGCAGGAGGTCCTGGACCGCGCCCGCGAGCTGGCCCAGACGTACGAAGGCGAGTGCTGAGCCGGTGCGACGTCCGATCGATCTGGCGACCGCGGCGGTCAACTGGACAGTGAGTTTCTTCGCTGGCCTGGCCGCCGCGGCCCTTCTCCTCATGGTGCTCGTCACCGTCGGGAACATCGGCCTGCGCGTGGCCGCGACCCCCTACAACGGCACCTACGAGATCGTCGGCATGTTGTCGGTGCTGGTCAGCGGCCTCGCGCTCGCCGAGGCCCAGCGGCACAAGACCCACATCGCCATCGACCTCGTGATGAGCCGTCGGTCCGTGCGGGTGCAGCTGCTGGTGGGGGCGGTGGTGACCGCGGTCAGCGCGGTGATGTTCGCGCTGGTCGCGCAGGAGCTGGTCTCGTACGGGCTGAACCTGCGCGCCCGGGGGGCGGCCACCGAGTCGCTGCGCCTGCCGTACTGGCCGCTGTCGCTCGCGCTCGCGGCCGGCGTCCTGGTGCTCGCCCTCGCGCTCGTGTCCGACCTGCTCCAGATCGTCCGCAACCTGCGGTCGCGTAACCCGGAGAGCATCTGGTGATCGCGTGTGAGTCAACGGTGAGGGTGGTCGCGCCATGAGCATGACCGCGGTCGCGCTGATCGGCATCGCGTTCATGCTCGCGCTCATGGTGCTGCGGATGCCGGTGTCGTTCGCGCTGGTGCTGACCGGCCTGGTCGGCAGCGCCTACATCGTCGGGTTCGAGCCCGCGCTGAACCTGGTGGCGGCCGATACCTACCGGCAGCTGACGTCGTACGGGCTGTCGGTGGTGCCGCTGTTCGTCCTCATGGGACAGATCGCCTACCGGGCCGGCATCAGCCGGCGGCTCTACGCCGCGGCCTACGACTGGATCGGCTCCCTGCCGGGAGGCATCGCCGCGACCACCATCCTGGCGTGCATCGGGTTCTCGGCCGTGTCCGGGTCCAACTCGGCCACGACCGCCACCATGGGCTCCGTGGCGCTCCCGGAGATGAAGAAGTACGGGTACAGCCCGGCGCTGTCGGGTGGGAGCGTCGCCATCGGCGGCACGCTCGGCGTGGTGATCCCACCCTCCACGGCGCTGATCATCATCGCCATCCAGGCGGAGCAGTCGATCGCCCAGCTGTTCACCGCGGCGGTCATCCCCGGGCTGATCGTCGGGTTGGCGCTCGTGGCCACCGTGATCCTGGTGTGCTGGCGGCGCCCGGAGCTCGGGCCACCCGGGCCGAAGGTGTCCTGGGGCAGGAAGCTGCGGGCGTTGACCGGCGTGATCGAGGTGGTCGTCCTGTTCGCCATCGTCATCGGCGGCATGGCGGCCGGGTGGTTCACGCCCACCGAGGCCGGCGCGGTCGGCGCGTTCGGTGCGCTGCTCATCGCCCTGGTGACCAGGAACCTCACGCTGCGGCAGGCGTGGGAGACCACGGTCGAGAGCCTGCGGATCTCGGCCATGGTGCTGCTGCTCATCACCGGCGCGGTCGTCTTCGGCCGGTTCCTGAGCCTCACCCGGCTGCCGTTCGAGCTCGCCAACTGGGCGTCCAACCTGGCGGCGCCCTCGCTGGTGGTGCTGCTCATCATCCTCGTCATCTACCTGCTGGGCGGCTGCTTCATGGACGCGCTGGGGTTCCTCGTCATCAGCGTCCCGATCTTCTTCCCGGTGGCGATGAGCCTGGGGTACGACCCGGTGTGGTTCACGATCGTCATCACGCTCGTGACCACGATCGGGGCGGTCACGCCGCCGGTGGGCGTCAACGTGTTCATCGTGAGCGCGCTCGACCGCAGCATCGACGTCGTGACCACGGTCAAGGGAACGATGATCTACTATATTCCTTACGTGTTGTGCATCGCGCTCTTCGTCGCGTTCCCCAGCCTGATCACGACGTGGGTGACCTGATCCACGAGGTGGTGACGGCCGGTCGGTGAGGGGTGGGACCAGTGCACCGGGTGGTTGTCGTCGGAGCCTCGCTCGCGGCGGTCCACGCCGTCGAGACCCTGCGGGCCAACGGGTTCGACGGCGAGCTGACCATGGTGGGCGCCGAGCCGCACCTACCCTACGACCGGCCGCCACTGTCCAAGGAGGCACTCCGCTACGGACCTGACAAGGAGTCGATCCTGCTGCGGGAGCCCTCGTGGTACGAGGCGATGGCGGTCCGGCTCCTGCTGGGACGCCCGGCCCGGGAGCTGGACCCCGGGGAGAAGACCGTCACCCTGACCGACGGCACGACCCTGCCCTACGACGGGCTGGTCATCGCCACGGGCTCCTACGCGCGACCGGTCGGACACGGCACCGCGCCGATCCACGTCCTGCGGACCGTCGACGACGCGGTGCGGCTGCGCGAGGCGCTCGACGGCGCGTCGCGGCTGGCGATCCTCGGCGCCGGTTTCATCGGCCTCGAGGTCGCCGCCACCGCGCGGGAGATGGGCCTGGAGGTCACGGTGGTCGAGGTGGCGCCGGTCCCCTTGTCCCGGGTGCTCGGCGACGAGGTCGGCCAGTGGTTCCTCGACTACCACACCCGCCACGGCGTGGACGTCCGGTGCGGCCAGCCACTCAGCAGCGTGGAGTCCGACGCCAACGGGGTCCGGTTGAGGTTCGCCGACTCCTCGGAGGTCCGCGCCGAGGTGCTCCTCGCCGGGATCGGGGCCGCGCCCGCGACCGAGTGGCTGCGCGGCAGCGGGCTGGCGGTGTCCGACGGCATCGTGTGCGACCCGACCCTGCGGACCAGCGCGCCGGGAGTGGTGGCCGCCGGCGACGTGGCCCGCTGGTACAACCCGCTGTTCGACCAGGAGATGCGGGTCGAGCAGTGGATGAACGCGGTCGAACAGGGCCGGCACGCGGCCCTGAGCCTGCTCGGCGCGACCGACGCCTACGCCCCGGTCCCCTACCTGTGGAGCGACCAGTTCGACGCGAAGATGCGGTTCGTCGGCACGGCGCAAGCGGCGCACCAGGTGCACGTCGAGCAGCGGGGCCCGGACTCGATGGTGGCGCTGTTCGGCCGCGGCGGCGTCCTGGTGGGAGCGCTGTGTGTCAACGCCACCCGCGAGCTGCCGATCCACCGGAAGGCGATCGCCGAGCGGGCGGCCTGGGACGACGTGGTCGGCTGACCGCCGGTCCGTACGGTCCGGTGCCCCGATGGCCCGGCCGGCGCGGCTTGCCGCCCGACGCCGCCGGCGTACCGCTCGGTTCCCGGCCGCGCCAGCGGCACGGTGCCGTTCCCGACGTCACCAGCGTGCGGTTCCTTCCCGGGACGCCGCCGCCCCGGCGGCCGGGATGGACGCCGGGGCGGCATCCCAGCAACCGCTCAGTGCCCGATGAAGTCCTGGGCGGCCCAGTAGCCCACCACGTCCGGGGCGATCTTGACGTCGACGACCAGCGGACCCGGCCGCGCGTCCAGCCACGCGCGGATCCGGTCGACGTCGGCGGGCGTCCGCACCGTCACCGCCTGGGCACCGAGCCCGCTGGCGAGCCCGGCGATGTCGGTGGGTGGGAAGCGCACCAGCTCCAGGCCGCTGCCGTGGTCGGCGAAGTGGTGGACCTCGGCGCCGTAGGCCTCGTCGTCGTAGACCACGACGAGGACGGGCAGGCGGAGCCGGACCAGCGTCTCCAGCTCCGCGACGCTCATGAGGAAGCCCCCGTCGCCGGCGGCCAGCACGGTGAGCCGGTCCGGCCGGCCGATCGCCGCGCCGACCGCCATGCCCAGCCCGAGCCCGATGGACTGGAAACCCGCGCTCGAGAAGAGGAACCCGCTCGGGTCGGGCACCGACAACCTGGTGGCCGGCCACCCGATGAAGTGGCCTCCGTCGATGACGACGGTCCGCTCCGCCGGGAGGATCCGCTCGAGGGCGTCGGTGAACCACGCGGGGTGCACCGTCCCGGCGGGCGTGGACGGGACGTCCGTGTGGCGTTCGAGCGGTGGGGCCACCGGCGGCGCCGACAGCCACTCGCTGGCCGGGGTGCGTCCGGCGTCGGCCAGCGCGGCCAGCAGCAGGCGGGCCGTGGCCTCGACGTCCCCGACGACCCCGAGCTGGACGCGGGGGTTGAGCCCCAGGGCCGAGCGGTCGGCATCGACCTGCGCCAGGACGGTCCCGCCGGTGAGGATGGTGTCGTGCCGGGTGGTCCAGGTCGTCAGCGAGGCGCCGAAGCCGACGATGAGGTCGGCGCTCTCCAGCACCTCGACGGTGTGCCGCGTGGAGAAGCCGCCGGAGACGCCGAGGTCACGCGGATGCCCGTTGAAGAGTCCCTTGACCACCGCGGTGGTGGCCAGCATCGCTCCGACCCGGTCGGCGAGCTGCGCCAGCGTGCTGCCGGCACCCGACCGCCAGGCGCCCCGGCCGGCGATGAACACCGGCCGTCGCGCCGACAGCAGGCGCGAGGCCAGCTCCCCGACCTCGCCCGCCGAGGGCACGACCCGGTCGGCGACCCGCATGGTCCGGGGCGCTGACGCCGGCACGGGCGCCCGCCGTACCTGGACGTCCAGGGGCAGGTGGAGGACGACCGGCTTCTGCTCGACCAGCGCCCGCCGGTAGGCCGCCACCGTCTCCTCGACCACGGTCTCGGGCCGGTGGAGCGGGACCGAGACGGCTCCGGCGGTCCGGACCAGCGTGTCCTGGTCGAGGTAGAAGTTCGACCGGGTGGCACCGGCCGACGTCGCGCCCGCCAGCAGGATGAGGGGTACGCGGCTCTTGCACGCCTCCACCAGCGCGGTGGTCGCGTTGGTCAGCCCCGGTCCCTGGTGGACGCTGGCGGCCGCCACCTTCCCGGTGGCCCGGAAGTAGCCGTCGGCCATCCCGACCGCACCGGCCTCGTGCCGGGCGGCGGTGAAGGTGGCACCGGCGCGCACCAGCGCGTCGGTGACGACGTAGTTGCCGCTGCCCACCACCCCGAACACGGCCGTGATCCCGAGCTGGGCGAGGGTGCGCCCCACCAGCTCTGCGCAGGGGGCCATGGTGGCGGTCGCCTCGTCGACAGCGGTCACATCCGCCTCCCTCCGTCGGTCTGGATCACGGTCCCGGTGACGACCCGGGACGCGACGGGGTCCGCCAGGTAGACGTAGGCGGCGGTGTGGTCCTCCGGGCGCGGTGTCACCCCGAGCAGGTTGCTGGCGGCGATCCGCTCGTCGCGCCCCTCGACCCGGTCGGCCGTCACGGTCTGTCCCAGCGACCGCAGGCCACCGAACCTCGTACCGGTCGTGCCTCCCGGCGCCACCCCGTTGACGCGGACCTCCGGGGCGAGGTCCTTGGCCAGGTGGGTGACCACTCCCCGCAGCGCCCACTTGGCGCTGCCGTAGAGGACGCCGCCGCCGACCGGATAGAACGCGGACTCCGACAACGTGAGCGTCACCGAACCGCGGCTGTCGCGCAGCCGCGGGTAGGCGGCCCGGACGGCGATCAGCACGCTGAGCACGTTGACCCGCCACGCCTCCTCGGCAGCCTGGACCAGCTCGGCGGCGGTCAGGTCGCGCAACGACACGTAGCAGTCGAAGACGCCCACGGTGCAGGTGAGGTTGTCCAGCCGCCCGGTGGGTTCGGCGGCCGCGGCCACCGCCTCCTCCACCGCGACGGGGTCGGTCGCGTCACCCACCCGCACCCGCAGCCGGTCGTCGGTCCGCCGCAGCTCCTCGGCGTGCTCGGCGGACCGCTCCAGCACGGTCACCGTCGCGCCACGGTCGGCGTACGCGAGAGCGACCGCCCGGCCGATGCCGGAGCCGCCCCCGGTCAGGAGGATGGCCCGTCCCGCCAGCGCCCCGCTCACTGTCCCGGGTTCCTCGCCAGCAGCTCAGTGACGAACTCCGGCTCCTGGTAGCTGAGGCAGTCGAGGGCGACCGCGTCGAGCCTGATGCTGGTGCCCCGGCGGGGCGACCAGATCTCAAGCCGTACGCCGTTGCGGGTGTACACCTTGCGGACCACGACATCGGCGAACTCGTTCGCGATGACGATCGGCCCGTCGTTCCCGCCGTCGGTGGGGTACTCGGCCACCTCGCGCACCCCCGACCGTTCCACCTGCGGCCCCTGCTGGTCTGCTGCCATGTCGTCGCCTCCGTCGGACGAGGGTTCCTCAGAGGAAGATGGACAGGTTGTGCGCGTTGATCATGGACTGGTCGATGGCCGCCCACCGCCGCGCCAGCTTCCATTCACCGTTGACCCGCCGGATGGTGTCCTTGCGGGCCACCGAGTACAGGCTCGGCTCCGGGTCGTCTCCCCGGCTGCGGTAGATGAACACGTTGGACGAGACGAGGTACTCGTCCTCCTTGTCGGTCGGGTCGACGACCACGTTGGTCACGTAGTGCCGGGTCCGCGACGGCGGCTGCTCCGACCACGCGAAGTCGGTCTCGAGCCGGCGGATGCGGATCTCCAGCGTCTCCTTGGTGTCGTCGAAGATCCGCGCGGTCGGCGACAGCTCCCACTCGGCGAGCCCTTCCCGGGTGACCCGCACCGGCACCTCGTAGGTCATGTCGTCGGTGAGGAGATCGAGCCAGTCCCGGAACCGCCGCTCGTCGAGCGCCAGCGCCTCGCGGTACAGGAACTCCTGGATCTCCGCGACCGTCTCCCGGTCCACGCGTCGGGTACCCATCTCGGTCACACCTCCCCCACGAGGTAGTCCGCCCAGCGGCTCCAGAGGTTGCGGAAGTTGGTGTCGTTGACGTACGGCCGGACCGCGTGGCCGGGGCCGGGGAAGTCCGGGTCGCGCTGGCTGTTCATGCCCATGATGTAGGGGAATTCGAGGTCCCGGACCATGGTCGACTTCGCCATCTGGGTCACCTTGATCCAGTTCTCGAAGTCGTCCTGCTCGAACGTCCCCGCCTGCCCGAAGGCGAGCGTGTAGGCCTTGTAAACCGCCTCCTTGTACTCCTCCGGCGCGCTCTTCGGCACCAGGCACCAGGAGTACATCTTCATCCGACCCGGTCCGGCCGGGTGGTACAGCCGCATGGTGACGAACCGCACGCCCGGCTCACCGGGGACGAAGCTCAGCGGCTGCATCAGGAACGACAGGTTCGGGAACAGCGTCCCGACCGCGGTGCGGACCTTGGAGAACACCTCGACCTGCGCGGGCGTGAAGACCCGCTTCATCTGCTCGACCAGCTCGTCGGGGAAGCCGCCGAACGGCGGGAAGTTGGGGCTGTGGCCGAGGCCGATGGCGTGACCCTTGCCCGGGATGCTCACCGCCCAGCCCTGGCTGTGCGTGGCACCGGAGGACGGGAAGTAGCCGAGGTGGAAGCCCCACTGGTGGGCGACCGGCGTGTGGTAGCCGTCGCCGGCGAAGTTCTCCGCGCAGATCTTCCAGTTGGTGTCGGCGATCCAGTGGTCCGGCGGACCGTACACCTCGACCCCGTCCTCGCTCTGCTTGAGGTAGAAGTCGAGGTAGAACTTGAAGTCGCCGAGGTACTCGTCCAGGCTCGGCGCCTGCGGGTCCAGGCAGCCGAAGATGAGGCCGCCGTAGGAGTCGGTGCGGACCCTCACCAGGGCCCACTCCTTCCGGTCGAGCCGGCCCTCGTAGCCCTCCTTCATGTACGGGACACCGACCAGCTCGCCGGAGTTCTTGTACACCCACCCGTGGTACGAACACCGGAAGTGCGAGGCGTTGCCCATCTCGGCCTTGCACATCTGGTTGCCACGGTGACGACACATGTTGAGGTTGGCGTGCACCACCCCGTGCTCGTCCCGTGCCACGATGATGCTGTTGTTGCCGATGTAGCGCAGCACGTAGTCCCCGGGCGAGGGGATCTCGCTCTCGTGGGCGAGGAAGCACCACGCACGGGAGAACAGGCGCTCCTGCTCCAGGTCGTAGATCTCCTGGTCGTTGAACGCCCGGACGGGAAAGCGCCCCTGGCGGATGCCCTCCCGGACCTTCCGCAGGTACTGCTCGGTATCCGCGTCCAGAACTCGCGGCGACATAGCCGACTCCCCTTCCGTGCCTACTTCGACCGCGGTCCGAACCTGGCCTCGACCTCGTCGAGGACCTGCTTGTAGCGGACGACGTGTTCCTTGGCGGTCTTGACGTGGATCTCCGGCACCAGGTCCTCGGTGTACGGTGGCCGGCACCGGCCGACGCGGAGATATCCGGCCTCGTTCACCCGGATCTTCTCCAGCGGGATGTTGTACTTGGCGAACTCCATGAAGTCCTGGCCGACGAGGAACGGCTCGTGGGCCCACCGCAGCCGCTCGGTGAGCCAGCGCGCGTCCTCGGTGCGGCCCTGCTGCAACGCGTCGCGCAACTCCAGCACCGGCCGGGGGCCCATCGCGGTGGTCGACGACCACGCCATCCCCACCAGCTCCTCGCCGTACATCTGCCACGCCGCGAACCAGTCGGTCTCGATCGGCATGAGCGGGAAGTGCGTGCCGGTGTGGGCCATGTCGTTGTGGTAGCGGAAGCCGACCGAGGCGCCGCCGGCGTACTTGACCGCCACCACCTGGGGGATCTCGGTGAGCGCCCGGTAGACGCTGCGCGGGATGACGCCGCGGAACGCCGCGGTGTTGTCGTAGACGCAGATCGCCAGCTCCGGCACCGCCTCCGCGACGTCCCGGTAGAAGCGCTCCATGACCGGCGCGACCATCTCACCCCACATCGGACGACCGAGCAGGGTCCCGACGATCCCCAGGTCGGCCAGGTACTTCATCCGGGCGATGGTGTCCCGGGTGTTGAGGGTGGTGGCGCCGATGAAGACCGGGAAGTCCGGGTTGATGGACCGTACCGTCTCCGCCACGCACGCCGCGAAGCTCTTCCACTCCTCCAGCGTGAGCGTGGCCATCTCGCCCAGCGTCCCGTTGAGCGCGATCGCGTCGACCCCGTCGTTGATCAGCGTGCGGATCATCCGCTCGGTCTCTTCGAGGTCGACGGTGTTCTGCGCGTCCCACCGGTCGGCACCGGGCAGCGCCGGCGTCGGCGGATAGGCCATGATCCCGCGCATGTCCCGCCCGGTCACCCTGGGGCGCTTGCTCATGTCGTCGTCTCCTCCTGTCGTCAGTTGCGAGTCGGGTAGGTCTCCAGGCGCGCGGCCTCCGGGCGGTGCGTCACAGCCTGGCCGCGGCCACCGCGGTACCGGTGAGCCACACCGGCACCGGTTCGTAGGCCAGGATGTCGAACCCGACGCCGGCGGCGCCGGCGGCCACGAGCCAGGTGCGGATCTCGTGGGCGCCGTTGCCGGCGTTGTTGATCTCCTCGTCGGTGTACGAGGTCAGCCGGGTCGCGTCCCCGGACTCCAGGCGGGCGAGGAAGTCCCGGTCGAAGGCGGTGTTGATGGTCCCGGACTCGGGCAGCCCCACCCAGTGGGACAGCCCGCCGGTGGCCACCACCACCACCCGCTCGGCGACCGACTGGGCCTCCACGGCGTTGCGGATCATGCGACCGAAGTCGTAGCAGCGCTTCGGCGTGGGCCAGGGCGGGTTGACGCCGTTGACGATCACCGGCACCAGCGGGTACCGCGACTCCGGGTCGATGAGCTTGAACGGCACGCAGAAGTTCTCGTCGAAGTCCAGCCCGCCCTCCACCAGCGACGGGTCGAACTCCGAGCGCAGCGCGTACTCGTACAGGTGGCGGCCCAGCGCCGCGTGCCCGGGGTAGCGGTGCTGCTCGACCTTCAGGAACCTGCCCATCTCCTCGGTGACCGGACCGAGGTAGGAGTCACCGGTCGCGATCGCGAAGGCGGGAAGGTTGCCGAGGTGGAAGTTGGTGAAGTGCTCCACCGACACCGCCACGACGGCGTCGGGCCGCAGCTCCGCGAGGCGCTGGCGTACCTGCTCGTACGCCGACTCGACGGCCTTGCGCTGCGCGGGTTCGGCCCGTTCGGGCCAGCCGGTGATCCCCGGTGAGTGGGACGCGGCGAACGCACCCACGACCTTGCCTGCCATCATTCCCTCCCCCCACGCACCTGCGCCGCCCGACCGACCTGCGCGAGCTCGCCGCGGATCTGCGCGTAGTACTCGTCACGGCTGACCTCGAGCTGGATCGCGCAGAAGTACAGCAGGTACGGGTTGACTCCACGTTCGTACATGGACTTGAAGTCGAGGTTCTTCATGTACTCGCGGAACTCCCCCTCGATGCGGTACTCGTCGAGCACCGCGTCCGGGTCCCGCAGGTAACGCTGCTTGAGATCCTTGTCCCGGCGGATGTCCCAGAGCAGCTTGTGGATGCTGTACACCCTGCCACCTCTCAGGTCTGGATGTCCGGGCCGAGCGACCCGCGGACGTCAGCCGTGGCTTTGCGCTCACCCTAGGAGGACCGGCGGCCGCCCGCGTTACCCTTCCGGGTCCATTCGGCCGCGGCGGCCCCGGGCCGCGGCACCGGGCTCCGGGTCCCGGTGCCCCGACCGCCCGCCCCGGCGCCCCCGGGAGCCCGCGGTCCCGCCGCCGGGGTGTGCCCCCGGGGCGGGTCCCCACCAAGGCCGCCTGGCCGCGGCGTGCCCGCCCGGGGCCTGCTCCCCGGGGCGAGCGCCGCCCAGGCGCCGGCGTCATCGGGCACCCGCCTCCGGGAGGGCCGCTCGCCCGCGGAGGTCGCCGCCCCGGCGCCTCACAGCTTGTGGGTGAACCAGTCGGTCAGCCGCGCCATGGCCACCGCGAGGTAGTCGTAGCTGCAGTGCAGCGACCCGGCGCCGTCGTAGATGTCGGCGGTCACGTCGTCGACGGTCAGCGCCTGGACGAACCGCCGCGCGCCGTTGACGTCCATGATCACGTCGCGCGTGCCGTGCATGACGTAGACCGGGACCCGGATCTTGTCCGCGACCCCCTCCAGCGTGAACTTCGCCAGCTTCTCGCGGGCCTCGGCGTCGTCCTTCGACCCGGTCAGCCACTGCAGCTGCTTCTGCAGCGGCGGGTAGAACTCGTAGAAGTCGGTGAGGATGTTCCAGGTCCCGCACCACGCGGCGACCGCCTTGACCCTCGGCTCGAAGGCGGCGGCGCGGGGCGCGTAGTAGCCGCCGAAGCTGACGCCGGCCAGGCCGAGCCGGTTGGCGTCGACGTCGTCGCGCTGCTCCAGGTAGTCGAAGACCGCCTTGACGGGCACCTCGTAGTCCGGCCGGCTGTACATCTTCTTGAACCGCAGCGAACTGCCCCGGCCAGGGGTGTCGACCATGACGACGTTCATCCCGCGCGCCGGGAACTCCAGGCCGCCCAGGAAGTACAGCTCCTCGGCCCAGGAGTCGGCCCCGCCGAGGAACAGCACGGTCGGGCGCTTCCGGCCGGTGTTGTCCGGGCGGACGATGTACCCGTCCATGGTCTGACCCTCGAACGGCACGTGGATCCGCTCGACCAGGCCGTCGGTCAGCTCCGCCGCCCGCTGGAAGTTCCTGGTCCCGGTCTTGTACGCCTCCATCCGCCGCGGGTCGTCCGTCGCGAGGAAGAACTCCGAGTGGCGGTAGTAGTTGCAGGACCGGAACAGGGCGCGCCGGGCGGTGGTGATCTCACCCCGCTCCAGGGCCGCCTCACCGAACGCCTCGACCTCCCGGGCCGTCCGGTTCCACTCCCGGTACCAGACCTCGACGTCGGTGGTCTCCTTGCCGATGCGGTCCGCCGTCCGGACGCACTCGAACAGGTCGGCGCCTCCGACGGCGATCTGGGCCAGCAGCCGCATGGTCTGCAGCGACCAGTCCTCGTGCTGGGGGAACAGCTCGACGATCGCCAGGGCGTCCTGGCCGGACGCGTTCTCATTCATGTCGGTCTCCTCCTTGATCCTCGGTAGCCGGGCCACGTACGCCCGCTGTCTGCCCGCCACGTCCGCCGTCGCGGCGGCCGAATGCGATCACGTTTCCGCGGTGGCCGGCCGCTCCGGACGAGGCCGCCACCGGTGCGAGGTCCCGCACCACGTCCCGCCAGGCCACCCGGTCGGCGATGGCGCGGCGGTAGGCGGCCAGCTGTTTCGGCGCGTTGACGCACACCGCGCCGCGGACCACCCCGTCGCGACCGAACACGGCCACCATCGACGTGTCGTCCTGTCGCTCCCAGGCGATCTCGGCACCCGGGTCGACCTTGCCGACGACGCGGACCTTGGCGTCGAACTGGTCGGTCCAGAAGTAGGGCACCGCGCGGAACGGCTCCCGCGCCCCGAGCAGCGTGGCGGCCGCGTGCCTGCCCTGCTCCACGGCGTTGCTCCAGTGCTCGACCCGCATCTCCTCGCCGAACAGGGGGTTGTGCCAGCGGGCCACGTCGCCGGCCGCCACCACGCCCGGCACGGCGGTGCCCAGGTCGGGCCGGCACCGCACCCCGTCGGTGACGTCCAGCCCGCTGTCCCGCAACCACCCGGTCGCCGGGGCCGCCCCGACGCCGGCCAGCAGGAGGTCGGCGCTGACACTGGTCCCGTCGCCGAACCGCACCCGGACGCCACCGGGCGACGTCTCCACCGCCACCGGCGCGCTGCCGCACCGCAGCGTGACCCCGTGGCGCTCGTGCAGGCGCCGGAACCAGTCCCCGACCGCCTCGCCGAACACGCGGCTCAGCGGCGCGGCGGCGGCCTCGACGACGGTCACGTCCAGGCCGAGCTGGCGCGCGGTCGACGCCACCTCCAGCCCGATGAACCCGGCTCCCACGACGACCAGGTGGCGACCCGGCGCCATCGCCTCGGCCAGGCGCCGGGCGTCCGCCAGGGTCCGGAGCTGGTGCAGCCTCCGGTGGTCGTCGCACGGCAGCGGCAGTGGCCGGGCCGCCGAACCGGTCGCGATGACCAGCCCGTCGAAGTCGACCAGTGACCCGTCCGCCAGCGCCACCTGCCGCCGGGCCACGTCGAGCCCGGTCGCCGCGGTGCCCAGCGCCAGCCGTACGGCCTGCTGCTCGTACCACTCCGGCGGCCGTAGCGTCAGGTCCGCGAAGCTGGTCGTGCCCAGCAGGGCGGCCTTCGACAGCGGCGGCCGGTCGTACGGGAGGTCCCGCTCAGCGCCGACGAGGACGATCTCGCCGTCGTAACCGCGGTCGCGCAGGGCTTGGATCGCGTGGACTCCGGCCAGGGAGGCGCCGACGACGACCACCCGCCTCACGCGTCCACATCCTCGATCCTGATCGCGCCAGCGGGGCAGCCCCGCATCGATGCCTCGGCCTTCGCCCGCAGCTGGTCGCCGGGGAATTCCTTCAGCAGGACGGCCTTGTCACTGTTCTCGTCGAACTCCCAGATCTCAGGGGCCTCGATGAGACAGTTGGCGTACCCCTGACACCTCTCCGCGTCGAAGATCACCTTGAATGCCATCCCAACCTTCCAGCGACTCGGTCACGTACGGGCGACGGGTCCGCAGGTCAATGAGTCCCTGACTGCAGGTGCGGCAGCGGGGGTTCGACGGACGCCAACCGCGCCGCACGCGGTGTGTTCCGGCTGACGAGCGCGCGCACCACGCCGCCGGTGACGACGGCGGTGATGCCGGGGATGTCGCCGATGCTCAGCGCGCCCAGCGCATCGTCCTGTGTGGATCCCCACGGGGCGTCCATGACGACCAGGTCGGCGGCGCGTCCGACCTCGATGAGTCCGGCCGGCAGCTTCCAGGTGCGGGCGTTGTTGCCGGTCGCGGCCGCCCAGACCTCCGCGGGCGGGATGCCGGTGAACGAGGACAGCTCCGCCACGGTCTTGATCACGCCGAGCGGCATGACGCCGGTGCCGGTGGGGGTGTCCGAGCCGATCACGATCCGGTCGAAGCGGCCCTCCTCGTAGCATTTGGTCAGGATCCGCACCGCCGAGCGGAGGTTCCCGGCCTGCACCAGCTGCAGCGCCATCGACGTCTCCTCGATGATCCGGTCGACGCCGTCGGCGCGCAGCGAGGTGGGACCGCCGTTGACGTGGCCGCAGACGTCCGGTCGCAGGTACAGCAGGTGTTCCGGGGTGATCGGCTGGCTGCCCGGAATGCTCGCGCCGCCCGAGTGGCAGGTCACGATGATGCCGTGCGCCTGGGCGGCGCGCACCTGCGGCAGGCCGTCGCGCGGGTCGGCGTAGCGACCGAACCCGAACTTCGCCAGCCGGACGCCGGCCGCCTGCAGGTCCGCGAAGTCCTCCTCCCGCAGCGTGGGCTCCAGCACCACGGACCCGGCGTGCACGGTCATGCCGCCGGGACGGAAGTTCTGGAAGCAGGCCCGGGCCGCGATGGCCAACGCCTTGAGTCCGGCGGCGTCGTGGGGACGACCCGGCGCGTGGATCTCACCCGGCGAGACGACGCTGGTGATTCCACCGTGGACGTAGCTGGCGAGGAAGTCCACCGTCTTCTGCCGCGGCGTGTAGTCGCCGAGCACCACGTGGCAGTGGGAGTCGATGAGCCCCGGTGCCACGGTGGTGCCGTGCGCGTCGACCACCACGTCGGCGCGTTCGACCTGCTCGCGCAGCTCGTCCCGGGTGCCGACCGCGCGGATGAGCCCGTCGGCGCACACGATCGTGTCGGCCCCGTCGATGACCGGACGACGGTAGTCGCCGGACAGGATCGTGCCGGCCCCGACGACCGCCAGCGTCCCGCTCATGAGGCGGCTCCCGCCAGCGCCTCCTCGACGGTCTTGCCGCCCACCCGGGCGTTGATGCGCCCGCGGTTGGCCACCGCGACGATGACGACGAGCTCGTCGGGGTGCGGCGCGTCCGGGATCCGGAACTCCAGGGCGTCGTAGTGACTGCGCACCCAGATCTCGTCCTTGAAGGCCAGCGGGACGTCGATGACCGTGCCCGGGACGGCGGGCTTGGTCACGGAGGTGATCCACGCCTTTCCGCCGCCGACCGCCCGCCGGAACGCGTCGCCGAACACGGAGGTCAGGGCCGCGTTGATGTGCTCCTGCTCGCCCGCGGTGCCGACCAGGCCGGCCTTGCCGTAGCTCTGCACCGGTGCACCCAGCAGGCGGACGGCCTCCTCCCCGAGCATCGTGCCGAGCTGCGCGGACGCCTCGATCAGTTCGGAGAGGTCCTCGACGAAGCCGCGACCGGCGTACGGGTTGTGCACGACGGCGGCGACCGCGACCCGGCGCAGCGGCCCACCCTCGTCCGACCTACCCGCGACGGTCCGGATCTCCTCAACCTGGGCAACGGTCTTGCGCACGGTCAGTTGGAAACCGGTCACGAGTTCTCCCCACTTCCACGGTGGCCAACCACCCGGACCGGCACGGTCCGGGTAGGCCAGACGCTACGAAGCGGGGAGGGGTCGGTCGTGACCCTGTTGGGTCAATTCACGTTTCCGACTGCGGCACCGGACCACCCGGTCCCGGTGCCGGGCCGCCCCGTCGGGCCGCCCGGCCTCACCGTGGCCGGCGGACCGGTGCCGTCCTACGGCCGTCGCCGGCGGCCGGGTGCCGGTGAGCGGGCGCCCCACCCGTGCCGGCCCCGGTGGGTGACCGGGTCGCGGTGGGCGCGCCGGCCCGTCCGGCGGAACGGACCTCGGTGCCGCGGCCCGCCCGGCCCGGTCGGGGGACGGACCGGCCGGCCCGCGCCCGGCAGGGCCGGGTCACGCGGTCGCCGGCCGCGGCACGGGTGCGGCCGGCCGCCGCCGGGTGGGCGGCGCCTCAGTGGTCGGCGGCGTCCCAGTCGCGCCCGACGCCGATGGAGACCTCCAGGGGCACCGACAGCTCGTACGCGCCGCCCATCTCCCGGCGCACCAGCTCGGTCAGCTGCTCCTGCTCCCCCGGCGCCACCTCGAAGACCAGCTCGTCGTGCACCTGCAGCAGCATCCGGGAGCGCATCGAGGCCTCCCGCAGGGCGGCGTCGATCCGCAGCATCGCCACCTTGATGATGTCCGCGGCTGAGCCCTGGATCGGGGCGTTGAGCGCCATCCGTTCGGCCATTTCGCGGCGCTGCCGGTTGTCGCTGGTGAGGTCCGGCAGGTACCGCCGCCGTCCCAGCAGCGTCTCGGTGTACCCGTCGCGGCGGGCGGCCACCACCACCTGCTGCAGGTAGTCGCGCACCGGCGCGAAGATACTGAAGTACTCCTCCATGAGCTCGCGGGCCTCGCCCGCGGAGATCTGCAGCTGCCGGGAGAGCCCGTACGCCGACAGCCCGTACGCCACGCCGAAGTTCATCGCCTTGATCTTGCGCCCCTGGTCGGGGGGCACCTGGTCG
>VSBZ01000012.1:0-42472 GCA_047459215.1 Micromonosporaceae bacterium | reverse complement strand
ACGCGGCGGCCCTGGGCGAGACCCTCATCGTGGCCGTCAGCACCGACGAGCTCGTCCAGGAGTACAAGCACGTGCGCCCGGTGGTGCCGTTCGAGGAGCGGCTGGAGATCGTCCGGGCGATCCGCGGTGTGGACCTCGCCATCCCGCAGACCTCGCAGGACAAGTACGAGGCGTGGGAGAAGATCGGCTTCGACGTATGGGTGGTCGGCGACGACTGGTTCGGTCAGGAGAAGTACGAGGACTACCGCAAGCGGCTGACCGACGTCGGGGTCTCCTGCGTCTTCCTCCCCTACACCACCGGGGTCTCCTCCACCCAGCGGCGGATCGCCAGCCAGCGCCGGATCGCGAGCGACCAGTGCGACCACCGGTAGCGCCGTCCACTGCGCACCGGCGCGGCACCCGCACCGGCACCCACCCGCCGACGGTCCCCGCTGCCGGTGACATCCCGGTCCGGCTGCGGGAGCCGGTGGTGGCCGTGTGCTAGGCTCCGGCGCCGGGGCCAGCGACGTTCGTCAGACTGTTGTCTCGACGGCACCCCTCCGCTGGACCGTGACACCGGTTCGGAGGGGGACCGCATGACTGGTTCGGGCGCCACCGTCACGCTCACCCGGGTCCGGGCCACCTCGTACCACTGGGGTGGTGAGCGGCGCTTCTTCATCGAACTGACCGCCAGGACACCGGCGGGCGCCCGGGTCCGCGGCTTCGCCGACTGTCAGCCACCGGGACGCCTCCGCAACCGGGAGTGGCCACCGGGCACGTGGGACACGCTGACCGTCTGCCTCGGCCACCTCGAGGGCCGGGTGTTGAACTGGCCGGACGCCGACGCCGCCGGCGCGTCCACCCGGTCGCTGCTGGCCGAGCTGGCACAGCTGCCGGAGGTCGCGGACGTCGTGGCCGTGCCGGAGCAGCCCGACCCCGACCCCGACCCTGACGCCGCCCGCCCCACCCGCCGCCGCCTGACCGAGGCGGTCCGCACCATGCCGCTCACGGAGGTGGTCGCCAAGGCCGCCAACCGGGGCCTCCGCATGATCGTCGGCGACGCGGCCGGCGCCGCGCCCAGGAACCGCCTGCCCGCCGCACTGGCCGGAGTGGAGCAGGCACTCGCCGACCTGGCCCTCAACGCCCTCGGGGTGGCGCCCACCGGCCTGGACCACCCGTCGGACCCCGACCGGCGGCCCGACTACGTCGAGGTGTACGCCCGCGTCCTTGGCGGCCGACCCGAGTTCGTGTCGTTCCCGCCGCCGCCACCGCTCACCTACCGGGGGCAGAAGGCGAACACCTACGACGAGGTCGCGTACCTCGCACCGCTCGGTGCCGACGGCGCCAAGGGGTCGGTGCTGGAGCGGGAGGCGCTGATGTGGGGCCTGTCGACCATCCGGTTCTCCAAGGGCGCGTTCCTGGCCACCGACGGAGTCAACACCCCGCTGTGCTTCCGGTGGAGCCGGTCCCCCTTGTCCAGTGCCGTCTCCCTGGGCCTGTGTACGCACAAGGAGGCGACCCGCCTGCGGCTGCAGCAGATGGGCGTACCGGTGCCCAAGGGCAGGACCTTCACCAACGGCGACTGGAGCTCCGCCGAGGCGTACGCGGACCTGATCGGCTACCCGGTGGTGGTCAAGCCCGCCGCGGGCGTACGGGGGATCGGGGTCGTGGCCAACATCCGCGGCCCCGACGAGCTCCGGCGGGCGTTCCGGCAGTTCGAGCGCAGCCGGTTCGGAGACGGTGAGTTCATCGTGGAGAAGCACATCCCGGGGCGCGACTACCGGATCGTCGTGATCGGCGACCGGGTCGTCGCCGCGGTGCTGCGCGACCCGGCCAGTGTGGAAGGCGACGGCGAGCACACCATCGGCCAGCTGATCGTGAACAAGAACGCGGTCCGCGCTCTCAACCCCCACCTGCTCTCCCGCCTGATCAAGTACGGTGACGCGGCCCGGCACCAACTCGACCGCGCCGGCCTGACCCTGGCCAGCGTCCCGGCGCCCGGACACCGGGTGCTGCTCAGCGACTCCTGCAGTCTCTCCCAGGGCGGCGACTCGATCGACGTGCTCGACGAGCTCCATCCGTCGATCAAGGACGCCTGCGTGCGTGCGGTCCGGGCCGTCCCCGGGATGTGGTACTGCGGCGTCGACTTCCTCCTCGAGGACCACACCAGGCCACTGAGCGAGCAGCAGGCGGGAGTGTGCGAGCTGAACGCCCACGCGGCGATCAGCAACTGCCAGTACCCCCTCTACGGCACCCCGCGGAACGTGGCCGGGGCGTTCTTCGAGCAGTGCGTGAAGCGGTTCTGCCTGGTGACCAACGACAAGCGCGTCGAACGGCTCGCCCTGCGGCTGACCATCCGCGGGCGCGTGACCGGGGTCGGCTACCGGGCCTGGATGCGACGCCGCGCCGAGGCTTTTCGGGGTAGCCGGGTGGGTGCGCAACGTCGACGACCAGACGGTCGAGGCAGTGGTGGTCGGCGACGCGGTGCCCGTGAGCGCGCTGGTCGCCGCCGCCATCCGCGGCCCGCGGCGGGCGAGTCCGGTGTCGGTCACCACCGAACACATCGACGCACCGCCCCTCGAACACTTCGAGATCCGGCTGGACGAGGCGCCGCAGCGCGACGACGCACCGCGGCGGGACGGCGACCAGGGACCGGAGCGGACCCATGCGCGTTGACGCGGTCCTGCGCCTGAGCCCGACCCGCCCCGGGGACGTCGGGCCCGACCTGCACGACGGTTACGAGATCCACCGAGCCGCCCTGTGCCGGGGACTGGACGTCATGCTGTACCCGCGGCAGGTGCTCACCACGAGAGCCCCGGCCGGCGGTGCCGAGCTGTCGTTCGCGCACGGCGTCCCCGGCACCTCCACCCAGTCGGGCGTCACCTTCGCGCAGGACCGGCAGATGCGCCGCGAGATGCAGGCGGCGGCCGGGTTGCCGGTGCCGCCGGGGGCGACGTTCGCGGTCGGCCGCGAGGAGTGGGAGGCGAAGCGGTTCGCCCGGGAGATCGGCTACCCCGTGGTGGTCAAGGCGCGCATCGGCGACAACATGGTGGAGGTGCTGCCGGGACTGCGTACCGAGCGGGACCTCACCGCCGCGATCAGGTACCTGCGGACCGCTCCCCTCCGGCGGCCCCACTTCACCCGCGCCTCGTACGCCATCACGCTGCTTCACGAGCCCGTGGAGGAGGACGGCCAGACGTTGGTCCCGCGGGGTTACCGCTTCCTGGTCGAGCGTCATGTCTCCGGGCGTTACCTCCGTTTCCTGGTGGTGGAGGGCCGGGTGCTGTCGGTGGTGTACGCCCCGGGCGGCCTCGGCCGCTCGAGCCTCCCGCACCGCGAGGTGAGCCACCAGACGCATCCGAGCCTGGCCCGGCTGGCGGTCGAGGCCGCCCGGGCGGTGCCCGGACTCGCGCTGGCCGCGGTCGACATCGTGGTCGCCGACCATCGGGAGCCTGCCTGGCGGCAGTCTCCCGTGATCGTCGAGTTCTCCGAGCGGCCGTGGCTGGAGATGCAGCACCGGGTGTCGCCGGACCTGAGCCGCGCGATCGCCGACCGGATCCTCTCCGAGTACGCCGCGCAGATGGGGGTGCCGCTCGGGCCGCCGCGGACCGGTGGGACGGTCGCCTTTTGGGCCTACGGCGCGACCGACGCGGCCGGCGCGGCCGCCGCGGTGGCGGCGGCCGCGGACCGGTGGCTCCTGGCCGCCCGGATCGAGGATGTCGACCAGGTGGAGGGCGGGTTCGGTGGCACACTGGCGGGCGCGCTGGCGGATGTGGCTCGCATCTTCGAGCTCCTGGTGGCCGGCCGGCTGGACGGCCAACGCGCGATGCTCGTCAGCGAGCGGTGCGCGGATCCGGTGAGGCTGACATGACGGCCGTCATTCCGCCCCCGAAGACCTGGTCGCCGCCCGGACCGGTGGGGCGGCTGGACGTCATGCTGGTCGGCGACACCACCTTCGGCGAGAACTACCAGGAGGAACGGGCGTCGAGGGGCCGCGAGAACGTGCTGGAGACGCACGGCTACGACCACGGCTTCGAGCAGCTCGACGGCCTGCTGGAACAGGCCGACCTCGTCGTCGCCAACCTGGAGACCCCGTTGACGAGGCGGCGGTCGTCGCCGTTCGCGGACATCCGCGAGTTCCTCCACTACTCCGATCCCGACCTGGCCCCCAAGCACCTGATCGCGCACGGCATCCGGGCGGTGACGCTGGCGAACAACCACACTCACGACTTCGGGGAGGCGGGCCTGCTGGACACCCTCCAGGCGCTGGAGGGGAGCGGGCTGATCGTCGTGGGGGCCGGGCACAACGAGCACGACGCACACGAACCGCTGCGGGTCCGCGCAGAGATCGCCAACCCGCTCGGCGCCGACTCCCCGTTCGGGATGACGCTGTTCAACGCCTTCCGGGCCGGCAGGCACTTCGAGCACGAGCTGAGGGTGTTCGCGACCGCGGACCGGCCCGGCGTCGCGAACCTTCGCACCGCCGACCTGCCCCGCCGCATCGAGCGGTTGCGGGCCGAGCGTCCGGACGAGTTCGTGGTGGTGGTACTCCACTGGCTCCGCGACTACCAGTGGCGGTCCGACCGCCAGGTGCAGGCCGCCCGGGAGCTGACCGCCGCCGGTGCGGACCTCGTGGTCGGACACGGCAGCCACATGCTGCAGGAGATCGAGAAGATCGGCGGCCGCTGGGTCGTTCACGGCCTCGGCAACTTCATATTCAACAGCGCCGGTCGCTACCGGCGACTCGGTGTCCCGCCGTACAGCCTCGTGGCCCGGATCACGGTCTCGCCGTCCCGGGTCCTGCTGCGCCTGTATCCGATCGTCACCGACAACCGGCGTACCGGCTACCAGCCTCGACCCGTCACCACCGCCGAGCTGAATGAGATCTGGGAGCTGCTCCTCGCCCGGACGAACGCGCCCGCGGAGTTCCGCCGGGAGTTCGACCTGGTCCCCGCCCCGCCGTACCCCCATCTCGCGGTGGTGATCGGGCACCGCGGCGACCGGTCCGGCGCGGCGCTGCGCCCACGCCCGCGGCCCCAGCCCCGACCGGAGGACGCCCACCTCCGACCCCGGCCACGGCCGGAGGTGGCGGCGCCGGTGTCGGATGTGCCGGCTGCCGCGGACGCGGCCGTTCCGGCCGGACCCGCGCAGCGTCGCTCGGGCCGGCGGCCCCGGAACGCCGCCCTGCTCGCGGCGGAGCTGGAGCGGCGGGGCATCGCGGTCACCTGGCTGGACTCCAACGCCATGGTGGCCGAGGCGGACGGGGTACAGCTCGGGTACGGGTTCGGCGTCACCCACGCCACCGGGCGTGCCGGTGTGGCGGTGACCCACAACCGGAACTTCATGCGGCGACTGCTCGTCAGCGCCGGTCTGGACGTCCCGAGAGGCCGGACCTTCGACGGCGAGTCCGGTCTGGAGGACGCCGCCGTGTACGCCCGCCAGCTCGGCGAGGTCGTGCTCTGCCAGCCGGACCGCCGGTCGGTCCGGTCGGTGTACGTCGACGCCCGGGACGCGGGCGCGTTCGAGGCGGCGTGGGCCGCGGTCGGGGGCGGCGGCGAGGCTCAGGTGCTGGTGGAGGAGCGCTTCCCCGGCACGGCCGCCAGGTTCCTCGTCGTCGGCGGCAGGTGGGTGGCCGTGGCGGGCTACTCCGGAGAGGCGGCGGCGCGGCGGTCCCGCACCGACGAGCTCGTGGGCGCCGTCGACCCCTCCTTCGGTGACCTCGCGGTCCGGGCGGCCCTGGCGATTCCGGGGCTGGACGTGGCCGAGGTGACCATCGCCGCCACCGAGCTGAGCCGACCCGCCCGGTCCGGACGCGCCGTGGTCTGGGGCGTCGAGCCCAGGCCCGCCCTGGCGGACTACGCCGGCGGCGCCACGGGG
The DNA here is from genome assembly GCA_047459215.1 of Micromonosporaceae bacterium. Classification (GTDB taxonomy): domain Bacteria; phylum Actinomycetota; class Actinomycetes; order Mycobacteriales; family Micromonosporaceae; genus Natronosporangium. Next base: position 36,616 of record VSBZ01000012.1, on the reverse strand, counting down.
ACCGGTACGGGCACGGGTCCCGGTCCGGCCACAGTGGACCCTGTGGCGGCGGCCATTGTCGACCTCCACCTCGGGATCACCCCACCGGTTCGCACGACCGGCCGGCCTCGCCGCCGCGTCCGCACCGGGACGGGGCTCGACGATCCCGTGCCCTCCTGGCCGCCGGTGGAGAGGGAGCCACTGAACCGGGCCTTCCGGGTCGACAGCCAGCTGCTGGCGCTCGAGCTCAAGCGACGCGGCGCCACGGTGACGTGGCTGGCCCGGAGGTTCTTCGTCGCCGAGATCGAGGGCGTACGGCTCGGATACCGCGGTGCGGCCACCCACGCCACCGGACGGTTCGCGACCAACGTCGCCAGCCGCAAGGACCTCGCCCGGCAGGTGCTGGCGCGGGCCGGGCTCGAGGTCCCCGAGGGTCGGGCGTTCGGCCGGGACGAGTACGAGCCGGCGGCCGACTATGCGGCCCAGCTGGGTGATGTCGTGGTCAAGCCGGTCGACGGCAACAAGGGTCGCGGCGTGACGGTCGGTGTCCGCGACCGGAACGAGTTCGAACGCGCGTGGCGGCTGGCTGTCCGCCGCAGCAGCGTCGGTGTGCTGGTGGAGCAGAGGTTCTCCGGCATCGAGCTACGGTGCCTGGTCGTCGGCGACCGGTGCGTCGCGGTCCTGAGACGGCTCCCGCCGTACGTGGTCGGAAACGGGCGCGACACCATCGAACAGCTCATCGCCGCGAAGAACGAGCTGCGCGCGCAGAACCCGAGCCTGGTCGGGTGCGACATCACAATGGACGCGCACCGGCGCGACGAGCTCCGCCGGCAGGGCTACGACCTCACCTCCGTCCTTCCGGATGGGCTGCGGGTGGTGCTGGACCACAAGGGGGGTATCTCGACCGGCGGCGAGAGCGTCGACCTCACCGACGACGTCCACCCCTCCTTCAAGGAGGTCGCCGTACGCGCCACCCGCGCCGTTCCGGGCCTGGATGTCGCCGGGGTGGACATCATCACGGTCGACCCCCGCCAACCGGCCGCGCCCGGCACCTACATCGTGTGCGAGATCAACCATGACCCGGGGATCGACATCCACCACTTCCCCATCCACGGCAGCCCGCGCGACGTGGCGGGCGCCATGGTGGACTACCACCTGTCCCGGTTGGGAATCGCGGCACGCCGGCGCGGCCTGCGGTTCGGGGGGCGCCGCGGCTCATGACCCGGGAGGCGCCGTGGCCCGGACCGGGTCAGGTCGCTGTCGGTAGCCCGACCGGCTCACCGCGTCGCGGCCTACCGGCAGGCGGCGGACCTGCCGGGAGCGGAGCCGGTCCAGCTTCCCGCAGCTCGTGGACGCTGGGGACCGGGAAGTACGACTCCAGGAACGGCAGGAGCAACTGCCGCTGCCTCGACCCGTCGCCGTCGGCGGTGGTGTCGTTGACGCAGAAGACGTCCCGGTCGCGCGCCGCGAGCAGCTGCCGCAGCCTCGCCTCGGTCTGCGGAGCGGCGAGGTCGAGGTACGCGTACCGGATCTGCCCGGGCACGGCCCGACCGGTGTGGAAGGCGTAGTAGTGGTACAGGGATGACGTGACCGATATATCGGTCTTGTTGCGGAACTTGCTCGCCGCGGTGCGGCGGTGCTCCTCCGCGAACCGCTCCTCGATCTCGGCCAGGATGCTGCGCCGCAGCGCGTGCGGCACGTGCTTCATCTTGTGGGTGAGCAGGGTCCCGAACTCCCGGCGAATCAGGGCCCGGTTGTTCTTGCCGGCGACGGACGAGGGGACGTCCCGGTCGTCGGGCTCGCCGAACGGCACCAGGGCCGGTGACGGGAAGAACTTGGTGATGCCGTTGGCGAGGAAGAACCGGTCGGGGGTCACCGGGCGGCCGATGCACACGTCGTCATTGAGGTAGAGGAAGTGCTCCGAGAGCCCGTCGATGTGGTGCAGCTGGGTCTCGATGGCGTGGGAGTTGAAGACCGGGAGCACCGCCGGGTCGGAGAAGATCTCCCGGTGGTCCACCACGTGCAGGCCGGGCACGTCGCGGTCGAGCCAGCGCGGGACCTGGCCGTCGGTGACCAGGTAGATGGTGCGGACCCACGGCATGTTCATGCGCACCGAGCGCAGCGAGTACCGCAGCTCGTCGTGGCTGATGAACCGGGCGGAGTTGGCGGCGTGCGGGTGGTACACGGCGGCGGCGGTGGCCGCCCGCCGCGCCTGCCAGGCCGGGTCGTGGCCGTCGACCCAGGTGTAGACCACGTCGATCGGGAAGCCGATGTCGGAGTAGATCGGTTCGGCGAAGCACGGCCGGGACGGGTAGGTCGGCGCGTGCGGGTCGCGCGGCGCGAACGCCGTCAGCACGGGCTCGGGCACCGGGACCGTGGGCTCGTCGACGGGTACGGCGTCGGCGCACAGGTTGGGGCGGGGCGCGACGAGTTCCGCCCCCTCCTGCCGCCAGAACTCGATCTCGCAGCCCACCCCGGGGCCGAGGGTGAGGCAGCAGGTGGGGTCGGTCAGGAAGTGCACGACCCGCAGGTAGTTGTCGCGGGTGGCGGCACGGATCGTCCGGCTGCTCGCCAGCCCGAGCTTTCCGCGCCCCTCCAGGCCCTGGACGTAGAGCGACCGGTGCCGGGCGGCGCGCGCCAGCGCCTCCGCGACGGTGGCGCGGTGGTCGGCCGGGACGGCCACCCGGAAGCGGTGCGCCTCCGCGCCGCGGACGAGGAAGTACGGCACGCCGGCGCCGTCCAGCGCCTCGCGCACCACGTCGAGGTTGTGGCGCATCGCGGACAGCGGTGACAAGTCCGCCCGGACCTCGGCCAGGACGGACCGTCCTCCCCACGCCGCGACCACCTCGGCGCCGCGGCGCCGGGATGCCACGGGGACGACCCGCGCGGGCTCCACGGCCCGGGCGACGCTCGCCACCACCCTGCCGGCGCGCAGCCGGAGCGCCTGGCGGACCTCCGGGCTGGTGGAGCGACGCAGGTGCTGCCTCACCCGGGCCGGCACGACTCTGCGGTAGAGGCGCCCGATGAGTAGGTCGGCGCGGGCACTGCGGACGTAGTCCACGCTCGGCGTCGGCTCGGACGTGCGCGTCTCGGCCACGTGTGAACCCCCCGGATCGCGTGCCCGTCGAACCGTCGCCTTGATCGTCGACGGACGGGCGGTGCCCCAAGGAGGATAACTACGCCGTACCAGCGCCAACTACTCGCAGCTGTGTGAAAGCGGATACATAGGCACCGCCCAGTCTAAACTCAGCAACTACTCAGCTACATACGGTTGCTGTGTGTACACAGTGCGTTGTCGCAGTGCCCGTCGGGCGTGGTGACGGTGCACGTTCCCGGCGATGCTCTCCCCGGCAACGTGATGCCGGCCGCGGGCGGAGCCCGCGGCCGGCATCAGCTACGAGAGCGACGTGAGGATCAGCCGTCCGACGCCGTCACGTTCATCCGACGCCGCCGGGACGCGAGATACAGCACCACGCCGGCGACCAGCAGGGCCGCACCGAGCCCGGTGATGAGCACCACCGGCGTGCCGGTCACCGGGAGCTTGTCGCCACCGCCGGCGCCACCGTCGTCACCACCGGCACCGCCATCGCCCAGCGAGGAGGTGAAGAACGAGAAGTTGTCGACGTTGTCGGTCGGGTCGACGTCCAGCAGCTCGGGAGCCTTGCCGGGGTCGAGCAGGAGGTTCGACGTCGACGCCGCGAACGGAGCGAAGTCGACCTGCATGTCCCACGCCTCGGCGACGCCACCGCTCAGCTTCGCCGACTCCGGTGCGTCGTCATCCACCTTGACGGGGAGGAAGAAAACCACGCAGGACTCGTCGGGGACCTCGTCCTGCGTCGGCGAATAGCAGAACTCGTCGTCAGTGTTGGGATTCAGTGTGAGCGACGGCACCTGGCACGTGGTGCTGGAGTCGCCCACCTGGTGCGAGCACTCGGGGAACTCCTCCGAGAAGGTCACGTGCTCGGGAAGAGTGATCGAGACCTCGACCCCCCGCGTCGGCACGGTGCCCTGGTTGTCAATGAAGACGAACACGGAGGTCTCGCTGCCCGGAAGCAGCTCGCCGGCGAGCTCAGGAACCCGGTCCTTGATGATCCACTCCTCGGAGATGTCGGGGGCCCACACGGTGAGGTCGACGCCGCCCTGCTCCTTGATCGAGACCTCGGCCGTCACCGTGTTGTTGTCGGGATCGGGGTCGGTGCCGTCGTGGGTGACGCTGACCGTGATGCTCCCCGCGGGGCCCGGAACGGCCCCGTCGACCTCCTCGAACGGGTCGAAGAACGTGATCCGGCCGTCCTTCTCGATACGATCCGGGTCGATGACGCACTCGAGCACGTCGCCGACCGGGTCTCCACACTCGTCCAGCGCGAACCGGACCTTGCTCGTGTCGAGCCCGGAGATGTCGTAGGTCCACACGATTCCCGTCGCGGCGTCCGGGCCATGGTTGACCGTCTCGACCCGGCCGAACTTCCCGCCGGCGCCCTGCGCGATGGTCGTGCCGTCGACCGTGAGCGCCAGGTCCGCCTCACCGCCCTGCGCCTGCGCAGGAGACGCGAGGCCGGTCGTGACGCCAGCGACCACGAGTGCCGCGGCGCCGACCGTCACCATGCGAAGCTTCATAGCCTCTCCTGGTTTCGGGGGGTGACATGACTGCCAGCGCAGGGTACACCATGTCCGCGACACCGGAAGGGCCACACGCGGCGCGCCGTCAGCAGGCATTTCGGACACACGACGGTACACGGGTGCCGTGGTCACACACGACCTGATCGCGGAGATTGGACGAACCGTCTAGAGAACTCACGCGAACGCCGACTCGCCGGTGAGGCGCTCCCCGATGACCAGCTGGTGCACCTCGGACGTGCCCTCGTAGGTGAGGACGCTCTCCAGGTTGTTGGCGTGCCGCATCACCGGGTACTCCCCGCTGATCCCGTTCGCCCCGAGGATGGTGCGGCACTGCCGCGCGATCGCCAGCGCCTCCCGGACGTTGTTGAGCTTCCCGACGCTGACCATCACCGGGTCCAGCCCACCGGACTCGGCCACCCGCCCGAGGTGCAGCGCGAGCAACTGTCCCTTGGCGAGCTCCACCGCCATGTCGGCGAGCTTGGCCTGGGTGAGCTGGAACGCGCCGATCGGCCGTCCGAACTGCACCCTGCTGCGCGCATAGTCGAGCGCCGTGGCCAGGCAGTCACGGGCGGCACCGAGCGCCCCCCACACGATGCCGTACCGGGCCTGCGTCAGGCACGACAGCGGCGCGCGCAGCCCGCGCGCCTCCGGCAGGCGGGCGTCGGCCGGCAACCGCACGTCATCGAGCGTGATCTCACCGGTGGGCGACGCCCGCAGCGAGAGCTTGTGCCGGATCTCCCGCGCGCTCACCCCGGGCGTGTCCATGGGGACGACGAACCCCGCGATCCCCTCGTCCGGCACCCGGGCCCAGATCACGGCCACGTCCGCGACCGGCGCGTTGGTGATCCACATCTTGGTGCCGGTCAGCACCCAGTCCCCGCCCGGCGTACGGATGGCGCGGCTGGCCATCGACCCCGGGTCCGAGCCGTGGTCCGGCTCGGTCAGGCCGAAGCACCCGATCGCCTCACCGGTCGCCATCCTCGGCAGCCAGGCCTGCTTCTGCTCCTCGGACCCGTACCGCCAGATCGCGTACATCGCCAGCGACCCCTGCACGGACACCAGGGACCGGGCGGCGGAGTCGCCCGCCTCCAGCTCCCGGCAGGCCACCCCGTACGCGACCGCGCCGGCGCCGGCGCAGCCGTACCCGGTCAGGTGCATCCCGAGCAGGCCGAGCTTGCCGAACTCGCGCGCGAGGTCCCGCCACGGCGCCGCACCGTCCTCGTACCACTGCGCCACGTGCGGCCGGATCCGCTCGTCCACGAGCCGGGCGACGACGTCGCGGATCTGGCGCTCCTCGTCGGTCAGCAGGTCGTCGGTGCGCAGCAGGTCGAGCTCGGCCACCCCTCCACCCTACGGCCCGCCGTACCGGCGGCCGCCGGCCGTCCGACCACACCGTGGTCAGGCGATCCGGTACGCGATCCGGTGAGCCCGCAGCGTGGCGTACGGCGTCATGGTGGCGACGGTCGCGGCGTGGTCTCCGGCCGGTCCGGTGGGCAGCGACCACGCGTCGCCGGGTGCGAGTGTCCAGGTACGCCCACCCTCGGTGACGACGACACCGGTCGCGTACGGGTGGCGCGGCCGCAGCTGGAGCGCCGGGCGTCCCGCGTCGTCCACCACGCCGACGGTGATCTCGGCCAGGTCGGGGTACGCGAGGGCCCGGTCCCGCAGCAGCTCGTCGCAGGTCGCCACGTGCTCGGTCTGGAAGATCGGCACGTACTCGTCCCCCCAGGCGGCGCCGGTCGTGTGGGCGTGGCGGAAGTAGGAGAACCACAGCGGGGCCCGGTCCGGGGAGAGCTTCCGCGAGCCGACGCAGACGTACCGTGGCGGCCCCTCGCCCGCCACGCACCGGTCCTGCAGCTGCGGTACGCCCAACGGCGTGCCGTCGTCGTCGACCCAGTAGAGGCCGTTCTGCCCGTCGAGGACCACCCATGCGGACAGCTCGTCGATCCAGGCCTCGGAGACCATGTGACCCCGCCCGAGTCCGATGTGGTAGGAATCCTGGCGCAGCGACACCGCCCGGGACGGGATGCCGACGGCGTTGAGCGCCTGGCTCAGCACCGTCGTGTACTCCACGCACGAGAACCGCCGCCCGGCGTCGACCTGGTCCAGGATGGTCACCGCGTCGCGGGAGGCGGCGTGGTCGTTGGCGTGCCGCCACCGGTCCGCGACCCACGCCAGCAGCGCCCGCGCGGTGTCCCACGCGCGGTGCCCGGGTCGCGGCAACCGCTCCCGGAGCAGCGCCTCCCGCTCCTTCGGCAGCCGGTCCAGTGACAGCGGCGGCGTCGGCGTGACGACCGGCCACTCCAGCAGCGTCACCGGCGGTGGCGGGACATTGCGCCGCATCGCGGCCAGGACCTCCGGCCAGTCGGCGCGGTCGCCGAAGGCGTGGGTCAGCCTCGGCTCGTACAGCTCCGGCTGGCAGAATCCGACCGCGACCGCCTCCTCCAGGTAGGAGAACGCATCCGGCCGGCCCAGCCTGGCCGCGGCGATCGCGCAGGCCGCCGCCCAGATGGGCCACATCTCCTTGTCGGTGCGCAGGTCCGGTTCGAGGGCCAGGACGGTTGCCCAGTCCCCGCCGGTCACGGCGTCCTCCGCCCGGAGCCGGAGCCGCGTCAACCGTCCGTCGTCCTTCTCCAGGACCAACCGTCCGTCGTCCTTCCCCAGGTGATCCACGGCGTCCTTCCCCAGGTGGTCCACGGGTCCACGCTATACGCGGGTCCGGCCCGGCACGCAGGTCGGCCCTAGCGGTCGAACCGGAACCTAGCGGTCGAACCGGAACAGGCGCAGGCTGTTGGTGACCACGGCGACGCTGGACAGCGCCATCGCGAGCGCCGCGAGCACCGGCGAGACCAGGCCGGCCACGGCGAGCGGGATCGCCGCGGTGTTGTACCCGAATGCCCAGAACAGGTTGCCCTTGATGGTGGCGAGCGTGGCGCGCGACAGCCGGATCGCCTGCGGCACCGTGGCCAGGTCGCTCCGGACCAGGGTCAGGTCGGAGGCCTCGATCGCGGCGTCGGTGCCGGTGCCCATCGCCAGCCCCAGGTCGGCGGTGGCCAGCGCGGCGGCGTCGTTGACCCCGTCGCCGACCATCGCCACCACCCGGCCCTCATCCTGCAGGCGGCGCACGACCGCCACCTTGTCCGCCGGGAGCACCTCCGCGATCACCTCGTCGATGCCGACCTCGGCGGCGACCGCCCGCGCGGTCGCCTCGGTGTCCCCGGTCAGCAGCACCGGGGTGAGCCCGAGCCGGCGCAGGGCGGCGACCGCCTCCGCCGCGCCGGGCCTGACGGTGTCGGCGACGAGGACGGTCCCGGCGTAGGCGCCGTCCACGGCGACCGCCACCGGGGTGCGACCGTCGGTCGCCACCTCGGGTACGTCGATCCCGCGCTCGGCCAGCAGGCGTGGCCGGCCGACCAGCACCCGGCGGCCCTCGACCGTGCCCTCCGCCCCGAGGCCGGGCAGGGCCCGGAAGTCGGTCACGGCGGGCAGGGGGCCCGCGGCGGCGGCCACCACGGCCCGTGCAATCGGGTGCTCGGAGGCGTGCTCCACCGCGGCGGCCAGGCGCAGCAGCTCCTCGGCGGAGGTGCCGGCCGCGGGTGCGGTGCCCACCACCGCCATCCGTCCGGTGGTCACCGTGCCGGTCTTGTCCAGCACCACGGTGTCGATGCGCCGGGTGGACTCCAGCACCTCCGGTCCCTTGATGAGGATGCCCAGCTGGGCGCCCCGCCCGGTGCCGACCAGCAGGGCGGTGGGGGTGGCCAGGCCGAGAGCGCACGGGCAGGCGATGATGAGCACCGCCACGGCGGCGGTGAGCGCGACCCGGGTTCCGGCGCCGGCGAGCAGCCAGCCGACCAGCGTGGCGGCCGACACCACGATCACCGCGGGCACGAAGATCCCGGAGACGCGGTCGGCCAGCCGCTGGACCGGCGCCTTGCCGGACTGGGCCTGCGTGACCAACCGCGCCATCTGGGCGAGCTGGGTGTCGGCCCCGACCCGGGTGGCCCGGACCACGAGCCGGCCGCCGGCGTTGACCGTGGCGCCCACGACCGCGTCGCCCGGCCCCACCTCCACCGGCACGCTCTCGCCGGTGAGCATGCTGGCATCGACCGCGGAGGAACCCTCCACCACCACCCCGTCGGTGGCGATCTTCTCGCCCGGCCGCACCACGAACAGGTCGCCGACCCGCAGCGCCGAGGCCGGCACCCGTACCTCGACGCCGTCGCGCAGCAGCGTGGCGTCCTTGGCACCCAGGTTGAGCAGGGCGCGCACGGCCGAGCCGGCGCGCCGCTTGGCCCGGGCCTCGAACCACCGCCCGACGGTGAGGAAGGTCGTCAGGGCAGCGCCCACCTCCAGGTAGAGGTGCCCGGTCGCGTCGCCCCGCTCGGCGAGCAGGGTGAACGGCATCCGCATGCCGGGTTCGCCGGCGCCGCCGACCAGCAGCGCGACCAGGCTCCACCCGTACGACACCACCACCCCGAGCGAGATGAGGGTGTCCATGGTGGCCGTGGCGTGCCTGGCGTTGACCAGGGCCGCCCGGTGGAACGGCCAGGCGCCCCAGGTCACCACGGGTGTGGCCAGCGCCAGCGCGACCCACTGCCAGTACCGGAACTGGGCCGCGGGCACCATCGCGAGCACGAGCAGGGGTGCGGTGAGCAGCGCGTTGACCGCCAGCCGGGTACGCAGCGCGCGCTCGGCCCGTGGCGACTCCTCCCCCTCCTCGGCCTCGGCCGAGGGCGGCAGGGTGGCCGTGTAACCGGTCGCCTCCACCGTCCGGATCAGCTCCTCCACCGGGACGTCGGCGGGTGCGCGCACGTGGGCGGTCGCGGTGGCGAAGTTGACCGTGGCGGTGACGCCGTCGAGCCGGTTGAGCTTCTTCTCGACCCGGGCCGCGCAGGCGGCACAGGTCATGCCGCCCACCCGCAGCTCGATCAGGCGCAGGTCGGTGGCGTCGGTCGTCATGTCGTCTGGCCGGCCAGCTCGTACCCGGCCTCGTCCACGGCGGTGCGGACCTCGTCGATGGGCAGCGGCGCGTCCGAGGTGACGGTGACGTTGCCGGTGGCGAGGTCGACCCGCACCTCCCGGACGCCGGGCAGTCGGGACAGCTCCGTGGTCACCGCCTGCTCGCAGTGGCCGCAGGTCATACCCGTGACGCGGTAGGTGGTCGTGACGGACATCGGCACTCCTCCAGACAGGTACGGGGGATGCGCCGGTGCGCTACGAGCGCACCAGCCGGGCGATGGCGTCGCTGGCCTCCTTCACCTTGGCCGACGGGTCGCCCTGGCGGGCGGCGTCGACCACGCAGTGCGCGAGGTGGCCCTCGAGCAGCCCGAGGGCGACGGCCTGCAGCGCACGGGTGGCGGCGGAGATCTGGGTGAGCACGTCGATGCAGTAGGCGTCCTCGTCGACCATCCGGTACACGCCGCGGACCTGGCCTTCGATCCGGCGCAGCCGGCTCAGCAGGGCCTGCTTGTTGTCGGCGTACCAGTACCGGGTGCGGGTCGTCGGCGCGGGGGTCGCGGTGGTGTCGGCCATGCCCACACGATACCCCCACCAGGTATGGGTACGCGTGTCGGCTACGTCACCCGGCCGCCTCACCCGCCCGGGGCCGGCCAGGTGTTCCCGGCCACCCCGCGTGCTTCCCGGCCACCCGCGTGAGACCGGCGGCGCCCACCGGGAACGGTGGGCGCCGCCGGTCGCGTCGATTCGTCCGGGTCAGGTCACCTGGAGCATCAGCTGCATGCCCATCGCGCGGTGGTTGCCCACCGGGCACCACACCTCGTACGCCCCGGGCCGCAGGGTCACCGTCATCTCCACGCTGCGGCCGCCCGGCTCGATCGTGTCGCTCTCCTCGTCCACGCCCGGCCCCTGGATCGCCAGTGCGTGCGGGTGGTTGCCGGCCTGCTCGATCACGAAGGTGTAGGTGCCGGCCCGCAGCGAGGTCGGCATGTCGATGCGGTAGTCGACGAGCCTGACCCGGATCCGCTCTCCGGCCCCGTCGCCCGGCGCCGCCCGCGGCGACGGGGCCGCCGGGGACCGGTCGCCCGGCGAGCGTTCGGCGGGCGTCCCCCTCGGCGAGGCGGTGACGGATCCCGTGGGGCTCGCGGTCGTCCCCGGCGACCGCGAGCCCTGCGGCGACGGGTCGGCGCCGACCGCGCTCCCGTTCCCCCGGGCACAGCCGGCCGCCAGGAGCGCCACCACCGCGACCGCGGCGAGCGCGACGCCTGTCCTCACACACCTCATGCCGGCGCCTCCCCCTAGTCCGTCGTGCCTCTCACCTACGTATACACGACGTAACACCTCGATCAGGGCTATACCGGTATATCGGTCATCCACCGCGCCCGTACCCTGGAGTGCGGAATGACCACGCTCGAGCACCGCCGCACCCGCGTCCAGACCTACTACGGCAGGCGCGGACGCCTGCGCACCCGCCGCCGGGAGGCGCTGGCCCGGCTGCTCCCGGTCTACGGCGTCGACGTGCACGGCGGGCCGCTCGATCCGGTTGAGCTGTTCGGCCGGCGCGCCCCGCTGGTGCTGGAGATCGGGTCCGGCATGGGCGACGCCACCGCCGAGATGGCGGCGGCCGACCCCGACCGCGACTACCTCGCCGCCGAGGTCCACGCCCCCGGCGTCGCCAACCTGCTGCTGCTGATCGAGGAGCGGGGCCTGACCAACCTCCGGGTCGCCCACGGCGACGCCCTGGACCTGCTCGAGCAGCGGATCCCGCCCGCCAGCCTGGCCGCCATCCACGCGTACTTCCCCGACCCGTGGCCCAAGACCCGGCACCACAAGCGTCGCCTGTTCCAGCCCGCCCACGTGGCGCTCATGCGGTCCCGGCTGGCACCCGGCGGCGTGCTGCACGCGGTCACCGACTGGCCCGACTACGCGGAGGTGATGCGGCGCACGCTGGAGGACGACCCGGAGCTGGTCAACCGGTACGACGGGTGGGCACCCCGGCAGCCGCACCGGCCGCAGACCAGGTACGAGAGGAAGGCGGTGGAGCAGGGCCGGCCCATCTTCGAGCTGGTCTTCCACCGCCGGTAGCGGTTCCTCGCCCGTCGTCGGCGTCGACCGCGGTGGCGGAGCTCCCGTGCGACACGGCCAACGGGCGACACCGGCGACGGGGTGCAACGATGTGGACATGTCCGAGATGACCACACCGGCTCCGCTGGAGCCGCTCAACGAGGATTGGGAGCGGGCGCTGGCCATCGTCGCCCACCCCGACGACCTGGAGTTCGGTGCCGCCGCGGCCATCGCGCGCTGGACCGGTCAGGGCAAGCGCATCGTCTACGTGCTGCTCACCAGCGGCGAGGCGGGCATCGACGGGATACCGCCGGAACAATGCGGACCGCTGCGCGAGCAGGAGCAGCGCGCGGCCGCCGCGGTGGTCGGTGTGGACGAGGTGGAGTTCGCCGGCTTCCCCGACGGCGTGCTGGAGTACGGCCTGCCGCTGCGGAAGGCGGTGGCGCGCGCCGTGCGCCGGCACCGGCCCGAGGTGGTGATCACGTCCAACGTCCGGGACACCTGGGACGACGCCACGGCCCTCAACCAGGCCGACCACATCGCCACCGGCCGGGCGGTGCTCGACGGCGTCCGAGACGCCGGCAACCGGTGGGTGTTCACCGACCTGCTGGCCGAGGGGCTGGAGCCGTGGAACAAGGTCCGTGAGATCTGGGCGGCCAACTCCCCGCGCGCCCGCCACGGAGTGGACGTGACCGACACGTTCGACAAGGGCGTGGCGTCCCTGCGGGCGCACGAGCAGTACCTGGCCGGGCTCGGGTCGGGCACCTTCGATCCCGAGGAGTTCCTCGAGTCCGTCTGCCGCCAGGCCGGCAGCCGGCTCGGCTGCCGGTACGCGGTGCCGTTCGAGGTGTTCCCCCTGCAGACGTTCTGAGGTCCGGGCGTCGCCGCAGCCCGCTGTCCCGGCACCGCCACCACCGACGTCGCCGCACCGTCCCGGCGTCGCCACACCGACCGTTCTCGCGTGGCCGCGCCCGCGGCCGGAAAGGGGCTGACCATGCGGATCTTCCTCGCCGGTGCGACCGGTGCCGTCGGCCGGGGCCTGGTGCCGGCGCTGGTGGCCGCCGGGCACGAGGTGGTGGGGACCACGCGTCACCCGGCCCGGGCGGAGGCGATCCGGGCCGCCGGGGGCGAGCCGGCGGTGCTGGACCCGCTGGACCGGGCCGCGGTCACGGCCGCGGTGACCGCGGCCCGACCGGACGTGGTCATGCACCAGCTCACCGCCCTGACCGGCGTGGCCGACCTCAAGCGCATGGACGCCCAGTTCGCCGTCACCAACACGCTGCGCACCACCGGCCTGGACATCCTGCTCGACGCCGCGGTCGCGGCCGGCGCGCGCCGGTTCATCGCGCAGAGCTTCAGCGGCTGGCCGAACGCCCGCACCGGCGGCCCGGTCGCCACCGAGGACCACCCGCTCGACCCCGACCCCGCACCGCAGGCACGCCGTACCCTGGCCGCGATCCGCCACATCGAGACGGTGGTGCCCCACCGCCCCGGCATCGAGGGCGTGGTCCTGCGGTACGGCTTCTTCTACGGCCCGGGCACCGCCTTCCGGCGCGGCGGCGAGCTGGTGGAGATGGTGCGGCGACGGCGGTTCCCGGTGGTCGGGGCCGGCACGGGCGTGTGGTCGTTCATCCACGTCGCCGACGCGGTGAGCGCCACGGTCGCGGCGGTCGAGCGCGGCACGCCCGGCATCTACAACGTCGTCGACGACGAGCCGGCACCGGTCGCGGAATGGCTGCCGTACCTCGCCCGGGTGACCGGTGCGCCCCGGCCGTTGCGGATTCCGGTCTGGTTGGCGCGCCCCCTGATCGGGGAGATGGGGGTGCGCATGATGACGTCGGTGCGCGGCTCGTCGAACGCGAAGGCCCGGTCGGAGCTGGACTGGACGCCCGCCTTCCCGAGCTGGCGGGAAGGGTTCCGCACCGGCCTGCGATGAACCTGCGCACCGGTCCGGGCTGAACCGCGGTCCGGTCACCCGCAAGCGGCCCGCAAGGAGCGCGGACCGGCGTGCCACGCGGTAGCCCCTCGTCCCGGCTGTTACGGTGTGGGTCCACCCCGCGGACAGGGATGGAGACCCGACCATGCGCCGTCACCGCGCCAGGGTGGCCGTGCTCGCGCTCGCGCTCACCGTCGCCGCGACCGGGTGCGGAACAGACGAGGAGGCGACCTCGTCCGCTCTGACCCGACCGCCGGCGCAGGCCGTCACCGTGCTGGACGGCGGTCCGGCCGAGCTGGCCGTGGCGATGAGCCGCATCCTCTACGAGCGGGCGCCGGCGGTGGTGCTCGCCGACGAGTCCGACCCGGCCAGCTGGGTCCCCGCGGCGAAGGCCGCCACGTCGCTCGGGGTGCCGCTGCTGCTGAACCCGGCACCGGAGGACGGCAGCGGGGCCGGGGCGGACGGCGGGGAGGGCGCGTCCGCGGGGGTCGCGGCCATGGTGGACGGCGAGGTGGAACGGCTCGGACCGGACACGGTGCTGACCTTCGGCGGCGGCGTCGGGCCGGAGGACCTGCCCTCGCTCCCCCGCCCCGAACCTCTGGCGACGGTCACCGTCCTGGCCCACGAGGACGAGGTCACGACCGCGGCGCTCGCGACCGCCCGCGCGGCCGGTGCCCGCGTGCTGACCACCACCGCGACGGACCCGCGGGCGGACCCCGGGCTCATCGCCGCGCTGTCGGAGCAGCCGCCGACCCACACGGTCGCCCTCGGCGCCGGGTTCGGGCCGGAGGAGGTGCTGGCCGGCCGGCTCGAGGTGGCCGTCACCGGGGTGCAGCTGCCCGGCGGCGGGCAGGTGGTCTTCCCCGGACGGCGGCTGGTGGCCCTCTACGGCCATCCCGGCAACACCGTGCTGGGGGCGCTCGGCGAGCAGGATCTGGCCGAGACCGTCGAGCGGGCCACGCGCCTGGCCGCCGAGTACCAGTCGCTTGTGGACGAGCCGGTCGTGCCGGCCTTCGAGATCATCACCACGATCGCGTCCGCCTCCGCCGAACCGACCGGGGACTACTCCCGCCGTACCCCCGTGGACGACCTGCGGCCGTGGATCGACGCGGCCCGCGAGGCCGGGATCTACGTGGTGCTGGACCTGCAACCGGGGCACACCGACTTCCTCACCCAGGCGCAGGAGTACGAGGAGCTGCTGCGCGAGCCGCACGTGGGGCTGGCGCTGGACCCGGAGTGGCGGCTGGCTCCCGGCCAACGACACATGGTGCAGATCGGCTCCGTGGACGCCGCGGAGGTCAACCGGGTCGTGACCTGGCTGGCCGACCTCACCGCCGAGCACGACCTGCCGCAGAAGCTCCTCGTGCTCCACCAGTTCACGCTGGCGATGATCACCAACCGGGCGCGGCTCGACACCAGCCGGGACGAGCTCGCCGTCATGATCCACGCCGACGGCTTCGGCACGCCCGGCCAGAAGTACGAGACCTGGCAGGCGCTGCACGTCGACGCGCCGGACGTGTGGTGGGGATGGAAGAACTTCTACGACGAGGACCAGCCGACGCTGAGCCCGGCCGAGACGGTCGCGGTGGAACCGTCGCCGCGGTTCATCTCGTACCAGTGACCCCGGCGGCGCCGTCGCGCCGGCGCGAGCGGCAGCAGCCGGCGGCCCCGGCGTGACGGCGACGCTGGCGCCGAGCGGCAGGCCGAGGCGGTGCTACCGGTTGCCGCGCCGTCCCGCGCGCCGGCGGATCGCCACCACCTGGTTGCGCGGGCCGGGCACGGTGACAGCCGGGGCCGGCACGGACCGCGAGGCGGCGTTCTTGCCGCGGCGCAGGGCACGCCGCGCCGCCCGGTTCAAGGGCTGCTCGGGCTCGGCCTGGGCGTTGTCGACGGGTTCAGATGTGTCGGTGGGTTCCTGGTCCGCCATGGGACACCTCCTGACGCTGGCGGCCGGTCAGAGGACGCGTGGGACAACGGCGCGTCGAGCGGGGCGCGCCGGGCCGGGCGGCGCGCAGGAGCCTCAGGAGAACATGGCTGCAGGCTAGCACCGGGCCGCCAGTCGGGCGCCCGGTTTTCCGGCGGCGTGCCAGACTGCCGGTGTCGACGCTGGGGGTGGTGATGGCGTTCACCGGCTGGCCGGCCGAGGCGCTGGAGTTCTACGAGGGCCTCGCCGCCGACAACTCGCGGACCTACTGGCTCGCGCACAGGGACGTCTACGAGCGGGACGTGCGGGCGCCGATGGAGGAGCTGCTGGCCGAGCTGGAGCCCGAGTTCGGACCGTGGAAGATCTACCGCCCGTACCGCGACGTGCGCTTCAGCGCCGACAAGTCACCGTACAAGGACCACATCGGCGCCACGTTCGAACGCGGCGGGTACGTGCAGCTGTCCGCCCACGGCCTGGCCGCCGGCAACGGGATGTGGCAGATGGACTCCGGTCAGCTCGACCGGTACCGCCGCGCGGTGGCCGACGACGTGGCCGGCGCGCGGTTGCAGGCGCTCGTGGCCGACATCCGCGCGCAGGGTATCGAGGTGGGCGGCCACAGCGTGCTGCGCACCGCGCCCCGCGGCTACCCGCGCGACCATCCGCGGATCGAGCTGCTGCGCTACCGGGGCCTGGTGGCGTGGCGGCAGTGGCCGGTGGAGCCGTGGCTGGGGACGCCGGCGGCGCGGGACCGGGTGGTCGAGTTCCTGCGCGCGAGCGCGCCGCTGCGGGACTGGCTGGACGAGCACGTGGGACCGGCCACCGCCTGATCCGCCGGTGCCGTGGAGGTACGCCGTCACCGCCGCCCCGCCGGTGACGTCCCCGCCACGCCGGTGCCGTCGCCGAACCCGGCCGGGGCCGGCGGCGTTCACGTCGGCCGCCCGGCCCGAGCCGGGCGCGCCGGTCACCGCGGAGCCCGCTGGCAGCGCGGGCACCAGTACGAGTGGCGGCCGGCGAGCTGGCCCCGGCGTACCCGCGTCCCGCACACCAGGCACGGCTGGCCGGCGCGGCGGTACACGTACACCTCGCCGCCGTGGCGGTCGGCCCGGGGCGGTCGGCCCATCGCCTCGGGCGTGTGCTCAGGGCGCACCGTGTCGATCCGGCCGGTGGCGAACCCGTCCTTCATCAGCGCCGTGAGGTCCTGCCACAGCGCCTCCCACGCGGCGGGGGTGAGCTCCCGACCGGGCAGGGTCGGCGGCAGCCCGGCCCGGAACAGCACCTCGGTGACGTAGATCAGCCCGGTGCCGGCCACCACGGACTGGTCCAGCAGCAGGCTGGCCAGCGGGGCCGGGCTGCGGGAGATCCGCCGGTACGGTCGGGACGGGTCGGCGTCGTCGCGCAGCGGGTCGGCGCCCAGGCGGTCCCGCAGCGCCGCCACCTGCGCGGGATCGAACAGCTCGCACGCGGCCGGCCCGCGCAGGTCCAGGAAGTGCCGCGAACCCTCCAGCCGCAGCCGCACCTGCCCGACCGGCGGCGGCGCCGGCACGGGGCCGTCGTGGAACCTGCCGTAGAGTCCCAGGTGGACGTGGAGGCTGAGGTCACCCTCGTAGTGGTGCAGCAGGTGCTTGCCGTACGCCTCGGCGTCGCGCATCACCCGCCCGGACAGCCGGGCCGCCCCGTCGGCGAAGCGCCCCTGCGGGCTGGCAGCCCACAGCCGGTCGCCGGCGAACAGCTCGCGGTGCCGGGCGGCCAGCCGGTGGATCGTGTGTCCCTCGGGCACGCGGCCAGCGTACGCGCAGGGCGAACAACCCTGGCCGCCGGTGACGGTCGCGGTGACACTTCTGCAGTGCGCGAGTTCCGGTTCGGGCTGGTGTGGCGCGGCGACGGGGACGTGCGCGAGGTCGCCAGCCGGGCGGAGGACGCCGGGTACGCCACGCTGCTGTTCCCCGACCACATCGGGATGCCCGCGCCGCTGCCGGCGATGGCCGCCGCGGCCGTGGTCACCGAGCGGCTGCGGCTGGGCACACAGGTGGTCAACATCGCGTTCCGGCCGCTCGGGCTGCTGGCGCAGGAGGCGGCGACCGTCGACGTGATCAGCGGCGGGCGGCTGGAGCTGGGGATCGGCGCCGGGTACGCGGAGGAGGAGGCGCGGTCGGTCGGGCTGCCGTTCGACCCTCCCGGGATGCGGATCCGGGAGGTGGCCCGGGCCCTGGAGGTGCTCCCGCGGCTGTTCGACGGCGAGACGGTCACCGAGGAGCCAGGGCCGGGCCGGCTGACCGAGTTCAGGTTGGACCCGCTTCCGCCGCAGGGTCGCTCGGTGCCGCTCATGGCCGGCGGCAACGGCGACCGGATGCTCGCGGTCGCGGCCGCGGGCGCCGACATCGTCCAGTTCACCGGGTTCACCGCGCCCCCGGGCGGGGACTACTCCTTCTTCACCACCGCCGGCCTCGCCGACCGGGTGGAGCACGTGCGGCTGTGCGCCGGCGACCGCTTCCCGGGCCTGGAGCTGAGCCTGCTCGTCCAGCACGCGCACGTGACGGACGACCCGGCCGGCACGGCCGAGGCCCTCGTCGGCGAGGCCATGCCGGCGGAGACGGCGCTGGCGAGCCCGTTCATGCTGTTCGGCACGGTCGACGCGATCTGCGAGCGGATCATCGAGCTCCGGGAGCGCTTCGGCGTCTCCTACCTGACCGTGTTCGACGGCCGGGAGACCGGCTTCGACCAGGTCGTCTCCCGACTCGCCGGCACCTGACGCCGCCTTCTCGTCGCGGAACCGTCGGTCTCTGAAGGCCGCGTCGGCGGACTGTCCGGATCCCGACGTGAGATCTCCGGCACCGAATGCACGTCAGGACGGCTCTTCTTCACATCTGCCGCGACACGTCGTCTCGGCTCAAATGACACGGCTGAAAGTTGAGTCTTGAGCGTGATACTTGCAGACTGCGGACCTGAAGGCGCTCGGGTCGTCCCCCTGGGCCGGCTTGTACCGATCCGTGGCTATGGCGCTCGGCACAACGAGGAGTACGAGCACACGGCCTTCCTCCCCGACCCGCTGCCTACGGAGGTCGTCCTTGAGCAGCGGACGTACCGAGCCGTCACCGACGCGACGGCAGCAGTCGCCAGACTGGACCAG
This sequence comes from Micromonosporaceae bacterium, assembly GCA_047459215.1. GTDB lineage: Bacteria > Actinomycetota > Actinomycetes > Mycobacteriales > Micromonosporaceae > Natronosporangium. The sequence goes on along the minus strand of VSBZ01000012.1, from coordinate 18,010 downwards.
AGTCGCCAGACTGGACCAGGCCTCGGTCAGACTTCCGAACCCATGCTCGTGGCGCGGCCCCGCCATCCGACGGCAGACTGTCAGCACCTCGGCCCTGGAGGGCACCTACGCGGCTCTGGACGACGTGCTGGAGGTCGAATTTTCTGGATGAGAGGGTCGGGACCGGCCCGGTCACCCGACCCGGCCGAGGGGACCGACCCGCGGGCCGGGTGTACCGTCCGGCCGCCGGCCCTGGTGCTGCCGACAACCGTCCGGGGCTGACAGGCGCGCGGTCGACCATCCTTTCCAGGCGGTCTCAGTGGTGGGCGCCGACCTCGACGGCGACCACCCCGACGACGATGAGGACGAACCCGAGAACCATGACCCTGGTCAACGGTTCGCCGAACAGGACACGGGAGGCGACCGCGACCAGGGCGACTCCCGCGGCGGCCCAGATGCCGTAGGCGACGCCGATCGCGATCCCGCCGTGGACTGCCACGGCGAGCAGGGTGAACGCGACAAGGTAGCCGGCGCCGACCACGAGGAACCACCGTCGGGAGCCGTTCGGCTGCGTGGCCATGCGTAGCGACAGGGTGCCGGCCACCTCGGACAGGATGGCGCCGACGAGCGCGAGCCAGGCCGTCACCCGCGCCCTCCGCGGGTACGCGCAGCCTGCCGGGCACGGGCAGTCTGGGAGCCGATCTCGACGCAAAGCACGCCGGCGCCGATGAGAACGACCCCGAGCGCCATGATCCAGGTCAACGGATCGCCGAAGAGGACGGTGGCGAGAAGCGCGGTGAGGGCGACGCCGCTGGCGGCCCAGACGCCGTAGGCGACCCCGACTCCCATCCCGAGCCGCAGCAGGCGGGCCAGAGCGGCGAAGGCGCCGAGGTACCCGGCTGCGGTGAGCGCGTACCAGCCGGCATGGTCCACGGCAGCACGCAGCGCCAGCGTGCCGGAGACCTCCAGGAGGATCGCCGCCGCGAGCAGCGGCCACTTCGTCATCGGTCCGTCCCGTCAAACAGAAGCGTGGCGGTACGGGGACTTGGTGCACCCGACCAAGTCAGTCGATGTCTCAGCCACCCCCACCTGTACCCGCGTGCCGGCTGGGTCGTGAGGGTTACCTGGAGAGGGTGCCACGGGACCACACCCCGGACCTACTCCCTTAGGTTGACAACTAGCCGCACTGGCTGTCGGCCCATCTACCGGCGCAGCGCCGACGGCAGCTCCGGAGGCCATGTTCTAGATCCGCTTCGGCATCAGCAGCGTCGACCACCTCGTGTCCGTTGTCCAGCCGCGTCCTCCCGCCGCTCGCGGCGTAGAGTCGTCGACGTTCGCATCCGGCGCCGGGACGTTGTCCCGGCTCCTCCAGCGTCTGAGCGAATCGTCGACCGGCTCTGGGCGAGGAGAACAGAACCGTGACTGATCTTGAGCGGCTGCTCCAGACGGCCGTCGAAGCGACGACCCGAGCTAGGGAGCTGATCCTTCGACGGGGCGTGGGTAGTTTGACCGCCAAGGGCGACCGCGACTTCACCTCGGAGACCGACTACGAGGTTGAGCGGGATCTGCGGACGTTCCTCGCCGATGCCACGCCGTCGATCGGGTTCCTCGGGGAGGAGGGTGGCGCCAGCGGTGCGGCTGGTGCGCTCCAGTGGATTCTGGACCCGATCGATGGCACGGTGAACTTCGCCCGCGGCCTTCCGCTGTGCGGGGTCTCGCTCGCCCTGGTCGAGGCCGGTCGGCCGGTTCTGGGCGTGATCGAGCTGCCCTTCCTGAGCTGCCGCTACGAGGCGGTGCATGGTAGCGGTGCGTACCGCAACGGCACGCCGATCCGCGCCAGTTCGGTCGCCCATCTGCGCGATGCGGTCGTCGCCATAGGCGACTACGCGGTCGGTGAGAACGCCGACGAACGGAACGCCCCCAGGCTCGCGCTCACCGCACTCCTCGCCCGCAACGCACTCCGTGTCCGCATGCTCGGCTCGGCCGCAGTCGACCTTGCGTGGGTAGCGGACGGCAAGGTGGACGCCGCCGTCATGCTGTCCAACAACCCCTGGGACACCGCCGCTGGCGCGATCATCGCCCGGGAGGCCGGCGCGGCAGTAGTCGATCTCGACGGCAGCGACCACACAGCTCGATCACGTGGCACCGTTGCAGTGGCGCCGGATCTCCTTCAAGAGATCCTCGAACTCGTGAACTCCGCAGCCGGCGGATCGGTAGCGTAGGCGTCGGCCGGTATGGGCCGGGTGTGACGTTCATGCTGGCCACCGTCGCGGGTGACGTGGTCACCTCCGACGACCAGTCCCAGATCCGGGTTGATCAGGAGAACGGCGGGTGCTGGACGCGACCGTGGCCACCGAACCGGCTCCCGGCCACGCCAGCGAGGACTACCACCTGGTCGCGGCACGGTGGGCACTCGTCCTCGACGGTGCCTCCAGGGATCCGGCATCGGAGGTGGGCTGCCACCACGACGTACCGTGGTTCGTCGCCCGCCTCGGCAGCTACCTGGGAGCCGCCATCGCCACCGCCGGCCCCGAAACGCCACTGACCGAGGCGCTGGCGGCGGCGATCCGCCGTACCGCGACCGACCACGAAGACAGCTGTGACCTCACCCACCCGCTGACGCCCGGTGCCACCGTCGCCGCCGTCCGCGCCTCTCCCGACCGGATCGACTGGCTGGTCCTCGGTGACGCCACCGCCGCCTGGCAGACCACCACCGGTGACACCGAGTCGATCACGGACAACCGCCTCGATCAGCTGGAAGGCGGTCCGATCGTCGTCACGGACGTCCGCCGTTACCGCGCCGACTACGTCGCCCGGGTCCGCAACCGGCCCGGCGGGTTCTGGGTCGCGGCCGCCGACCCTGTGGCCGCTCAGCAAGCCCTGACCGGCAGCATCCCCGCCCGCGACGTCACCACGGTCGGTCTGTTCACCGACGGTGTCACGCGGCTGGTCGAGCGTTACGGCTGGACCTGGCCGCAGGTCTTCACCGTCGCCCGTGAAGGTGGCCCACGCGCACTCATCGACGTCGTGCGAAAAGCCGAGCACGGCGACCCCGACCCCACCCGCTGGCGTGGCAAGCCCCACGACGACGCCACCGCTGTCATCGGACGCGTCATCCACTTCGGCTCCGATCCCACAGCCGGATCGAGCCACCATCGCGGTAGCGCGGGATAGTCCCCGCCGGTGCGCCGACACCGCCTCAGCGCCCTCGATGTGGAGTGGCGATCGCCCGTCGGCTCGCGTACGGCTCCACGAGAAAGGGCCTTGATCTTGGATCAAGGCCCTGACCTCGGAGCCGCCTGTCGGACTCGAACCGACGACCTGTGCTTTACGAGAGCACCGCTCTACCGACTGAGCTAAGGCGGCAGCGCCGACCAGTGTAGCGCGGTTTGGATCACCGGCGTGGTGACGGGCTGCGCTCAGGCGGGCCCGCCACCACTAGGAGGCGCATAAGTCGGCGGGAGCGGCTCGGGCGGCGCGTCCACGGCGCGGAAGCGCCGTACGCCGCGGTGGACCGGCCACGGATGCAGGCGGTAGCAGAGCTCCATCAGGTCGCATGCGGCCCTGGTCGCTGGGCGCAGCGTTCCATGACATCAGCCGACACCCGCGGCTGCGGCCAGCCGCGTGCGGGCGACAAGGCTGGTAAGCGGCAGGCCGTCGACCGTCGACCTGGCCAGCACCTGGCCGCTCAGCCGGCCGGGAAAGCGACGGGTATCCGACGCTGGTGATGCGCGTGTGGCGTCCGGCAACTAGCGTGCCGGGCATGGACGTCCCCCGCCCGGCCGGGTTGGACCCCCGCTCGCTCGGCTTCACCCGCCAGCGCCCGGTAGCGTGGCTCGCGCCCGGGATTCTGGCGCGGACCGGCCTGCGCACGCTGCTGACGCTGACGTTCGGTGCATACCTGGACAAACGAGAGCTGCAGGGCGCGCTGCCCGCCCGGTGGCACCGCCAGGACGGCGAGAACGGCGAGCTGTGGATCGACTACGTCGCCGACCTGGGCGACGGGTTCGACGCCACGTACACCATCGCCTGGCTGCTCGCCCAGCCGACGCTGAACGTCGACGGCCACGAGCTGCGCCGCGGCCACGTCCTGGTCATGGGCGGGGACCTGGTCTACCCGCTGGCGAGCATGCAGGCGTACGAGGACCGCACCAAGGGCCCGTACACCGCCGCCCTACCGCAGGCGCCGACCGACGGCCCGGCTCCCACGCTGTACGCCCTGCCGGCCAACCACGACTGGTACGACGGCCTGACGTCGTTCCTGCGCCTGTTCGCCGGCGAGCGGGCCGACAACCTGGGCGGCTGGCGGCTGGAGCAGACCCGGTCCTACTTCGCCGTCCAGCTCCCCCACCGCTGGTGGCTGTTCGCCGTCGACGAGGCCGTGGACTCCTACTTCGACGACCCCCAGCTCGTGTACTTCTCCCAGGCCGCCAGGCACCTGCGCCCCGGCGACCAGGTGATCATCGCCGCCCCCGCGCCCACGTGGGCCAAGCCCGACCCGACCGCGTACCGGTCGCTGGACTTCTTCATCCGGCGCATCATCGCCCCGACGGGCGCCGAGGTCCGGCTCATGCTCTCCGGCGACGCGCACCACTACGCCCGGTACGAGCACCCGGAACGGCAACTGGTGACCTGCGGCGGCGGGGGCGCGTACCTGACCGCCACCCACACCATCCCCGAACAGATCACCGTCCCACCCCGGGAGAGCATCGACCGCAAGTGCAGCCCGCGGCGCGACTACCGGCTGGCCGCCCGGTACCCGGACGCGCGGACGTCCCGGCGGATGGCGCGGGGCGTCTTCGCCCGCCTGCCGCTGCGCAACCGCGGCTTCGTGGCCCTGGTCGGCGTGCTGCACACCCTGCTCATGCTGGCCGTGGCCGGGGCGGCGATCCGGCTGACCGAGGTCGAGGCGCGGCTGGTGACGATCCCCCTGGCCGTCACCGTGCTGGCGGTGCTGGGCGCGGCGGTCGGCCTCGCGTACACCCCCACCGGCGGCCCCAAGAGAGGACCCCGGTACCTCGTCGCGGGGATGCTGCACGGGGCCGCGCACATCGGGCTGGGCATCGCCGGCGGGCTGGCGTGGCTGCGGCTGCCGTTCCACGACCTGCCGTGGCCCCTGCCGCTGCTGGCCGCCGGGCTGGTCTACCTGCCGGTCGCGGGCCTGGTCGGCAGCGAGCTGATCGCCCTCTACCTGCTCGTGGCCTCGCGGTTCGGCGTGAACGTCAACGAGCTGTTCGCCTCCCAGGGCATCGAGGACGCCAAGAGCTTCCTGCGGATGCACATCGCCCGGGACGGGACGCTGACCATCTACCCGGTGGCGGTGCCGAAGGTCTGCCACTCGTGGCGCGCCGACCCGGACGCGCCGCGCCCGGACGCGCCGTGGATCGCCCCGGACGGTGAGCCGCCACGGCCACGCCTGGCCGAGGAGCCCGTGACCGTCGGCCGGGCGTCGCCCGTACGGGTGAACGGCGGGCCGGGGTAGTCACGCGCGGCCGGCTGCGGCAGTTGTACCGGGTGATCCCGCCGTGCCGTCCGGCGAGAAAGCCTGCGGGGGGTGCAGGAGCCAACGGCGCCGCAGCTCGCGCCACCGGTGTGCTGCCGCACCGGGAGTCGCTGAGCGCGGCGCCGTCGGCCTGTCTGGAGACCGGTCACTCGCCGAGGCGCAGCAGCCCGGGCTCGGTGACCGCCGCGTCCACGGCCGGTCGGTAGACGAGCTGCGACAGGCGCGGCGCCGCGTCCTCGGACAGCGCGCGCCCCTCGTCGCAGGCGACGGCGACCGGCGTCAGCACGTGGACGGCCAGCCGGGCGGCGGCGGACCCGACGGCCGCCTCCGTGACCGGCTCTCCCGGCGCGGCCGGCGGCTCGTCCGGCGCCCGGGCGGTCAGCAGCGTGACCGCCTCCGCGCTGGTGAGCGCGTCGGCCAGAGCGGCGGCGAGCGCGCGCCGGGAGCGGGTCACCCACTCGGCCAGCGCGTCGAGGTGGTCGGCGGTGGCGCGCAGGCGGCCCACCGCGCTGTCGGCGCCACCGCCGCGCGCGTACGTGTGCAGCGCCGCCCAGCGCCGGCGGTACGCCTCGGCCGCCGCACCCTCCCACGGCGGTGGCGCGGCCACCGTGTCGAGCGCCCCGTCCCACCTGCGGGCGAAGCTGCGCAGCTCCGCGGCCGTCGCCGCCAGCGGCTCGGCCCGCCAGCCGGCCACGGCGGCGACCGCGTCCGACGGCAGCGCCCGCACGCGGCGCAGCAGCGGCCACACCGCGTCGTCGGCGCTGGCGCCGGAGAACGTGAGCGCCGCGTCCACCCGGCGCAGGAGGGGCACCGCCTCGGCGGACAGCCGGTCCAGGGCGTCGGTCACGGGGCCACCTGCCCCGCCCGCCGGGACCGCACCGCCTCCTCCACCGCCCGGTAGTTTCCGGCCGCGGCCCGGACCCGGGCCGCCAGGTCACCAAGCCCGTTGGCGACGGCGGCCGCCTCCTCGGCGCGGGCCTGCAGGGCGGCGGCCACCTGCCGACGCAGGATGGTGGCCACCTCCGCGGGCGTGCCGGCACCGCCGCCGGCCGGGTGGCCGGGGTCCAGGTCGGACAGGCGGGCCGCGCCGACCGCGGCCGCGGCCTCGTCAAGCCGGTCGGCGAGCCGCCACAATGTCTCCATCAGACCCTCCCCACCGGCGCGTACCCGGCGAACGTCTCCGCGTACAGGGTGCGGCGGGCCCACTGCGCGGCGTCGGCGGCGGCGCTGAGAGCGGCCTCGATCGAGCGGGAGACCTCCACATTGGTGCGGCCTTCCAGCGACCCGACGATGGTCACCTTCCGCACCGAGCCGTCGGCGGCCACCCGCACCTCCACCAGCTCGTCCGGCGACGTCACCGTCACCTCGGTGGTGGCCAGGCGGGCGTCGAGCTCGGCCCGCAGCCGCTCGATCCGGCGGTGTCGCGCGATCGCCTCCTCGACCCAGGCCTCGTCGATCTCCTGCGCCATCGCTGTCGCGCCGTCCTCCTCCGAGCCGCGCCGCGTCCGTCCGCGCGTGCGGTCACGCTACCCGAGGCACGCTACCGGCTCGGTGCCGGCCGCGCCACCACGGTTTCACGCATGTGGACATCGGCACGTATCACGACATCACGCCATCCGGTCGCGTGGCGTGGACGTGAGGCACGCATCCGCAAGGGTCGGTTCGAGGGCGCGAGCCGCAGACGTGGACCCGTGGGCGCGGATCGGCACGGTTCCACGGTCAGCAAGCGCGAGGTCGACGGCCGTCAGCCCTCGCCACCGGGCTCAGCCCCGCCCGGGCTCAGCCCCGCCACAGGGCCAGCATCATCGCCTCCACCGCGATGAGCGGCTTGACGTTCTCCTCGATCGCGGCGCGGCAGGCGAGGACGGCCTCCATCCGGCGCAGGGTGCTCTCAGGTGTCCACTTCGCTGCGGCGGCCGCCACGGTGTCGCACCGGTCGGAGTGGATCGGCGCGACCGGTGCGCCGAGCTGCACCATCAGCACGTCGCGGTAGAAGCCGGCGAGGTCGAGCAGCGCGCGGTCGAGGGCGTCGCGCTGGCTGCGGGTGGCCCGCGAGCGCTGGCGGCGCTCCAGGTCCCGGATCTGGCCGGTGGCGCCGCGGACGGCGGTGGCCACGCCCCGGCCGGTTGCCCCGGCGCCCAGCGCCGTCTCCAGCGCCTGGCGTTCGGCCGCGTCCACCGGCGCGGTCTCCGCGGCCGCCTCCTCCTCGGCCGCCGCGATCAGCGCCGCGGCGGCCTCGAAGCAGGCGCCCACGCCGGTGAGCCGGCGCGGAATCCCGAGCACCGCCTCCCGTCGCTGCCGGGCGGCCGGGTCGGCCGCCAGGCGGCGGGCGCGTCCCACGTGCCCCCACGCGGCCGCGGCCGCCCAGGCGGCCACGTCGGCCGGCACCCCGTCCCGCTCGCGCAGCAGGGCGGCGACCGCCTCGGAGCGGGGCTGGCGCAGCGTCACCACCCGGCACCGGGACCGGATCGTCACCGGCACGTCGTCGGGGTGCAGGGACGGCGTGCACAGCAGGAACACCGTCCGCTGCGGCGGCTCCTCGACCGCCTTGAGCAGGGCGTTGGCGGCCGCCTCGGTGAGCCGGTCGGCGTCCTCGATGAGCACCACCTGCCACCGGCCGCCGGTCGGCGCGCTGGCCGCCCGCAGCACGAGCTCGCGCACCTGCCCGACCGGGATGGACAGCCCGTCGGGCACCACGAGCTGCACGTCGGCGTGGGTGCCGGCGAGGGTGGTGCGGCAGCCGGCGCACTCGCCGCAGCCGGTGCCGGTGGCGCACTGGAGGGCGGCGGCGAACGCCCGGGCGGCCACCGAACGGCCGGACCCCGGCGGGCCGGTGAACAGCCAGGCGTGCGTCATCCCGGAGCCGGGGTCCTCTCCCCGCACCACGGCGTCGGCGGCGGCCGCGGCCTGGCGCAGCGCCGCCACCGCCTCCTCCTGGCCCACGAGGTGGTCGAAGACCGTCATCGGGGCGGCTCCCGTTGCCCGGTGGCGATGGCCGATAACTCCCGCGGGGACGGTTGCGACCCGTCGCGCTGCGCCGGCGGCTCGGTGGTCGGCGGGAGCATCGAATCCACCCTGGCGAGCACCTCCGCGGCGATGTCGTCCACCGGCCGGGTGCCGTCGATCACGAGGTACCGGCGCGGGTCGGCGGCCGCCAGGTCGAGGAAGACGTGGCGGACCCGCTCGTGGAACGCCAGGTCCTCCTTCTCCAGCCGGTCGGTGCGTCCGCGCCCGTTGACCCGGGCGAGGCCGACCTCCGGCGGCACGTCCAGCAGCACCACCAGGTCGGGCTTGAGCTGGCGGGTCGCCCAGGCGGAGAGCCACGCGATCTCGTCGATCGGCAGGCGCCGGCCGCCGCCCTGGTACGCCAGGGAGGAGTCGACGTACCGGTCGCAGATGACCACGGCGCCCTCGGCCAGCGCCGGCCGCACCACGGTGGCGACGTGGTGGGCGCGGTCCGCGGCGTACAGCAGCGCCTCCGCCCGGGGGGACGGCGCGGCCGGGCCGCCCTCGCCGCCGAGCAGCATGCCGCGGATCCGGGCGCCGAACTCGGTTGCGCCCGGCTCCCGGGTGACCACCACCCGCCGGCACCGGTCCCGGAGGGCGGCCGCCAGCCGTTCCACCTGCGTGGTCTTGCCGGCACCCTCGCCGCCCTCGAACACGATGAACAGCCCGGGCCACGCCACCGGCTCGGGGACCGACAGCGGGCGACCCCGCAGCGAGCCCCACAGGTCGGCGAGCACGGGTACGCCGGGCTTGTCGTCCATCTGGCGGAACGCGACCCGGCCGGCGAGGATCCCCGCGACGCCGGCGACGAACAGCAGCACCCGGGTGTACGAGACCGGCACCTCGACGAACCCGAGGCCGAGCACCCGGGAGCCGCCGGCGCCGACCAGCACACCGGTGGCCGCGATCGAGACCATGAGCACCACCCGCACGCCGGTGTGCACGAACGCGAAGACGCGCCCCCGCAGCTGGTCGCCGATCTCGCTGCCGAGCAGGGTCAGGCCGGACAGGAACGCCATGCCGGCCCCGGCGCCGACCAGCAGCGCGCCGACCACGGCGATGGTCAGGTGCACGGCGACCGCCAGGACGATCACGCCGATGGCGGCGAGCACGATGCTCATCCCGAACCAGCGGCGCCGCGACAGCTCCCCGATCAGCCAGGGTCCGAGGCCGATGCCGCAGCCCAGGCCGATGAAGATGATCCCGAACAGCAGGTAGAAGGTGGCGTTGCCGCCTCCGAGGGACTGCGCGTAGAACTGCGCGGTCCCGACCACGATCCCGCCGGCGGCGAACGAGCCCAGGATGCCCAGCACCAGCCCGCGGACCAGCGGGGTCTTGCCGATGTACTTCCAGCCCTCGAAGAACTGGCGCAGCAGCGTCGGGTGCTCGTGGATCACGCCGTCCCGGCCGCTGATCTCGCGGATCCCGTAGAAGACGACCAGCCCGGTGGCCAGCCGGGCCGCGGCGTTGAGCAGCAGCGCCAGCACCACCGCGAGCTGGGCACCGTTGCCGTTGCCCGACAGCCGCTCCGCCCACCCGGGCAGCTCCGGCACGGCGCCCAGCGCCGCGTCCAGGCCGGCCAGCAGCAACGCGGCCAGCACCGGCGCCACGCCGTAGGTGGTGATCAGCCCCAGCTGGTTGGCGACCTCGAGCTTGGCGCGGGGGACCAGGTTGGGGGTGGCGGCGTCCTTGACCGGGTTCCACACCAGCGTGATCGCCTCGATGACGAAGATCGCGATGCCCATCCACGCGAGCACCACGAGCTGGGGGATCCCGGCGAGGAACGCCAGCGGAATCGAGGCAAACAGGACGAACCGGAGCAGGTCACACACAAAGAGCGTCCATCGCCGGTCGAACCGGTCCCCGATGACTCCGGCCACCGTGCCGAGCACCATCGCCGGCAGCAGCCGGATCCCGATCGCACCCCCGAACGCCGCGCCCTTGGCCAGCGGGCCCTCGACCAGGAAGGTGGCGAAGATGGCGGTGGCCAGCACGCCCACCCAGTCGGCGAGCGCGGCCACCGACAGGACCGCCCAGAGACGCCGGAACGGGCGGATCGACAGCACCGAGCGTGCCGAGGCGACTCCGGAGAGAACCGGTGGACCCCCAGGCTCAGGTGGCTGCACTCCCCCCGTACCAGCCGTCATGTGGCCCACCTCCGCCGTGACGCCGCCCCCCGGGCGCTTCGGGCCACCACTCTAGCCGGCTGCGCCGTGTCGACGGGTCCGCTGTCCGTGCCGGCGGCCCCGAGTTTACCCGCGATCAAGGATCAGGGACTTCCCCGATTCCGCAGCGGGCCGGGCCGCCTCACGCCTGCTGCCGGGCGGCGTCACGCCCCGGCCGGGCCGCCCCGACGCGGCCCCCGGGCGGCTCTCGCGCCTCCCGGCAGCCGCCCCACGCCGCCCGCCGGGCGTCCCCGCGTTCCGCCGGCGCGGCCCCGCGCGGGCGGCCGCTCCCCGCCGCGGGTCCCGGGCCGGCCCTGTCACGCATCCCGCCGGAACGCCTCAGGTGTCCAGCCGGGCGGCCAGGTAGCCGTGCACCAGGGCGGTCGCCTCGGCCAGCACGTCGGGGTCCCCGACCGGGTCGCGCCGGAACGCGGACCTGACCACCGCGTCGGCGGCCTGGAGCGCCAGCGTCACCGCCAGCCGCGTCCGCGGCTCGTCGGGCAGGGCGGCGGCGGCGATGACCAGCTCGGCCACGTGCGCGGCGGCCGGGGCCTCCCGGTCCGGCCACGGGTCGGCACCCAACGGGTCGGCCAGCCGCAGCGCCTGGTATCCGGGCACGTCGTGGTACATGCGGACGTGCTCCTCCACGGCGATCCGGGTGGCCTCCCGCCAGTCGCCGGACACGCCTGCGGCCAGGCGGCCGCCAAGCCGGTCCAGGTAGGTCTGCAGGTGGCGCTGTGCCAGCGCGAGGACCACCGCCCGCTTGTCCGGGAAGAACTGGTACACCGAGCCGATGGCCACACCGGCGCGTTCGGCCAGCAGCGTCGTGGTCAGCCCGTCGTACCCCACCTCGTCGACGAGGTGGGCGCAGGCCTCGAGCATGCGCTCCACCCTGGCCACGCTGCGGCCCTGCACCGGTACGCGGCGCAGGCCCTGCACGGGCACGCGGCGCAGGGGCGCGGCCACCGGCCGCTGTGGACGGGCGCGCACCGATCCGGATGCGGTCACGGGGATCCCTTTCTGGGGAGGCGTCCGGGCCGGCGGTCGCCGGCTCCACGCTGCCTAACGAGGCGCACCGGGGTACGCGTCGCGGCCGACCGCGAGCAACGCGACGCACTGCGGAGCCGGGCCGTCCCGCCGCAACCGGGACGGCGGGCCCGCGGCCGGAACCGCGCCCGCGCCCGGACCGGCGGCACCGCCCCGCGACCGGTCGGCGGCCGGCCCGCCGCGGGGTCTACTGCGTCGCCGTCCGGGAGGTCTTCGGCGCGGCGGCCTTCTTCGCCGCCTTGGCCGGCGTGGCCTTCTTCGCCGCGGTGGTCGACGCCGCCTTCTTGGCCGCGGTCGTGGACGCCGCCTTCTTCGCCGCGGCCTTCTTCGCGGCCTTCTTCGCCGGCCGCCCCGTCCCGCCCTGGTCGGCAGTGGAGGCCCGCTTCTCCATCAGCAGCTGCGACGCCTGCTCCAGGGTGACGGACTCCACGCTCATGCCCCGCCGCAGCGAGACGTTGGTCTCACCGTCGGTGATGTACGGGCCGAACCGGCCGTCCCGGATGACCACCTGCCGCTCGGTCAGGGGGTCGGTGCCCAGCTCCCGCAGCGGGGCGGCCGGTGTCCGCCGGCCACGCGTCTTCGGCGCCGCGAACAGCGCCAGCGCCTCCTCGAGCGTGATGGTGAACAGCTGCTCCTCGCTCTCCAGGGAGCGGGTGTCGTCACCCCGCTTGAGGTACGGGCCGTACCGGCCGGACGCGGCGTAGATCTCGTTGCCGTCCGGGTCCTTGCCGACCAGCCGGGGCAGGGACAGCAGGCGCAGGGCGTCCTCGAACGTCAGGGTCTCCGGCGACTGCGACCGCAGCAGGGACACGTTGCGGTCCCCGTACGACAGGTACGGGCCGTACCGCCCGGTCCGGAGCACCACCGGCTCCCCGGTCTCCGGGTGGTCGCCGAGCTTGCGCTCGCCGCTGCCACCCACGAACAGCTCCTCCACCTTCTGCGGGGTGAGCTCGTCCGGGGCGATGCCGTCCGGGACCGGCACCGTGGCGCGCTCGCCCTCCTGTTCGTCGCCGCTCTCGCCGGGCCGCGTGCGCTGCAGGTACGGGCCGTAGCGGCCGACCCGGACCACCACCTCCCGGCCCTGGTCGTCGGTGAACAGCGGGATGGAGTTGACCTCGCGCGCGTCGATCTCGGCGAGCTTCTCGGTCACCATCTTCTTCAGCCCGCCGGACCGCGCCACCGAGCCGTCGGCACCGGTGTCGTCGCCGAAGTAGAACGCGCGCAGGAAGTCCACCCGCGACAGCTCGCCGACGGCGATCTCGTCCAGCTGGTCCTCCATGGAGGCGGTGAAGTCGTAGTCGACCAGCCGCGGGTAGTGCCGCTCCAGCAGGCCGACCACGGCGAACGCGGTGAACGACGGGATCAGCGTCTGGCCCCGCCGGAACACGTACCCACGGTCCTGGATGGTCTGCATGATCTGCGCGTACGTCGACGGCCGGCCGATGCCCAGCTCCTCCAAAGCCTTGACCAGGCTCGCCTCGGTGTAGCGCGGGGGCGGCTGGGTGCGGTGCTCGGTGGCCTCCAGCGCCTCCACGGACAGCACCTGCTGCTCGGCCAGCGGCGGCAGCCGCCGCTCGGCGTCCTCCGCCTCCGCCTCGGCGTCGTCGCTGGACTCCACGTACGCCTTGAGGAACCCCGGGTCGGTGATGGTCTTGCCGGTGGCGACGAAGTCGCACACCTCGCCGGCGGTGGAGGTGGCCCGGATCCGCACCGACACCGACGAGCCCACCGCGTCGGTCATCTGCGAGGCGATGGTGCGCCGCCAGATCAGCTCGTAGAGCCGCAGCTCCTCGGGGGACAGCTCGGCGGCCACCTCGCCCGGGGTGCGGAACGTGTCGCCCGCCGGCCGGATCGCCTCGTGCGCCTCCTGGGCGTTCTTCACCTTGCTCCGGTAGTGGCGCGGCTGCGGCGGGACGAACCGCTCGCCGTACAGCTGGGCGATCTGGGCGCGGGCGGCGGCGATGGCGGTCTCGGACAGCGCGACCGAGTCGGTGCGCATGTAGGTGATGTAGCCGTTCTCGTACAGCCGCTGCGCCACCCGCATCGTCACCGCCGAGGACATCCGCAGCTTGCGGGACGCCTCCTGCTGGAGGGTGGAGGTGATGAACGGCGGGTACGGGCGGCGGCGGTACGGCCGGGTCTCCACCCGGGTGACAGTGAACGGCTGGTTCTCCAGCCGGGCGGCCAGGCCGCGCGCCCCGTCGCCGTCGAGGTGGACGACCTGGGTGCCGGCCCGCACCGCGCCGGTGGTCGGGTCGAAGTCGCGCCCGGTGGCGACCCGCTCGTCGTCCAGCGCGACCAGGCTGGCCACGAACGTGCGCGGGTCCTCGTCGCCGAGCTGCGCCTCGTCGACGGCGAGGGTGGCCTCCAGGCTCCAGTACTCGGCGGGGCGGAACCTCATCCGCTCCCGCTCCCGCTCCACCACGATCCGGGTGGCCACGGACTGGACCCGGCCGGCGGACAGGCCCCGCTGGACCTTCTTCCACAGCACGGCCGACACGTCGTAGCCGTACAGCCGGTCGAGGATCCGCCGGGCCTCCTGGGCGTCGACCAGGTCGCGGTTGATCTCCCGGGGGTTGGCCACCGCCGCCTCGATCGCCGGCCGGGTGATCTCGTGGAACACCATCCGCCGCACCGGCACCTTCGGCCGCAGCGTCTCCACGAGGTGCCAGGCGATCGCCTCGCCCTCGCGGTCCTCGTCGGTGGCCAGGTACAGCTCGTCGGCCTGCTTCAGCAGCGCGCGCAACCGGTTGACCTGCTTGGTGCGGTCAGGGTTGATGACGTAGATCGGCTCGAACCCGTCGTCGACGTTGACGCCCAGGTACGCCCACGGCTCCTTCTTGTACTTCTCCGGCAGCTGCTTGGCGCCGGAGGGGAGGTCGCGGATGTGGCCCAGGCTCGCCTCGACGATCCAGCCCGGCCCCAGGTAGGACGAGATGGTCCGGGCCTTCGCCGGGGACTCGACGACCACGAGCTTGGCGCTCTTGTCGGTGGCGGTGCGCGGCACTGCTCTCCTGCAACTACCTCTCGGGTTGGTGGACGTCAACCGTAGCCGTTGTCACCGGCTGACGACATCGGCGACACGGTACACCGCGGCCGGCGGCCGCGTTACCGACATGCCCGGTCGGGGGTGCCGGCCGCGGCGGCGGCGCCGGCCGGCCGGGCGCCGGGCGGCGCCGCCGGCGGGGCCGGCCCGACCAGCTCGGCCAGGCGGTCCAGCGCCCACCTGCCGGTGATCAGGTACGCCGGCCCGCCCGCGCGCGGTCCGAGCAGCTCGGCCGGCAGCCCGGCCGAGCGTAGCGCCTCCCCCACCGCCGGCCAACAGTCCCGGTCCCGCGCTCCGAGCCCCAGGGCGTACCCCTCGGCGTCGGCGGCCGGCGGGCCACCGGCCGACGGGTCCGCGGCCACGACGGCCGAGCCGGCGGCGGCCACCCACAGCCGCAGGGCGTGCCCGGACAGGTACAGCGGCCGCGGCGCCCGCTTGCGGTCCCCCTCGCCCGACCAGGCCGCCGCCAGGGCCGACAGCCGGGTCGAGTACGCGCTGCGGACCGCGAACCGGCCGTCGGCCGTCTGCTCCCAGGCGGCGGTGAGGCCGCGCCTGACCAGCTCGGCCACGAGCACGTGGACCCGCCAGGCCGCGTCCACCACCACGCTGACCCGGGCGGTCCCGCCCATCCGGCCGAGCTCGGCCGGCCCGGCGAGCAGCCCGGCCAGGTCCGCCGGGGCCGGGTCGCTGGCCTCGACCCCGAACAGCGACGGCTGCCGGTGCACGCCGGGCCCCGGAGGGTCAGTTGGCGGCGGGTTCCCGTACCGGTGCCTGCTCCGGCTGGCCGGTCGACATCATGATCGGCTTGCGCTTGCTGAAGACCACCGCGCCGACCACCACCGCGGCGGCGAGCAGCGCGATCACCACGCGCAGCGCGGTGTCGCCGCCGTCGCCCACGCTCACCGCGACCACCGCGGGCGCGATCAGCAGCGCCACCAGGTTCATGACCTTCAGCAGCGGGTTGATCGCCGGCCCGGCGGTGTCCTTGAACGGGTCGCCGACCGTGTCGCCGATCACCGTCGCCTCGTGGGCGGGCGAGCCCTTGCCGCCGTGCGCGCCCTCCTCGACGAGCTTCTTGGCGTTGTCCCAGGCGCCGCCGGAGTTGGCCAGGAACACCGCCATCAGCACGCCGGTGACGATGGCGCCGGCCAGGTAGGCCGCCAGGGCCCCGGCACCCAGCCCGAAGCCGACCGCGACCGGCGCGAGCACCGCCAGCAGCGCCGGGGTCATGAGCTCCCGCTGCGCGTCCTTGGTGCAGATGTCGACCACCTTGCCGTACTCCGGCCGCTGCGTGCGGTCCATGATGCCGGGCAGCTCGCGGAACTGCCGCCGCACCTCCATGACCACCGCGCCGGCCGCCCGGGACACGGCGTTGATGGTCAGGCCGGAGAACAGGAAGACCACCGCGGCGCCGACCAGCGCGCCGACCAGGTTGCGCGGGTTGGCCAGGTTCAGCAGCTCGTCGATGGACAGCGCCTGCCCGGCGTCGGCCAGGGCGCCCACCACCAGCTCCCGGTAGGAGCCGAACAGCGCGGTCGCGGCGAGCACCGCGGTGGAGATCGCCACCCCCTTGGTGATCGCCTTGGTGGTGTTGCCGACCGCGTCCAGGTCGGTCAGGATCCGGGCGCCCTGCTCGTCGATGTCACCGGACATCTCCGCCACGCCCTGCGCGTTGTCGGAGATCGGTCCGAAGGTGTCCATCGCCACGATCACGCCGACCGTGGTGAGCAGCCCGGTGCCCGCCAGCGCCACGGCGAACAGCGACACCGTCAGCGAGCCGCCGCCCAGCAGGAACGCCCCGAACACCGCGAGCCCCAGCACCAGCGCCGAGTAGACGGCCGACTCGAAGCCGACGCTCACCCCGGCCAGGATCACGGTGGCCGGCCCGGTCAGCGAGGTGGTGCTGATGTCCCGGACCGGGCGGCGGCTGGTGCCGGTGAAGTACCCGGTCAGCGCCTGGATGGCGGCGGCCAGCAGGATGCCGATCAGCACCGCCACCACGGCCAGCACCGGCGGGCTCACCGGCTCAGCGTCGCCCTCGCCGAGCCCGATCGCGGCCCGCCACTCGGCGCCGTGCAGGTCCGCCCAGGTGTCCGGCAGGAGCGCGAACGCGGCGGCCGCCACCAGGATCGCCGCCAGCGCGGCGGAGATGAAGAACGCCCGGTTGATGGCGGTCAGCCCGGACCGGTCGCTGCGGCGCAGCCGGGTCAGGAACACCCCGATGATCGCCACCAGCCCGCCCACCGCGGACACGGCCAGCGGGAACACCAGCCCGTCGACGCCGAACGCGAACCGACCCAGGATCAGGGCGGCCACCAGCACCACCGCGTACGACTCGAACAGGTCGGCCGCCATGCCGGCGCAGTCGCCGACGTTGTCCCCGACGTTGTCGGCGATGGTGGCGGCGTTGCGCGGGTCGTCCTCGGGGATGTGCTGCTCCACCTTGCCGACCAGGTCGGCGCCCACGTCCGCGGCCTTGGTGAAGATGCCGCCGCCGACCCGCATGAACATGGCCAGCAGGGCGGCGCCGAAGCCGAAGCCCTCCAGCACGATCGGGGCGTTGCCCTGGTAAATCAGCACCACCAGCGACGCGCCGAGCAGGCCCAGCCCCACGGTGAGGAACCCGACCACGCCGCCGGTGCGGAACGCGATCTGCATGGCCCGTTCCCGGCCGCCCTCCTTGAGCCGGGCGGCCGCCGCCACCCGCAGGTTGGCGCGGGTCGCCAGCGCCATGCCGGCCGCGCCGATGGAGGCGCTGAACACCGCGCCCACCACGAAGAACAGCGACCGGCCGATCCTGACCGCGGTGTCGTTGTCCGTCACGCCGTGGGTCGGCAGCAGGTACAGCACGAACACCGCCGGCACGACGAACGCGGAGACGGTCTTGAGCTGGCGGAACACGTACGCCGCAGCGCCCTCCTGGACGGCGCCTGAGATCTCCTGCATGGTCGGGGTCCCCTTGTCGGCCCCCAGCACCGCCCTGACCAGCCCGAACGCGAAGGCGAGCGCCACCAGGGCGATCACCACGGCGACGACGATGTACGTCACGTTCGTGCCGGTCAGGGAGAGGCCGTCTACGGCGAGCGTGCTCCCGGACATCCTCGTCCCTCCTGATGACAACCGATCCGCGTAACTTTACTGTCCGCTCGGGTGCCCGGTTGCAACCGGGCGGGAGTGACGCGCCGCACGACCCGGCCGCGACGTCCCGGCACCGTCCCCGGGCACGGTCACGCCGGCCGGCGTGGCGGGCGGGCGACCGTCCCC
>VSBZ01000151.1:0-8712 GCA_047459215.1 Micromonosporaceae bacterium | reverse complement strand
GGGTGCGGTGCGCCCGGACCACCACCCGCCACGACGACCTGAGGGCGCGGTCCGGATCACCGTCTGGCACAGGCTGCCGCCCGCCGTGGCGGCGACCTCCACCCGGAGGGACACGTACCCGAACGTGCCCGCCGGCGGCCCCGGACGACGACCTTGAACTGCCCGCAGGGCGGGCGATCACGACGACCGGCCGCTGCCGGGTCTGCCGTCGTCGACCGGGGACGACACCGACAGGTCCGCGACCGCGGGCGGGTGTCGTGGGCGGCCACGGTACGACGCCGGCCGAGGTGACTGTCAGCTCGGTGTTCTCGCGCCGGGCGACCTCGGTCCTCACCAGGCTCGCGACGGTGCCGTCGGTGGAGCGGGCGGACACCCAGCCCCCGTAGGGTATGGCCCCGGGGTCCACGACCAGCTCCACCGACGCCTCACCGCCGGCCGGGCGGTGACGGTCCGCGCGCTGGCGACACCACCCGCCCGGGAACGGGAGCGCCACTCCAGCCGTGTGTGGTCGCCGTCAGCTCCAGCGTCACCGGCGCGTCGCCGTAGTTGCGGTAGGTGACCGGCCGGCCGACCGTGGCGGGCGTCGCCACGGTGCCACGGTCAGCCTCGGCCAACCGGTACCGGGTCGCAATCACCAGGCCTTGCCATTGTTGGCCGCCCGTCGCCGGCCGGTCGGGTCGGGCCCGGCCACCGCCGGGCCCGACCCGACCGCTGCCACAATGGCCCGGTGGTGGAGGTGCGTACCGTCCACACCGCCGATCTGGACACGGCCACCCTCGCCGCCGCCCGGGCACTGCTCGACGAGGCGTTCGGGGGCGACTTCCGCGACCACGACTGGGACCACACGCTGGGCGGCGTGCACGCCCTGGTGTGGGAGGGCGACGAGCTGGTCGGTCACGGCGCGGTGGTGCAGCGCCGGCTGCTGTACGGCGGCCGGGCGGTCCGGACCGGCTACGTGGAGGGGGTCGGGGTGCGCGCCGACCGGCGTGGCCGCGGGCTCGGCGCGGCGGTGATGACGGCGCTGGAACTGGTGGTCGCGGCCGGGTACGAGCTGGGAGCGCTGTCGTCGACCGGCCCGGCCACCGGCTTCTACCTCGCGCGTGGCTGGCGACGCTGGCAGGGGCCGACCTGGGCGCTCACCCCCGCGGGGGTGGTACGGACCGCGCAGGACGACGGCAGCGTGTTCGTGCTTCCCGTCTCCGGCACGTGGGACCTCTCCCGACCGCTCACGTGCGACTGGCGCGACGGCGACCTGTGGTGACGTCGGTCGCGTTGGGCCTGGAGCCGGGCCCACCCGCGGTCGCTCGACCCGCTCGCGGCCGGTCAGACGTTGAAGCCGAGCGCGCGCAGCTGCTCCCGCCCCTCCTCGGTGATCTTGTCCGGACCCCACGGCGGCATCCACACCCAGTTGATCCGGACGTCGGACACCAGCGGCCCGTCCGGACCGTGCAGCAGCGCCTGCGCGGTCTGGTCCTCGATCACGTCGGTGAGCGGGCACGCCGGCGAGGTCAGCGTCATGTCCAAGGTGGCCACGTTGTCGTCGTCCACGTGGATCCCGTACACCAGGCCGAGATCGACCACGTTGATGCCGAGCTCGGGGTCGACGACGTCCTTCATCGCCTCCTCGATCTCGGCGACCGACGCCTTCTTCCTCACCTCCGCCTGGTCACTCATCAGGCACCTCCACCCTCGACGCACCCACGGCCCGGGCGGCCGCGTCCCGCAACGCCATCCACGGCAGCAGGGCGCACTTGACCCGGGCCGGATACTTCGCCACGCCGGCGAACGCCACCCCGTCGCCGAGCAGCTCCTCGTCCGGCTCCACCTGCCCGCGTCCGCCGACCAGCTCGGCGAACGCGTCGTACCGTTTCATCGCCTCGTCCACGGGCCGGCCGTCGACCAGCTCGTACAGCACGCTCGCCGAGGCCTGGCTGATCGAGCACCCCAGCCCCTCGTACGAGATCCGCAACCGTTGGCCGTCGCCCACCGCGACCCGCAGCGTCACCTCGTCCCCGCAGGTGGGGTTGACCTGGCGCGACTCGGCGTCGTACGGCTCCCGCAGCCCTCTGCCACGCGGGTGCTTCCAGTGGTCCAGGATGATCTCCTGGTAGAGCTCGTCGAGCTGCATGGTCACCCGAACACCTTCCGCACCTGCTCCAGGCCCTTCACCAGGGCGTCCACCTCGGCGCGGGTGTTGTACAGGTAGAACGACGCCCGGGTCATCGACGCCACGCCGTAACGCCGGCACACCGGCTGCGCGCAGTGGTGGCCGACCCGCACCTGCACCCCGACCGAGTCCAGCACCTGCCCGACGTCGTGCGGGTGCACACCGGCCAGGTCGAACGAGACGATCCCGCCGCGGTCCTCCGCCGCGGTCGGCCCGAACAGCCGCAGCCCGGGCACGGTCGCCAGCGCCTCCAGCGCGTACGCCGTGAGCTGCCGCTCGTGCGCCCGCACCGCGGCCATCCCCACGCCCGACAGGTAGTCCACGGCCGCGCCGAGCCCGACCGCCTCGGCGATCGGCGGCGTGCCGGCCTCGAACCGGGCCGGCGGCGGGGCGTACGTGGACCCCTCCATCTGCACGGTCTCGATCATCGAGCCGCCGCCGAGGAACGGCGGCATCTGCGCCAGCAGCTCCGCCCGCCCCCACAGCACGCCGATCCCGGTGGGGCCGCACATCTTGTGGCCGGTGAAGGCGATGAAGTCCGCACCCAGCGCGGTCACGTCGATCGGCGCGTGCGGCACCGACTGGGAGCAGTCCAGCAGCACCAGCGCCCCCGCCTCGTGGGCCCGGGCGGTCACCTGCTCGACCGGGTTGATCGTGCCGAGGATGTTGGAGACGTGCACCAGCGACACCAGCCGGGTGCGGGGCCCGATGAGGTCGTCGAGGTTCGACAGGTCCAGCCGGCCGTCGTCGGTGATGCCGAACCAGCGCAGCCGCGCGCCGGTGCGCTCGCACAGCAGCTGCCACGGGACGAGGTTGGAGTGGTGCTCCATCTGTGAGACCACCACCTCGTCACCGGGCCGCAACCGGAACCGGTCGTCGCCCCCGCGGAGGCTGCCGGCCAGGAACGCGTACGCCACCAGGTTGATCGACTCGGTGGAGTTGCGGGTGAACACCACCTCGCCGGCGGCCGGCGCGCCGATGAACCTGGCGACCTTCGCCCGCGCGCCCTCGTAGGCCTCGGTCGCCTCGGTGCCCAGCGTGTGCACCGAGCGGGACACGTTGGCGTTGTGCCGGGCGTAGTGCGTGGTCACCGCGTGGATCACCGACCGCGGCTTCTGCGAGGTGGCCGCCGAGTCCAGGTACACCAGCGGGTGGCCGTTGACGGTGCGGTCCAGGATCGGGAAGTCCGCCCGGATCTGGTCCGGGTCCAGCGGCGCCTCGACCGGCGGCGCGGCGGTGACCGAGCTCATGTTCTCCTCCCGTCCCTAGGCGGCGGCCGGTCCGGACCCGACCAGGTAACGCTCGTACCCCTCGGCCTCGAGCCGTTCGGCGAGCTCCGGGCCGCCCTCCTCCACGATCCTCCCGCCGACGAAGACGTGCACGAAGTCCGGCCGGACGTACCGCAGGATCCGGGTGTAGTGGGTGATCAGCAGGATGCCGGTCTGGCCGGCCTCACGCACCCGGTTGATCGCCTGGCTGACCACCTTCAGCGCGTCGATGTCCAGTCCCGAGTCGGTCTCGTCGAGGATCGCGATCTTCGGCTTGAGCAGCTCCAGCTGCACGATCTCGTGCCGCTTCTTCTCGCCACCGGAGAAGCCCTCGTTGACGTTGCGCTGGGCGAAGGACGGGTCGACGCCCAGCCGCTCCAGGGCGGCCTTCAGCTCGGTGGCCCAGGTGCGCAGCTTCGGCGCCTCGCCGTCGATGGCGGTCTTGGCGCTGCGCAGGAAGTTGGACACGCTCACCCCGGGTACCTCGACCGGGTACTGCATGGCCAGGAACAGCCCGGCGCGTGCCCGCTCGTCCACGGACATCGCCAGCACGTCCTCGCCGTCGAGGGTCACCGAGCCACCGGTGACCTCGTACCTCGGGTGGCCGGCGACCGCGTACGCCAGTGTGGACTTGCCGGAGCCGTTGGGGCCCATGATGGCGTGGGTCTCACCCGCCGCCACGGTGAGGTTGACCCCCTGCAGGATGGGGTGCTGCTCGCCGTCGGGCAGGTTCACCGACACGTGCAGGTCGCGGATCTCAAGCACACTCACGGGCTACTCTCCATTGCTGATGTCGACGTCGACGTAGATGTCGCCGTCACGGACCTCGACGGGATAGACGGGTACGGGTTCGGTGGCCGGCAGGGCGGTCGGCTCGCCGGTGCGCAGGTCGAACCGGGAGCCGTGCAGCCAGCACTCCAGCGTGCAGTCCTCGACCTCGCCCTCGGACAGGGCGACCTGCGCGTGCGAGCACTCGTCGTAGATGGCGTAGAAGTTGTCGTCGTGGGCGTGCACGATCGCCACCTGGACCCCGTTGATGTTGGCGCTGATCGCCGTGCCCTTCGGGACGTCCTCGGTGCTGCAGACCCGGACCATCATGCTCCCGACCTCGCCAGTCTCGCATCGATCTCGGCTGCGAACCGCTGCTGCAGCGCCTCGACCGGGATCCGCTGGAGCAGCTCGGCGAAGAAGCCCCGCACCACGAGCTTGCGCGCGGTCTGCTCGTCGATGCCCCGGCTCATGAGGTAGAACAGCTGCTCCTCGTCGAACCGGGCGGTGGCGCTGGCGTGCCCGGCGCCGATCACCTCACCGGTCTCGATCTCCAGGTTGGGCACCGAGTCGGCCCGGGCGCCGTCGGTGAGCACCAGGTTGCGGTTGACCTCGTAGGTGTCGGTGCCGGTGGCCCGGGACTGGATGAGCACGTCGCCGACCCACACCGTGTGCGCGTCCTTGCCCTGCAGCCCGCCCCGGTAGTGGACGTAGCTGCGGCAGTCCGGCTCGGAGTGGTCCACCAGCAGCCGGTGCTCCAGGTGCTGGCCGGCGTCGGCGAAGTACAGCCCGTACGCCTCCACGTCCCCGCCCCGGCCGGTGTACTCGACGCTGGTGTACTGGCGGACCAGGTCGCCGCCGAGCGTCACCTGGATGTGGGTCACCTTGGCGTCCCGCCCGACCCGGATCCGCACGTGCTGGGCCTGTACCGCGTCCCGCGCCCAGTCCGCGACGGTGACCAGGGTCAGCTGGGCGCCGTCGCCGACGGTCACCTCCACGTTGTCGGCCAGGGTGGTGGAGCCGACCTGCTCGAGCACGAGCGTGCCCTGGGCGAACCGCCCCACGTCGATGACGGTGTGGCCGACGCTGATGCCGTCGGTGCCGGTGCCGGTCAGCCGGACGGTCGCCGGCGCGTCCAGCACGGCGTCGGCGGCCACCTGGATGCGCAGCTCCTGGGCGGCCGCCCCGTACGCGAACGCGCTGATGCGGTCGAACGGCACGAGCACGCCGCCGGTGCGGGAGGTGCGGTCGGCGGTGGTCACGGTCACCCCGGCCGGCAGCTGCCCGTACTCCGGCTTCGGCCCGGCCACGACCGGGGTCGACGCGTCCGCGGTGTGCAGGCCGCGCAGCCGCTTGAGCGGGGTGAAGCGCCATTCCTCCTCCCGCCCGGTCACGGCCGGGAAGTCGGCCACGTCGTACGAGCGGAGCGCCTGCGCCTTGGTCTTGGGCGGGGCGAACTCCCCCGCGGTCACCGTGCCCGCCGCCATCAGCCGACCGCCCCCTCCATCTGCAGCTCGATGAGGCGGTTGAGCTCCAGCGCGTACTCCATCGGCAGCTCCTTCGCGATCGGCTCGATGAACCCGCGCACGATCATCGCCATCGCCTCGTCCTCGGACAGGCCCCGGCTCATCAGGTAGAACAGCTGGTCCTCGCTGACCTTCGAGACCGTGGCCTCGTGGCCCATCTGCACGTCGTCCTCGCGGATGTCGACGTACGGGTAGGTGTCGCTGCGCGAGATGGTGTCCACGAGCAGGGCGTCGCACTTGACCGTGGACTTGCTGTGGTGTGCGCCCTCCTGCACCTGGACCAGGCCACGGTAGGAGGTGCGGCCGCCGCCGCGGGCGATCGACTTGGAGATGATCTGGCTGGCGGTGTACGGCGCGACGTGGGTCATCTTCGCCCCGGCGTCCTGGTGCTGGCCCTCGCCGGCCATCGCCACCGACAGCACCTCGCCCTTGGCGTGCTCGCCCATCAGGAAGACCGACGGGTACTTCATCGTGACCTTGCTGCCGATGTTGCCGTCGATCCACTCCATGGTGGCGCCCTCGTACGCCACCGCCCGCTTGGTGACGAGGTTGTAGACGTTCGTGGACCAGTTCTGGATGGTGGTGTACCGGCAGCGGGCGTTCTTCTTGACGATGATCTCCACGACCGCGCTGTGCAGCGAGTCGGAGGAGTAGATCGGCGCGGTGCAGCCCTCGACGTAGTGGACGTAGGCGCCCTCGTCGACGATGATCAGCGTGCGCTCGAACTGGCCCATGTTCTCGGTGTTGATCCGGAAGTAGGCCTGCAGCGGGATCTCGACGTGCACGCCCGGCGGCACGTAGATGAACGACCCGCCGCTCCACACCGCGGTGTTGAGCGCGGCGAACTTGTTGTCACCGGGCGGGACGACCGTGCCGAAGTACTCCTTGAACAGGTCCTCGTGCTCCTTGAGGCCGGTGTCGGTGTCCAGGAAGATGACGCCCTGCTTCTCCAGGTCCTCCCGGATCTTGTGGTAGACGACCTCGCTCTCGTACTGCGCGGCCACGCCGGCGATGAGGCGCTGCTTCTCCGCCTCCGGGATGCCCAGCCGGTCGTACGTCCGGCGGATGTCCTCGGGCAGCTCGTCCCAGCTCGTGGCCTTCTTCTCGGTGGAGCGCACGAAGTACTTGATGTTGTCGAAGTCGATCTCGGACAGGTCGGCGCCCCAGGTCGGCAGGGGCTTGCGGTTGAACAGCCGCAGTCCTTTCAGCCGCAGCTCGAGCATCCACTCCGGTTCGTTCTTCTTCGCCGAGATGTCGCGGACGACGGCCTCGTTGAGGCCGCGCCGCGCGGACGCTCCGGCGATGTCCGGATCCGCCCAGCCGTACTGGTACCTGCCCAGCGCGGCCAGGTGCTCCTTCTGGCTGACCGCGGGCGACGCGAGCTGCTCAGTCATGTCCTGTCCTCAACCTCTTCTCACGGTCGTGGCGTTCCCGGTCGCCGGTGGCGCAGAGACCGGGGTGCGACGCGGGTCGGGGATGTGCGTGGTGCACACCCCGTCGCCGTGCGCGATGGTGGCCAGCCGCTGCACGTGGATGCCGACCAGGCGGGAGATCACCTGGGTTTCCGCCTCGCACAGCTGCGGGAACTCGGCGGCGACGTGCGCCACCGGGCAGTGGTGCTGGCACAGCTGGCCGCCGGAGGCGATCGCCGACGCGCTGGCAGCGTACCCCTCGGCGGTGAGCGCCCTGGCCAGCGCCTCGGCCCGGGCCAGCGGGTCGTCGCCGGCGCCCTCCAGCGCCTCCCGGCACCGCTGCTCCAGCTTCGCCACCTGCTCGGCGGCGAACTGCGCCACCGCCTCCTCGCCCCCGGTCCGGGCGATCCACCGCAGCGCGGCCGTGGCGATGTCGTCGTAGGTGTGCGGGCCGCACCGCAGCCTCGCCCGGTCGGTGAGCGCGAACACGCGCGCCGGGCGGCCGCGGCCCCGCCGGCCGCGCACCGGCCGGTTGCGGGCGACGACGTCACCCTCGGCGAGCAACGCGTCGAGGTGCCGCCGCACCGCCGCCGGCGACAGCCCGAGCCGCTCGCTCAGCTCGGCGGCGGTGGCCGGACCGTGCCGGAGCAGCAGGAGGATGATCCGGTCCCGGGTACGCCCGTCGGGCGCCGCGACCTCGCTGCGCCCTGCCCGCACCACCCGAGAGGAGCCGCACCTCCGGGCCTCTCGCGTGCGTCCGCACCGCAGTGGCCCAGGTTCGTCGCCATGCCGGCCACCAGAGAAGCCACGTGCACGCCCAGTGCGCACACCGTCGCTCCCCTGCCCGCCCCGACAGCCGTCGCCCCCTGCTGGCGACCCAGCCCCCTCGCACCCACCTAGCTCGTCGTCCGTCCTCGCCACGCACAGACCGACACGACGAGAGAGTGAGAACCCTCGGTGGGTGACATCCAGCAGCTCGCAGGACCGGTCGCGGTCCTGCTCCTTCTCCTGTTCTTCGGCGGCAGCCTCTACATGTCGATCCGCATCTCCCGGAAGCGGGAGAACGCCGACGGCTACATGACCGGCGGCGGCAAGATCGGCTTCGGCATCTCCGCAGCCTCCATGACGGCGACGTGGATCTGGGCGTCGTCGATGTACGCCTCCGCGACGTCCGGCTTGCTGTGCAGGTGGTACTGATGGAAGAGGTAGTGCGCGACGCCATGGTGCCGCTTTGCCTGCTCGGCTGTGGTCGTCGCCATGTACGGCGGGGTGGTCAGCGAGAGATCCTGGAACTGCATCGGGAGCTCGATGATATCGATGAACTCGCCGGATGCCGGGTCCATCGGAAACAGGGGCAATGACGAGCCGAGCGGGTAGCCGACCGACATCATCGCGACGGCGAAGGAGCGGGTTCGCCGGTTGGCGACCTCGACGGCGATCGGGTTGATCACCACCATCATCGCGCCGATGCCGACGCCGGTGAGCAGCCGAACCGCCACCAGCGGGGCCAGCGCCGTGCACAGGGCCGACAGGCCCATGCCGGCGACCATGATGCCGAGGCAGGTCAGCGC
>VSBZ01000150.1:0-8755 GCA_047459215.1 Micromonosporaceae bacterium | reverse complement strand
CGGCAGCGTTCGCAACCAGCGGCAGGACCGCCGCGCCGGAGGCGGGATTCTCGCCAACATCGACTTCATGGGCGAGGGCAAGGAAGAGAAGCTGACCGGCAAGATCCACGGCTTCCGCCGCGGCGTCACGCGGTACCCGATCCCGGGCGCGCTGGTCTATCCGGCGACGACCGAGGATCTGCGGCAGATCTACGCTTCCGACGGGCGCAGCGCGATCCAGATCGGCACGGTCTATCCGACCAGCGACATCCGCGCCGGCCTCTACGTCGACGCGATGCTCGGCAAGCTCGCCCCGGTCGCGGTGGAACGCATCGACCCGGATCCGCAGCCGGGCGTCGGGCGAGTCGGCCCACCCCGCGACGCGCGTCGTCCGGCTGCGGCGGCCGTCGGGTCAGGCGTCCGGTCGCTCGGCCGAGGGCTGCCTCGGCTCAGGCGGCTTCCGGTCGGGTTCCTCGCGCGTCAACGGCTGACGGTCCCGCGGGGCGGGCGGCGCTTTGCCCGCGGGCTCCGTGACCACGGTCAGCTCGGTCCGGGTCCGCGGCAGCGCCTGCGGACGGCGGCTGCGTACCCACTCGACCAGATGCTCGCGCACGTCGCAACGCAGGTCCCAGACCTTCCCGGCATCCGCGGCGCTGACCACGGCCCGCACCCGGACCCGTCCACCGGTCGCTTCGGTCACCTGCAGGCTCGCCGACCGACCGTCCCACAGCGGGTGCCGGCTGACGTAGCGCTGGAACTCCTCCCGCATCTCCGCCACCGGCACGTCCCAATCGACGTCCAGCTCCACGGTGCCGTGGATCTGCGAGCCGCTGCGGGTCCAGTTGACGAACGGGGTGGTGGTGAAGTACGAGGTGGGCAGGATCATCCGGCGCTCGTCCCAGATCCGTACCACCACGTAGCCGAGGGTGAGCTCCTCCACCCGGCCCCACTCCCCCTCGACCACGACCACGTCGTCGATCCGCAACCGGTCCCCGAAGGCGAGCTGCAGGCCAGCAAACAGGTTGCTCAGCATGGACTGGGCGGCCAGGCCGCCGATCACGCCGACCAGGCCGGCGGAGGCCAGCACGCTGGTGCCGAGACCCCGCACGGTCTCGAAGGTGGACAGTCCGGCGCCGACGGCCAGAAGGACCACCACCGCGATGGCGATCCGTCGCAGGAGGGTGACCTGGGTGCGGGCGCGGCGGGCCGCCACCCCGTGCCCCCTGGAGACGACCATGTGGGCCAGGACCTTCTCCTCCGCGGCCCGCACCAGGGTGGCCACCAGCCAGGCGCCCGCCCCGATGGCGCCCAGCACCAGGCCGTGCAGCAGCGGACCGCGCCAGGCGCCGGTACGG
This sequence comes from Micromonosporaceae bacterium, assembly GCA_047459215.1. Lineage (GTDB taxonomy): Bacteria > Actinomycetota > Actinomycetes > Mycobacteriales > Micromonosporaceae > Natronosporangium. Next base: position 7,421 of record VSBZ01000150.1, on the reverse strand, counting down.
GTGGTGAGCTGGACCGCGACGAGCGCGACCAGGATCGCCGTGAGCACCTGCGCCGGCTTGTGGGTACGCCGGGCGACCGCGGCCAGGATCGGGACGCGGCGGCCCGCCCGTCGCAGCGCCCGGTACACCAGGCCGACGGCCACGAAGCCGGCGGCCAGGGCAAGGACGGTGACGATCAGCGGGCCCTGCGATCTCCAGATCTCCTGCACGCTCCACCTCCGCGGGCCGGCTCCGGCCGCCGGCCGCACCCCCGTAACCTTGCCGCACGATCCTCGGCGTTGTCATCCCTGGGGGTGTGTGGGGCGTCCGACACCGGCGTCCCCGCCGGGGGCGGACTCCGCCGCGGCGGCCGCCGCCCGGGTGCGCAGCATCCCGCGGACGGTGGCGATGTCCCGCGGGGCGGTGCGGGACGCCAGCCAGAACATGATCCCGGTGGGGACGAAGAAGAGCTGGAAGATCGCCAGCCCGACCGCATAGTTGGCCGGCGGCGGCAGCGCCCGGCCCAGCGCGTCGAAGGTGCGGACGGTCAGGTCGGCGCCGATGGTGCGCCCCACCCCGTTGACGAGGTTGCCGACGCTGAACGCGGTGCCGCGGTGCTCCGGCGGGTTGACCTCGGCGATCAGCGCGTACCAGTTGGGCGAGTTGGCCGACACCAGCCCGATGGCGACCAGGGCGACCAGGAACGACAGGCCCAGGCTCGGCTCGGTGACGAGGCTGCGCAGCACGCCGACGACCACCGCGCCCCGGTCGGTCTCGCTGGTGGGCAGGTCGATCCGCAGCGGCACGAAGACGAGCCCGACGAACAGCGGCACGGCGGCGAGCACCCCCACCGCGGCGACCAGTGCCCGGCCCCGGGGGGTGCGACGCTGCAGCCGGTCCCCGACCAGGCCGCCCACCAGCGACAGCACGCCCCCGCCGAACACCAGCACGGTGAACATGCTGCCGATGACGATGGCGGTGGGCTCGGAGTAGCCCAGCGCCTCGGCCTTGGCCTGCAGCAGCCGGGGCAGCCAGAACAGCGAGCCGAACGCGACCTGGGCGGTCAGGCCCTGCGCGGACAGCCAGACGTTGGTGCGCCTGCGGACGAGCTGCGGCAGGTCACGGGCGCGGATCCGCGGCTCGTCGATCGCGCTGGCGTGGTAGGCGCCGGCCAGCTCGGGCTCGCTCTCGCCGCGACGGATCGGGGCGGTGAACAGGTACGCCACGCTGGCGGCGAGCCCGGTGACCGCCAGCACCCGGAACGGGACGCGCCAGTCCGCGGCGCCGAGGATCCCGGCCAGGCCCACGCCCACCAGCGAGCCCAGACCCTGCGACAGCCCCCACAGGCCCATGACCAGCCCGCGGCGGTGCGGGGGCACCAGGTCGGTGACGACGCTGTACCCGACCGAGGCGACGGCCCCGAGCCCGAGCGCGGCGGCCAGCACCGCCACCGCGAACGCGGGGAACGCCGTCGCCAGCGAGGCGGCGCCGACCCCGGCCGCCCACACCAGCGTCCCGGCCAGCAGCAGCCGCTTGCGCTCGGACCGGTCGCCCAGGTACGCCCAGCCGACGGCCGCCACGGCCGTGACCAGGAAGCTCGCCGCCACGGCGGTGGCCACGGACGGCTCGGCGACGTCGAGCTCGCGGCTGATCGGGCTCAGCAGCGGCGGCGGCAGCGCGATGGCGACGTTGTCCAGCGCGGCCAGCAGGACGAAGACGCCCACCGTGTAGATGCGGTGGGCGCGCCGACCGCGCGGACGCGGACGGGCTTGATCGGTCACGCCACGACCCAACCAGACGCTGCCGGCCGGGTCGGCGGCGGGTCCCCGTCAGCGACCGGCCAGCAGCTTGTTGACGGTCGCGTCGATGTCCAGCTGCTCGGCCTCCCGCCCCTGCGGCACGGCGATGCAGGTACGGCGCAGGAACCGGACCAGCACCCCGCGCGGCACCTCGAACAGGGCGTTGCCGTCCGGCGACGACAGCGCGAGCGCGACGAAGTCCCCGCGCGGCGTGGACCAGGGCCACACCCGGACGTCCCCGATCCCGGCGGGTTCGTCCAGCCCGGTCATGAGCAGGTCCCGCGCGAAGGACCAGCTGACGGCCTCGCCACCGGCCGACTCGGCGTGGAACAGGATGTGCACCGCGTACGGGTCGGCCGGGTCGTACCGCAGGCTCGCCCGTACGGGCAGCGCGGTGGCGTCCGGCGCGATCAGCCGCAGCGAGGTCTCGACCTCAACGGTCGCTGGCCTGACGTTCATGTACCTCTCCCCCCGGGCGCCGGCTACGAGACGTGCAACCCGCCCTCTCATAGTCCAGCGGTCTTCCCTAACTACGCTACGCCATCATCCCAACTCACTCTGTAGTGGGAACGACCATTTTTCGGCGCAGAAGCAAGATCACTTCGCGCGATGTGTCCATTTCGCCCGTTCTATGCCCGCCTGGGCCAGCAGGGTGGCTCGAAACTCTGGCTCATACCAGAAACGCCCCGGCACCGGCCGGCGTGACGACCGCGGACCCGCAGGTCGGAGGTGGGAGATGGTTTGTCCCGGTATCGGCGCCCCGAACAGGCGATCCCCCGGGCCGGCTCCACGCCCCCGGGATGCGATCTCCCGGCCGGGTCCACGCCACCCCAAGATGCAGCCGGGCCCCGTTCTGAGGTACAGTCTTGCGTCGTTCGGGCGATTAGCTCAGCGGGAGAGCGCTTCGTTCACACCGAAGAGGTCACTGGTTCGATCCCAGTATCGCCCACCACCCTCTCCCCGGCCCGGCCCCGCCAGCGTCGGCGCGTGCCCCGACCCGGCTGCCGGAGGCAGCAGGTGGGCAGGAGGCCGGCAGCCGGTCCGAGCGGTGCGGCGCGCGTGCAGCGGTCGGGTCGCGGTCTGCTCGCCGCCCACGGTCGAGGACGCGTGGACGTCCACCAGAGTCGGCACGTCGCAGCGGACCCCCGGGCAAGCGGATCCCTACCCCCAGCAGCCTCCACACCTCTCGGCGGTCCGCCTCCGCATGCCACCGGTGAGCTCGGCGATGGATACGTCGCCTCCTCCGGAGGTACGTGAAGGATCAGCGGTCGTGGACCAACGGTCCGCCCCGTACCGACCGGAGGCGGCACGGACGGCAACGTTCGGCGCGGAGATCGGGACTCAGGTAGGGTCGCAGCCTTGAGCAACCCAGGGGAGGACGTATGGAGCTGATCCGTTCGGGCAAGGTACGGGACCTCTACGCGGACGGCTCCGACGTGATCCTGGTGGCCTCGGACCGGGTCTCCGTCTTCGACGTCGTGCTGCCCACGCCGATCCCCGACAAGGGCAAGCTGCTCACCCAGCTGTCGCTGTGGTGGTTCGACGCCCTCCGCGACGTGGTCCCCAACCACGTCATCTCCGCCACCGACGTCCCCGAGCAGTGGCGGGGCAGGGCGATCCGGTGCCGGCGCCTCGACATGATCGGTGTCGAGTGCATCGCCCGCGGCTACCTCACCGGCACCGGGCTGCGGGAGTACCGGGCGAGCGGCAGCGTCTCGGGCATACGGCTGCCCGAGGGCCTCGTCGACGGCTCCCGCCTCCCCGAGCCGATCTTCACGCCGACCACCAAGGCGGATGCCGGCACCGGCGCCCACGACGAGTCCCTCACCTTTGACGACGTGGTCGCACGGGTCGGTGCCGATACCGCGGCCCGCCTGCGGGACCTCACGCTGGAGGTCTACCGACGCGGTGCCGACCTGGCGCGGGAGCGGGGGATCATCATCGCCGACACCAAGCTGGAGTTCGGCTGGGCCGCCGACGGCTCGCTGGTCCTCGGGGACGAGCTGCTCACCCCGGACTCGTCCCGGTTCTGGCCGGCCGACGCCTGGCAGCCGGGCCGGCCGCAGGTGTCGTTCGACAAGCAGTTCCTCCGGGACTGGGCGGCCGCCACCGGCTGGGACAAGCGGCCGCCGGGACCCGAGATCCCGCCCGACGTGGTCGAGGCGACCCGCGCCCGCTACGTCGAGGCGTACGAGCGCATCACCGGCACGACCTGGACCGGCGCCGTGTGACGACCGCCGGCCGCGGCCGGGCCGCGTGACCGCGCCGGTGCCAAGCCGGGTCCACATTCGGCTGCCGGGAGAGGCCGGCTACCGGGTGGACGCCCAGTGGAAGAGGGTCATGGCGACGCTGGTGGCCAGGTTGTAGCTGGACACCTTCGGGTGCATCGGGATCGCCACCCGGCGGTGGGCGCCGGACCTGAGCGCCGGGGATATCCCGTACCGCTCCGAGCCGAAGACGAGAACGGCGTCGTCGGGGATCGCGACGGACCGGAGGTCCTCGCCGCCCGGGTCGAGCAGGTGGACGGGTCCGTCCGGGAGCTCCCCCGCCTCGACCCGGGCCACCGCGGTCGCGAAGTGCAGCCCCGCGGCGCCCCGCAGCACGCTGGGGTGCCACGGGTCGGCGCTGCCCGTGGTGAGCACGCCGGCGGTGCCGAAGCCCGCCGCCAGCCGTACCACCGCGCCGATGTTGCCCAGGTGCCGCGGGTTGTCCAGGACGACGACCGGAGTGCGGCGGTCCGGTGCGAAGAGCCGTGCGCGGAGCAGCTCCTGCGGCGGCCTGGCCGCGAGGGCGGCGACGCGGGTGGGATGGGGTCGCGGCACCAGCGCCGGAAAGTCCTCTGTGACCACCAGGTGTCCGCTCAACCGGTCGGCGACGTCCGGCGCCAGCCGGTCGGCGAGCTGCCGTACGCCGTCGGGGTCGTCGGTGACCGCCAGCAGGATGCGGGCGTCGAACCGCAACGCGTGCTTCAGCGCGTGGAAGCCGTCCAGCATGACGACCCCGCCGTCCCGCTGCAGGCGGCGCCACTCGGCGGCGACGCCGGTCATGAGCCGGCCGCCCCGGGTTCCGCGGCAACGGCGGGACGGCCTCGGGGTCCGTCGACCGGGTGCCCGTCGCGCACGGACCCCCGTACGGCCACGAGCCCGTCGCGGTCGGCCACCCGCCCGGCCGCCGGGGGCGGAGGACCGTCGCGTCCGGGGCGTCCGCGGTGCCGCGCGCCGGTGTGATCACGTCGCCAGCGGCCGCCCACGACCACAGGATCCCACGGCGCGCGGCGCTCGTGCCGCGCGGACCGCACCGTCGCCAGAGGCCGCGAGAGGTCGCGCCGCGACCGGGTGTCAGCCCCCGCCGGTAGGCTGCCGGAATGTCGGTCAGCTGGTCGCGGGCCCTCGCGTGGCGCATGCGGCAGCACCTGCTCGACCCGGTCGGGACCGGGTCGGTCGCGGACGTCGTACGCCGCCTGGGCGCGGTACCGGCGCTTCCCGCCGCCGCGGCCGACCTCGCCGTGCGCACCCGGCTCCGACGGTCGCGGCCGGGCGAGGTCTCCCGGGCCCTGGCCGAGGGTCGGATCATCATGGTGTTCGCCTTCCGCGGCGCCACCCACCTGCTGACTCCCGAGGACGGTGGGGTGTACCTCGCCCTGCGGGCGGCCAGCCGGATGTGGGAGCTGCCGAGCTGGCAGCGGCACTACGGCCTGGCACCGTCGGACTGGCCGCGGTTGCGCGAGGCGGTCCGGGGGGCGCTCGCCGACGGGCCGCTGACCCGGGAGGAGCTCGCGGCGGCGGTGACCGCCCGGCCCGGGTTCGGGCACCTCGGTGCCGCGTTCGTCGACGACTCCATGACGTTCCTCAAGCCGCTCACGTGGCAGGGCGACATGTGCGTCGGGCCGCCGCGGGACGGGCGCGCCACCTTCCAGCGCCTGGACCACAACCCGCGCTGGGCGGGCCTGCCCGCCCTGGACGAGGCCGGCCCCCGCGCGGTGGAGGCGTACGTGCGGGCGTACGGGCCGGCGACGGAGCGCCACCTGCGCTACTGGCTCGGCGAAGGGCTGGGGGCGGGCAGGTGGATCCGCTCCTGGGTCGCGCAGCTCGGTGACCGCCTCGCGACCGTCGACGTCGACGGCGAGCCCGCGTACGTCCGCCGCGAGGACGTCGAGGACCTGGTGGCGACCCCGTCGACGACCGCGGTGCGGCTCCTGCCCGGCTACGACCAGTGGGTCCTCGGCCCGGGCACCGCTGACGCCCGCGTCGTGCCACCCGCCCGGCGGGCGGTGGTCAGCCGCGGGGCGAACCTTGTGGTGGCCGGCGGCGTCGTCACCGGGACCTGGTCGCTCACCGACGACCGGGTCGTGACCCACTGGTTCGCCGAGGCGGGGCCGCCTCCACGGGACGCGCTGGAGGCGGAGGTCGCACGGCTCGGCACGATCCTCGACCGCCCGCTCCGGCCGACCGTCCACACCGGTGGCACGGCCGTCTGACCGCGGGTACGTGTCGACCGCCGGCGGGCACCGTGGCCGGTGCGATCGGGTCGTCGTCATCACCCACTGCCGGGGCGCGGAGGCTGCCGCCAGCGACGCGTGCGGGCGTGCCCCGCCGCGTTTGCCGACGACGGGGCCGGGGAACCTTCGGCGCAGCAGTGGAAGCAGCAGCGGAAGCGACCGCGGGGAAGGAAGACCCGAGCGACCGGGAGGACGCGACCATGATCAGGAAGCTGCACGAGATGGGAGTGCGATCCGACCACGCATTCTGGGCGGGAGCCGCCAGCATCGGTCTGTCGATCGCCGCCTGGGCCACGTCTCTGCGGGCCGAGAGCGCCGGCATGGCCCGCGCCGACCGGTGGGGCATCTTCGTCGGCGAGTGGGCGCCCACGCTCTTCGCGATCGGCACCGGCCTGCGCAGCTACGAGATGCTGGAGGAGGGCGCGCCCACGATGGCCGAGACCGGGATGCGGCGTACCACCGAGCCGGTCCCCTGAGCGCGTAGAAGCGCATCGAGAACCGGTCCACCGGCGCGCCGCCTCCTCGGCGGCGCGCTCTCGTCGCCGACGGTACGCCCGCCACCCGTCCCGGGTCCGACACGTCAGGTTGCCGTCGTCGTTGCCGGCCCGAGGACGCCGACGTGTCCGAGGTGGACGCTGGCGACGTGCGTGACGGTACCGTGCAGGTTGCTACCGGCCGGCGCCACGGGCCCGCAGACGTCGCGTTCGCCCAGTCCGGCAAGCTTCGTTCGCCCAGCACGTGAGCTTGGCGCGCGGCTGGATCACGCTGCTGGCGCAGGCGGCCGTGGAGTGTCGCCCCAGGCGTCATCGGTGCGGTCATCCGCGCGGCGTCCTGGGCACGACGCCTGCCGCTGGCGCTCATCCGGTCAGCGGCAGGGCCACCGCGATCGGCCAACCGACGACGGTCGCGCCGACCAGTGCCCGCAGCCACACCGGTGCGCCGCGGCGCCGCAGCACCGCCGACCAGGCGGTGTGCCAGGCGAACAGGAGCACCAGCAGCGGCAGCACCAGCACCAGGAAACCCGGCGCCAGCCCGGCGAGGACGGCGCCGCCCACGGCCAGCCCGGTCGCCGCCAGCACCACCGGCTGGCGCCACCACGTGCCGGCGCTGACCAGCTCGGTGCCGGTCAGGCAGACCGCCCCGCC
>VSBZ01000149.1:0-8786 GCA_047459215.1 Micromonosporaceae bacterium | reverse complement strand
CGGGGGAGCGGCGTACGCGTACGACAGGAACAGCCCCGCGAGGGCGAAGAACGCGATCCACCAGTCCACCCGGACGATCAGCGTGATCATGATGGCCAGGTCGATCACCTGGCAGAGGAGGATGCCGAGCGCGTGACGCACGCGGCTCCGGTTCCCGTCTGCGGCGACGAGATACTTCGCCCGGACCTCGCTTTCCTTGCCGCGGTCGAGATCACGGATCACGGCGCGGACGCCGTCCGCGTCCTGCTCGAACGACGTCATCTCGCTTCGATAGCGGAGCGTCGCACCGAGCTCCTCCGCGCGGCGGCGCAGGATCGGCTCGAGGACATCCTGGTCGATGAAGATCCGTCCGGTCGGACTTCGATCGTCGACGCCGACGTTCAGATTCGACACGAAGCGCGCGAGCTCCTTTCCGGCCAGCGACTCGACCGCGATGATGCCGCCCTCCGGGTCGTAGGTCTCGCGCGAGCGCTGCCGGACCTCGTCCTCGAGACCCATCTCGCGAAGGATCTCGGTCGTGCGGATCTGGAAGTGCCCGGCGCGCGGATGAATAGCGGTCCCGGCGTGTCGCTCGACGGCGAGCGCCCGGACGCCGCGCGCTGCGAGCAGCAGCGCGGTCGTGAGGCCGACCAGGCTCCCGCCCACGATCAGGACCGGCACGTCGTGCGGCATCTCCGCCGACGACCCATTCGTTGACGCGGTGTTCGTCACGGCGGACTCTCCCTTCTCCGCGGCATTTAAGTATTTAAGCTACCGCGGAGCGGAGCGCGCGTCAGGTCGGCAAGCCGCCGCTCGCGGAACTCGCCCGCGGGCACGTGGAAGCCGGGATTCTCGGGATCGGGCACCGGGTTGCCACGACGGCCGCGCGCCAGCTCGTCCCGTCGTCGACGCGCGCGATCGTCTCGGTGCCGGTCACGGTGCCGTCGACCGCGAAGCGCGCCGCCTCGTACTCGGCGTCGACGCGGTCGCGGCGCACGCCCGCGATGAGCTGAGACTCGCTGCACCGGGAGCAATACTCAAGGTAGTTGCAACACCACCTTCAGCAATCAGCCGGGGGAACCATGGGGAAGGCACGCGAGGTCATGGACCGGCTGACGCGGGCGGCGGCACAGGAGCACAACGTCGAGGCCGTGAAGGAGTGCTACACCGACGACGCCCTGCTCGTCACCCCTGACGCGGGCGAGCTGCGGGGACGGGAGAAGGCCGCCGACTACTGGCGGCCGTTCATCGAGGCGTTCCCGGACATGACGTTCGAGCCGCTGCGCACGTTCGAGGCCGGGGACACCGCCATCGACGAGGGCTGGGTCAGCGGGACCCACAGCGGGCCGATGCGGCTGCCCGACGGGCACACCATCGACCCGACCGGGCGGCGGGTGAAGTTCCGCACGGTGGACCTGGCGACCGTCGACAACGGGAAGATCAAGGAGCACCACATGGACTTCGACCAGCTCGACTTCATGGAGCAGCTGGGGATCTCCCCGTCGGGGAAGCAGGCCTCCTGACAGCTCCGGTCGCCGGCGGCCGCCGATGCCGAGCGCACCGCGTCGGCGGCCACCGGCGCGCCGCAGGCGTCCAGCTTCCGCACCGAGCTCGCCGTCAGCGCAGGGCGGTCCACAGCGCCCAGGCGAACAGCCCGAGCAGCAGCAGGCCGCCCGCCCGGCGGGTGTGCACGAACGCGATCGGCGCCCACCACAGCGGCCAGACCGGGTAGTCCGGCGGCGGCTGCGACGGCGTCGGCTTGGCGTACTCCCGCAGCGAGCGCACCAGCAGCGGCAGCGCCCCCAGCGTCAGCAGCGCCGGCCAGCCGACCGCCTGCAACGCCACCAGCACGACCACGCCGACGTAGTAGGCGACCATCATCGCCTGCGTGAGCCGCTTGGCCCGGGCCTCACCGAGCAGCACGGGCAGGGTCCGGGTGCCCGCCGGTGCGTCGTAGGGCAGCTTGTCGATGTGCTTGCCCATGAGCACGGTCGTCGGCAGCAGCGCGTACACGGTCGCGGCGGCCAGAACCTGCCAGGTCACCGAGCCGGTGCCGGCGTAGTAGACCCCGCCGACCATCAGCGGCCCCCACACCAGCAGCACGTCCAGCTCACCCAGGCCGATCCGCTTCAGCCGCAGCGGGGGAGCGGCGTACGCGTACGACAGGAACAGCCCCGCGAGGGCGAAGAACGCGATCCACCAGTCCACCCGGACGATCAGCGTGATCATGATGGCCAGGTCGATCACCTGGCAGAGGAGGATGCCGGTGACGAGCTGGCGCCGGGTCACCAGGCCGGACAGGATCGGGTGCGGCGCGTACAGCGCCCGGGGGTAGTCGGCGGTGTCGGCGCCCGCGTCCGTGTCCGACAGGTCGTTCATGAGGTTGTTGGCCAGGTGGGCGACCACGATGCCGACCACCGCCAGGGCGACGTTGAGCCAGTCCACCGCCACCGGCGCCGCCCACGCCAGCAGCACCGCCACGAGGCCGGAGATGAGGGTCATCGGCAGTACGCCGGCCCGGGTCACCACCAGCCAGCGGGTCACGCCGTCGACCACGCCGGCCTCGGGCGGGTTGGTGGTCTGCCACGCGTACCGCCAGGCAGCCAGCCGTTCGGATAGGGTGAGGCTTCGGGTCACCACCCCAGCCTACGTGGGCGCCGCCGCGGCGTTTCGGGTGACCTTTACAGCTTCGGTGCTTCACACCATAATGGCCCTTCGTGTCCGCAGTCTTCCGCGATGAGCCGCTGCGGGAGCTTCTGGCCGAGGTGGAGGGACTCGCCACCGCGGTCCGGGCCGCAGCCCAACCCCTGCCTCCGGTGGTCGAGTCGTGCGACCGCACCGGCGCCGTCACGGTCACGCTCGAGGACCACGGCCGCCGGGTCACGCGGGTGGTGGTGGCGAGCAACTGGCGTGACCTCGTCGCGCCGGAGGCGTTCGGCGCCGCCGTGATGGAGGCGGTGCTGACTCCCCGGTTGGCCGCCGTGCGGGACTTCCTCGCCGCGGTGAACGCATCGGCGGACGCCACCGCCGGCTCCACCGCCCCGGCGCCGGCGCCGTTCGGCGGGGCCGCGCGGACGCCGGCGGTCGACTGGGACGAGCTCGGGCGGATGGTGGCGACCGTGCGGCGCGCGCTCGACACCGTGGCCGCCGGGCTGTCCGGTCCGGCGCGCGACCGGGCGGCCGACGGCGCGACCGCCGTCGACGAGGTGCCCAGCGTGGAGGGCGTCAGCGCCAACCGCCGGGTCGTCGTCCGGTTCGTCGCGGGCCAGCTCGCCGAGGTCGCCGTGGACGAGCGGTGGCTGGTCGACGCCGGTCGCCAGCAGATCGCGGACTCCCTGCGGGAGGCGTTCGAGGCGGCCTACGCCGCCGGGGCGGACGAGTCCGCCGCGGCGGGCGCCGGCGGCGTCGACGGCGGCGCCGCGGTCGTCGGCGAGCTGCGGGAGATCCTGGACCGGATGGGAGCTCACCTACCGAGACCGGAGGGCGGTGCCTGACCGATGACCACCATGCATGCGCAGCTGGAGGAGTTCGGTCACGATGCTGCACTGTGGAGGGACGGGGCGGAGAAGCTGGCCGCGGCGGCCTCGGCGGCCGCGAACCTGACGATCCCCACCCTGGCGTTCGGGCTGGCGTGGCCGCTGGGGGTCCACACCCGCTACCAGGAGGTGCAGCAGATGGTGGTCGACCGGCTCACCGAGGGAGCGGAGGTCTTCCGGTCCATCGCGGACAACCTCATCCGGGCGCGAGACGGGATCCGCGCCGCCGAGGAGGCCAGCGACCAGGCCGTCCGCAGCGCCGGCGGCGGCTGGTGAGGAGGAAGGGAAGTCGATGAATCCGGAAGCCGTCCTGAGCGAGCTCAACGACGCGGTCGCGCGGCTGGAGCAGTTCCCCGCCTGGCTGAACGACCAGATCCAGGAGGTCGTCCGGCGCGTCAACTCCCTGCTCGAGGCGGTCCCGTTCTGGGCCGAGGCGATCATCGACGAGATCCTCGACCAGGCGCGGCAGTTGCTCCAGCGCATCTCCGAGCTCGCCCGGCGCCTCGTCTCCTGGTTGCAGGAGGAGGTCTTCCCGGGCATGCAGGGTCCGTTCACGATCTACTCCACCGGCTCCGACTGGACCACGTCGGTCTACTCCACCGTCACCGACGTCGCCGGGCAGGTGCAGCTGAGCCAGACCCGCGTCGACGACTTCTGGAGCGGCCCGGCCGCGACCGCGTACGCCCAGGAGATCCCGGCGCAGCGGGCCGCCGCCGACAAGGTCGCCGAGATCGTGTCCAAGCTGCGGGAGACGCTCCACGGGCTGGCGCTCAGCCTGGGTGCGGTCTACATCGCCATCGCCGCGGCGCTGGTGGTCGCCGCCGTCGAGATCGCGGGGGGCGCGGCGGCGGTGGCGTCCATCCTCGGGATCCCGCCCGGCCTCGTGTCGATCGTGGTCGGCCTGGCCACCGCCGTCGGGGGCACCGCAGCGATCTACGCGACGGGCAAGGAGCTGGTCTCCGGGACCCTGACCAGGCTGGGGGAGCTGAGCGAGGCGCGGTACGACGGCCGCGCCTTCGAGAACGGGGCCTGGCCGCGGGCCACCAGCGGCATCGGCAACCCTGCGGACTGGGCGCCGGCGGGATGACCGTACAGCCCCGACCGCTGTCCGACGCCCGCCGCCGGGTGGTGCTGGTCGCCGGGTGGGTGCTGGTGCTGCTCGTGGCGCTGCTGCTGGCCGGCTACCTCTCCGGCGGCTGGGACTGGTACGGCGGCTACACCCTGCTGGTCACCGCCCTGGCGGCGCTGTCGCTGGCCGCCGGGACCTCCCGCGTGCCGACCCGGTGGCGGCTGCTGCGGTACGCGGCGTTCCTGGCGTGCGGGACCGCCTTCTTCCTGGTCCAGCTGGTCGTATGGCTGCCGCTGGCGGCCGCCGGCTCCGCGGGGACGCAGCTGCCCATGACCGACACCCAGTACGGCCTGCTGACCACCGCCCTGCTTCTGCTCCTGCCGCTGGCGGCCCTCGTCGGCATGGCCGGCCGGCCCCGCGCCACCGCGTCCCGGGACGCCGCACCCGGGACGTAGGTCGCCGGGCCCCGCCTTCCCCGGGGCGACCGGTGACCCGCGTCCCCCGCGGCCCTTGCCCCGGGCGGCGAGGGTGACCCCGCCCGGCGCCCGTTCCCGGGGCGTCGTGGGCGACCGCGCCCCAGCCGTTACGCTGGGAAGCTGGACCGGAGGGGAGCGCATGGCTGTGGAGACTGTGTGGCCGCGGTTGGAGGAGCTGCTGCCACGGGTCAGCAAGCCGATCCAGTACGTGGGCCGTGAGCTGGGGGCCCAGGTCAAGGACTGGGACACCGCCAAGGTGCGGTGGGCGCTCATGTACCCCGACGCGTACGAGGTCGGCCTCCCCAACCAGGGCGTGCAGATCCTCTATGAGATCCTCAACGAGCAGCCGGACGTGCTGGCCGAGCGCACCTACTCGGTGTGGCCCGACCTCGAGGCGCTGATGCGCGCCCACGGCGTGCCGCAGTTCACCGTCGACTCCCACCGCCCGGTCGGCGCGTTCGACCTGCTCGGCGTGTCACTGGCCACCGAGCTCGGCTACACCAACCTGCTGACCGCGCTGGACCTCGCGGGCATCCCGCTGGAGTCGGCCGCCCGCGACGACTCCCACCCGGTGGTGATCGCCGGCGGGCACGCCGCCTTCAACCCCGAGCCGATCGCCGACTTCATCGACGCCGCGGTGCTGGGCGACGGTGAGGAGGCGGTCCTCGAGATCACCGACATCGTGCGGCAGTGGAAGGCCGCCGGCCGCCCGGGCGGCCGGGAGGAGCTGCTGCTGCGGCTGGCGCGCACCGGCTGGGTGTACGTTCCCCGGTTCTACGACGTCGACTACCTGCCCGACGGCCGGATCCAGCGGGTCGTGCCCAACCGCCCCGGCGTGCCGTTCCGGGTCGCCAAGCGCACCACCATGGACCTTGACAAGTGGCCGTACCCCAAGCGGCCGCTGGTGCCGCTGGCCGAGACCGTGCACGAGCGGTACGCGGTGGAGATCTTCCGTGGCTGCACCCGCGGCTGCCGGTTCTGCCAGGCGGGCATGATCACGCGTCCGGTGCGGGAGCGCTCGATCACCACCATCGGCGACATGGTCGCCAGGGGCCTAGCCGAGTCCGGGTTCTCCGAGGTGGGGCTGTTGTCGCTGTCGAGCGCCGACCACTCCGAGATCCGGGACATGTGCTCCGGCCTGGCGGACCGGTACGAGGGAACCAACGTGTCCCTGTCGCTGCCGTCGACCCGGGTGGACGCCTTCAACGTCGAGCTCGCCCGCGAGCTGTCCCGCGGCGGGCGGCGGACCGGGCTCACCTTCGCCCCCGAGGGCGGGTCGGAGCGCATCCGCCGGGTGATCAACAAGATGGTGACCGAGGAGGACCTGATCCGGACCGTGGTCACCGCGTACACCAACGGCTGGCGGCAGGTCAAGCTCTACTTCATGTGCGGGCTGCCCACCGAGACCGACGACGACGTGGTGCAGATCGCCCGGCTCGCTCACGAGGTCATCAAATCCGGACGAGAGGCGACCGGTAGCCGGGACATCCGCTGCACGGTCTCGATCGGGGCGTTCGTACCCAAGCCCCACACCCCGTTCCAGTGGGCGGCCCAGTGCCCGCCGGACGTGGTCAACCACCGGCTGCAGCTGCTCAAGAAGGCGATCAACAGCGACCGGTCGCTCGGGCGGGCCGTCGGGTACCGCTACCACGAGGGCGAGCCGTCGCTGATCGAGGGCCTGCTGTCCCGCGGCGACCGGCGGGTCGGCGCGGTGATCCGGCGGGTCTGGGAGAAGGGCGGCCGGTTCGACGGCTGGCAGGAGCACTTCTCCTACCAGCGGTGGGTGGACGCGGCCGCGGAGGTGCTGCCGGCCTACGGCGTGGACCTGGACTGGTACACCACGCGGGAACGCAGCCACACCGAGGTGCTCCCGTGGGACCACCTCGACTCGGGGCTGGACAAGGACTGGCTGTGGCAGGACTGGCAGAACGCCCTGGCCGAGGTGGAGCAGGACGACTGCCGGTGGACCCCCTGCTTCGACTGCGGCGTGTGCCCCAGCATGGACACGGAGATACAGATCGGACCGACCGGCCGTAAGCTGCTGCCGCTCACCCCGGTCTGAGGAGGCCGCCATCACCAGGAACCAGCCCCCGGGCGGGCAGGCACCGGTGGTCCAGCGGATCCGCCTGCGGTACGCCAAGCGCGGGCCGCTGCGGTTCACCTCACACCGCGACGTCGCACGGGCGTTCGAGCGTGCCCTGCGGCGCGCCGGGGTTCCGGTCGCGTACTCGCAGGGGTACACGCCGCACCCGAGGATCTCGTACGCCAGCGCCGCCCCCACCGGTGCCGCCAGCGAGGCGGAGTACCTGGAGCTGGGCCTGCAGCAGCGGATGGAACCGCAGGCCGTGGCCGCCGCGCTGGACGCGGCGCTGTCCCCCGGGCTGGACGTGGTCGAGGCGGTGGAGGCGACCACCGCCGGCGGCCTGGCCGAGCGGCTGGAGGCCTCCCGCTGGCGCATCGACCTGCCCGGTGTGGAACCCGACACGCTCCGGCACGCGGTGGCGGCGTTCCTGGCCGCCGACGAGGTGCCGGTGGAGCGGACCACCCGGCAGGGCCGCCGCCGGGTGGACGTGCGCGCGGCGGTGGTCTCCATGGCGGTCGTCGACGACGCGGAAGCGGCCGTCACCACACCGGCACCGTCGGCCGCGGCGGCGGACCGGCCGGCCGCGCCGTCCCCTACACCGGGTCACCCGGTCGCGCCCCCGGCCGCGCCGGACCATCCGGCCACACCCTCCGGGGTCACGGACGTACCTTGTGCAATACTTGACTGTGTCGTACGGCAGGTGACACCGTCCGTGCGACCCGATGACGTCCTCTCGGGCCTCCGCGTTGTGGCGGACCTGGTGCCGCCGGTGCCATCGCGGGCAACCCGGCTGGCACAGGGAATGCTGACCGCGCAGGGCGAGATCCAGGATCCGTTGGAGGCGGATCGTGGCGGGGCGCCAACGGAGAGCTTCGGCTGAGCCTGGACGGGTTCACGCCTGCTCGGTATGGACTTCGGTCGCGCTCGCCCCGGCGGGCGCGCCGCCGGAAACAACCGAGGCGACCCCGTGCGGCAGCGAGTCGCCGGGCCTGCGCAGAAGTGCGCCTGGGGCCGGCTTCCGCGCCCGGGGAAGCCGGAACTGGAGATTGCATGCTCGACAGCGAGGCCACCGCCGCGGCGAGCGAGCCGGCCGACCGCGACCGGGCCGCTGCCGCTGGCGACGGCACCGAAGGGTCCACCACCGGGACCCCTACCCGTAACCGTCGGCGGTCGCGCGCCGCGGACACCACCGACGCCGCGGTGACGCCACCGGCCGCCGGACCAGCACCGGAGTCCGGCTCGACACCCGCGTCGGCCGGCCAGGCCCCGGGGTCTGGCTCGACCTCGTCGCCGGCCGGCGAGGCTTCGGAGTCCGGCCCGACATCCTCGTCGGCCGGCCAGACGCCGGAGCCTGCCGGCCCGCCGCGGGCTCCTGCGCCGCACACTGCTGCCCCGGCGCCGCAGATGCACACCCCTGCCCTGGCGTCGCCGCCGGCGCCCGGAGCGGCGCCCCTGTTCCTGGCACCCGACACCGCCGCCGTGACCCCGTCGGCTCCGGAGGGTTCCGCGACCGGGCCGCCGGCCGCGGAGCCGTCCACCGGGCGGGCGGGCCGGCGCCGGACGCGCCGCGCGTCCGCTCCCGAGCCGGCGGCGGAGGCGCCCCCCGCCGATGCGGGCGGTGCCGCTGGCGGGGGGGGGGGCCG
>VSBZ01000148.1:0-9010 GCA_047459215.1 Micromonosporaceae bacterium | reverse complement strand
ACTTCACGCACATCGACGGCGTCGAGGTCAACCACGTCGCCCGCTGGGACGGCGAGCGGTGGCACCCGCTGGCGGGACCGGACGGTGTCGGGGTGGGCGGGCCGCCCGGAGCCTCGGTGCTGGCCATGGCGGTCTTCAACGGCGACCTGATCGTCGCCGGACACTTCAGCCAGGCGGGCGGCGTGCCCGCCAGCCACATCGCCCGCTGGGACGGCGAGCGGTGGCACCCGCTCGGGAGCGGCCTGGGCCACAGGTTCACCGCGCCGGCGGTCTCGGCGCTGCTGGTGCACGACGGTGCGCTGGTCGCCGGTGGTGAGTTCCTGCTCGCCGGCGGGCGGGACGCCAACTACGTCGCCCGCTGGGACGGCGAACAGTGGTCGCCCCTGGTCGGCCCGGGCGGCAACGGCGTGAACGCGCGCGTCGACGCCCTGGCTGAGTACGACGGCGACCTCGTCCTCGGCGGCGCGTTCACCTCCGCCGGCGGCGTGCCGGCCAGCCGGATCGCCCGCTGGGACGGCGAGCGGTTCTCGGCACTGGGCACCGGCCTCGACGGCGGCGTCCGCGCCCTGACGGTCTTCGACGGCGACCTGGTGGCCGGCGGCGACTTCCGCCACGCGGGTGGCCACCCGGCGGACTTCGTCGCCTCGTGGAACGGCGTGGCCTGGTCGAGCCTGGCCGGCACGCACGGCACCGGTACGAACAGCACCGTGTTGGCCCTGCTCACGCTGTCGCCCGGCCCCGTGACGGACCGCCGGGAGGCGCTCGCGGTCGGCGGCGCGTTCAGCATCGCGGGCGGTATGGCCAGCTGGGGGCTGGCGCTGTACGGGCCGGTCGCACCGGACGAGCCCGAGGGGATCGTGCTGGAGGCGGAGCCGCGCCGG
Organism: Micromonosporaceae bacterium; assembly: GCA_047459215.1. Classification (GTDB taxonomy): domain Bacteria; phylum Actinomycetota; class Actinomycetes; order Mycobacteriales; family Micromonosporaceae; genus Natronosporangium. The sequence goes on along the minus strand of VSBZ01000148.1, from coordinate 8,129 downwards.
GACCGGGGCCTGAACGTGGTCGACCTGTCGTGGCAGGGCGCGACCTCGTCACTGGTCGAGGTGTACCGCAACGGCCACCTGGTCGCGGTGGTCCCCAACGACGGCGTCTACACCGACCGGGTCGGCCGCGGCCAGGCGACGTACGTGTACCGGGTGTGCGAGCTCGGCACCGCCACCTGCTCCAACGAGGTGACCGTGCGGTTCGGCGGCCAGGGCCCGGCCGGCGTGCCGCCGCCCGCGGGGACGGTGCCCGGCCACCTCCCGGTGCCGCGGTAGTCGCACGGGTGGGGGGCGCCGCCGGCCGGCGGCGCCCCCCACCCGTGGTGGCCCACGGAACCGCTGCCGGACCCGCCACCCGGCCTACGTCCCGCCCTGCCGCAGCCGCTGCGCGATCTCGTCCAGCACCGCGTAGCTGCTGCGCAGGAGGGAGGCGTCGGCCAGGTACGTCAGGTTCCACAGGACCAGGTGCTCCAGGCCGGCGGAGACGAACTCCCGGAGCTCGGCGAGGATGTCGTCCGGGCTGCCCGCCAACAGGTACCGGCGGGCCAGGCCGTCGGGGACCGCCGCCAGCGCCGCCTCGACCTCGTCGGCGCTCATTCTCGTGGGGATGTAGTCGAGCAGCCCGTAGGCGCCCTTCCCGAGCGGGTGCGGCACGCCGAACTCCTCGAAGCAGGACGAGGGCAGGGTGAGCATCCACGCCCGGATCAACGGGCTGTCGAGCAGCCGGTCCAGCTCCGACTCGGTCTCGGCGACCACGACGTGAGCCAGCAGGCCGGGGGTGAAGCCCGTCAGGTCCCGACCGGCCGCGGCCGCGGCGGCGCGGATGCGTTCCAGCCCGGACCGCCACCGCTGCGGTCCACCCTGGTAGATCGGCAACCAGCCGTCGCACAGGCGCCCGGTGAGGTCGAGCATCCGCGGACCGTGCGCGCCGCACCAGATCGGCGGCGGCAGGGGCGACCCGTCCGGGGCGGTGCGGTACGGCTGCAGCCCCAGCACCGCGTCCCGCAACGTCCACCACTCGCCGTCGAAGTCGACCGGCTCGTCCGTGCTCCACAGGAGGCGAATGATCCGCAACGACTCCTCCAGGCGGGCGACCGGCCGGTCGAACGACATCCCGTACGGGGTGATGTTCTCGCCCTCCCCGGCGCCGATACCGAGAATCGTCCGCCCCTTCGAGAAGTGGTCCAGGGTGAGGAACTCCTGGGCCAGCATGGCCGGGTGGCGGCGGATCGCGTCCGTGACCGACGTGCCCAGCCGGATCCGTTCGGTGTGGACGGCGCACGCGGCGATCGCGGCCACCGGGTCGACGAAGATGTGCGGGTTGGGCACGGCCCGTGCGAGCGCGGTGACCTCGGGCCGCCACAGCAGCTGCGGGTGGAACCCCATGAGGTGGTCCGGCCACCAGAGCGAGTCGTACCCGCGCGACTCCGCCCGCTGCGCACCCCTGATGACCGACTCCACGGGTGGCGCGATGGTGGCGTTGGTCCCTACGGCGATCATGCGGATCCCCGCCCTCTCCTGCCACGGAAGTCGTCGAGGTAGTCGGCGGCACGTTGCCGCACCTCCGGGTCCAGCCAGCTCGCCGCCTGCAGGTAGCGGTCGGCGTACGACGTGTCGCCCGCGCTCATCGCGCGGACGACCGCCTCGACGTGCCGGGTGGTGGCCTCCACCGCGAACCTGGCCCGGCCGGCGACCTCCCGCGCGAGCCGGTCGGTCTCGGCGTCGAGGTCGGCGGCCGGGACCACCCGCGACGCCAGGCCCATGGCGAGGGCCTCGTGCGCGCCGACCCGCCGGCAGGTCACCACGAGGTCCGTCGTGCGGGCGGGGCCGATCTCCGCGACCAGCCGGGGCACCGCACCCCAGACCAGCGGTGTGCCCAGCTCCACCTCGGGGATCCACAGGTACGCGTCGTCGGCGAAGACCCGCAGGTCCGCCGCCACCACCAGGACCGCGCCGCCGCCGACCGCGTACCCGTGCACCTTCGCGATGGTCAGCGGGCGCATCCCCGCCAGGGCGGCCGCCGCCGCCCGGCCGAGGTCGGCGGTGTGCAGTGCCCTGGCGGCCCCGTCCAGCAGGCCGTCCACCGAGCCCGGCGGGCCGAGGAAGGATCCGTAGTCGTCGAGGTCCACGCCGGCGCAGAAGGCCGGCCCGGCGCCCTCGATGACCACCACCCGGACATGTGGTGTGGCGTCCATGAGCCGGGCGGCCTCGGCCAGCTCCGCCAGCGCCTGCCGCGAGAGGGCGTTGCGCTTGTCGGGCCGGGAGAGCCGGATGCGGCCCACGTCGCCGTCGGTGACGACCTGCAGCGTCTCGAAGTTCATCTCGACTCCCGCCACGGCCGGTCAGGCGGAGGACTCCTGCCGCAGCAGCTTCTTCTCGATCTTCCCGATGGAGGTCTTCGGGAGGCTCTCGCGGAACTCCACGATGGTCGGCACCTTGAACGACGCCAGCCGCTCCCGGCAGTACTCCTGGATCGCCTCGACCGTGAGGTTGCTGCCCGGCCGCGGCACCACGTACGCCTTGACCGCCTCGTCACGGATCGGGTCGGGTACGCCGATGACCGCCGCCTCCACGATGTCGGGGTGCTCGGCCAGGACGAACTCCACCTCGCTGGCGGAGATGTTCTCGCCGGCCCGCTTGATGACGTCCTTCTTGCGGTCGAAGAAGTAGATGTACCCCAGCTCGTCGGCGTAGGCGTTGTCGCCGGTGTAGAGCCAGTTGTCGCGGATGGCCTGCGCGGTCGCCTCCGGGTCCTTGTAGTAGCCCTTCATGATCGTCCGGCCGGGGATGCCGTAGACGATCAGCTCTCCGGGGGTGCCGGGTGGCACGTCGTTGCCCTCGTCGTCAACGATGCGCACCAGCCGGTCGTAGGCGGGCAGGCCGATCGACGGCCACCGCTTCGGCCCGAAGACCGGCGCGATCGTGACGATCGTCATCGCCTCGGACAGGCCGTACCCGTTGACCAGCTCGACCCCGAACCTGTTCTCGAACTGCTCCTTCTCGGCGTCGGTGACGTTGAGGGCGTAGAAGACCCGCCGGATGTGGTGGTCGCGGTCGGTCTCGCGGGGCGGCTGGGCCAGCAGGGTCCGCAGCTGCATCGCCACCAGGCTCGTCTGCGTGGCCCGGTGCCGCCGGATCTGGTCCCAGAACCTGGTGGCGCGGTACTCCTCCAGCAGGATGCAGGTCCCGCCGACGGTGAGCGCGGCCAGCACGGTCAGGGACTGGGCGTTGACGTGGAACACGGGCAGCGCGGTGAGACAGCGCTCGTCGGGGTTCAGGTGCATCGACTTGGAGGAGCGCTCGCCGGACCGCAACAGGTTGGCGTGGGTGAGCAGCACGCCCTTGGGTCGCGCCGTGGTTCCGGAGGTGAACAGCATCTCCACCACGTCCTCCGGCCCGGCCGCCCGCGTGGGTGGCGTGGTCGCGTCCTGCTGCAGGTCGGCGAAGCGGATGTAGCCCGGCTCCTGTGCGTCGGTACGGGCGAGGATGCGGTGGCGGATGGCCGTGACGCCCTCGGCGGCTTCCTGGACCACCGGTAGGAACTGCGGCTCGGTGACGAGCGCCACGGAGTCCGAGTAGGACAGGATGTGGCGCAGCTCGCTCGGGCGGTTGGCGGTGTTGGAGGGCACCACCACCGCGCCGATGGTCGCCGCGGCGTACAGCATCATCAGGAACTCGGGCGAGTTCGGCAGATGAATCGTGATCTTGTCATCCTTGCCCAGGCCCAGGCGCTGGAGCCCGGCGGCCAGCCGGTCCACCTCGTCGACCATCTCGCGGTAGGTCCATTCGCGGACCTGCCCGTCCTTCGACTCGAACACCAGGCACGGCTTGTCGGGGGCGCGGTCGGCCCGCTCGTCCAGCAGGTCGCGCAACGTCCGGTTACCGATGATATCGATCATTGTCGCACCGACCCTTCCTCACCGTCCCGCCGCTCCTCGTCGGTCAGCAGGACCTTGCCGAAGACCGTCCGGTCCTCCAGTGCGATCTGCGCCCGCGGCGCTTCGGCCAGCGGGAAGGTCGCGTGAATGACCGGCCGGAGCCTCCCGGCGGCCACCAGTGCCAGCACCCGCTCCAGGTCGCGGCGGGTGCCGGCGAAGGAGCCGATCAGTGTCTGTTCCTTGACGAACAGGTGCCACAGGTCGAACGACACGGTGCTTCCGCTGTGGGCCCCGCAGGTCACCAGCCGGCCGTTGCGGGCCAGCGCCTGCAGGCTCTGCTCCCACGTCGCCGTACCCACGTGCTCGAACACGAGGTCGGCGCCCTTGCCACCGGTCGCGTGCCGCACCTGCCGTCCCCAGTCCGGCTGCGTGTGGTCGATGACCACGTCGGCGCCCAGGTCGCGCAGGCGCTCCCGCTTCTCGGCCGAACCAGCCGTGGCCAGCACCCGGGCGCCGGCCAGCTTGGCGATCTGGACGCCCATCACTCCGATTCCGGACCCGCCGGCGACGATGAGGACGTCCTCTCCCGGCGCCACCGCTCCCCTGGTCACGAGCATGTGCCAGGCGGTGGAGCCGGTGACCGCCACCGAGGCGGCGGCCCGGAACGGCACCGTGTCCGGCAGCGCGATGACCTGGCTCGCCGGGGCGAGGGCGTAGTCGGCGTAGGCGCCGGTGGTCTCCACCCCGAACACCCGGCCGTACCGGCAGACGTTGTCTCTCCCCTCCCGGCAGGGCGTGCACCGGCCGCACGACAGCGTCGGGTTGACCACGACCCGGGTGCCCACCTCGACGCCGTCGACACCCGGCCCCACCGCGGCGACCGTGCCCGCGGCTTCGCTGCCCGACGTGTGCGGCAGCGGCACCTTCCTGGGCGTGACTCCTTCCCTCGACAGGATGTCCACCCGGTTGACGCCGCACGCGGCGACCTTCAGCAGCACCTCGCCGGGCCCCGGCTCCGGTACCGGAATCTCGTCCAGCCGCAGCACATCCACGGAGCCGTACTCGTGGAAACGGACCGCCCGCATCGTGGTCACCTGCGCTTCATCCGCTCGAGCATCGCCGACTTGGCCGACTGGAACTCGGGGGAGGTGAAACACAGCCCGTTCGCGATCGCCTCCACCCGCAGCTGGTCGCGCAACGGGCTCGTGGCGCCGTGCCGGACCACCAGTTTCAGCATCCGTCCGGCGTCCGAACCCATTCCGGTGATCGCACCGACGACGCTGTCGACGTGCGCGGTCATGTCCTCCAGCCGGTCGAAGGCCCGGTTGACGATGCCGAGGCCGGCCGCCTCGACCCCGTCGACACGGCGTCCGGAGTAGACCAGCTCCATGGTCCGCGGCATGCCGATGCAGCGTTGCAGCAGCCACGTCAGGCCGAAGTCCTGGACCACGTTCAACTGGGAAGGGATCATCCAGAAGCGGGCCGACGAGACCGCGAACCGCATGTCGCAGGCCATCGCCATGCCGAATCCGCCTCCGCCCACGGCGTCACCGTTGACCGCCGCGACGGTGGGTTGCGGCAGCTCGTACAGGGCGGCGATGAGCTCGTGCTGCAGGTCGAGCAGCCGGGTCCCCTCGAAGACGGAGTCGGACTCGACGTTCTCCATGAAAAACGGCGTGCGCAGGTCGACACCCGCGCAGAACGCCCGGCCCTTGCCGGTGAGCACGAGCGCCTTGACGTCGCGGGAGCCGCGCACCGCCGCCAGCACCTCCAGCAGCTCGGCGAGCATGTCCGGTCCGAGGGCGTTCAGCCGCTCCGGCCTCGACAGCGTGACGGTCACCGCGCCATTTCGCTCCGAGACCCTGATCGTGTCCGTCCGCGCGTCCAGCGCCGCCGCGTCGAAGGTCACAGCCTGCCTCCGTTCACATGCCACACCTGGCCGGTCACGTAGCTAGCGGCGTCGGAGGCGAGGAACGCCACGACCTCCGCCACCTCCTCCGCGGTGCCCGGGCGGCCCAGTGGGGCGTACCCCGGGGCGATCCGCTCGAACCGCTCGCGGTTGTCGCGGTGTGCCGGCGTGTCGATGAGTCCGGGCGCGACCGCGTTCACCCTCACCCCGTCCGGGGCGTACTCCCTGGCGAGGCTGTACGTCATGGTCTCCAGGGCACCCTTCGCCGACGCGTAGTGGACCGTCTCGCCGGGCCCGCCCGTACGGGAGACGATGGACGAGATGTTGACGATGCTGCCGCGGCCACGGCTGCGCATCTCCGCCACGACCTCCCGGCAGCAGTGGACAGCGCCGAAGAAGTTGAGATCCATCGACCGGCGCCACAGCTCGTCGTCCACGGAAAGGAACGGCCGTGTCACCCAGAACGCGCCCGCGCAGTTGACCAGCACGTCGATGGCGCCCGCCTCCTGCCGGACAAGGGCCACCATCGAGGCCACCTCGTCCGGCGAGGTCACGTCCGCGCGCACCACCAGCGCACGACCGCCGTGGTGGCGGATCGCCTCGGCCGTCCGCTCGGCACCCTCCCGGTCCGACCGGTAGTTGACGGCGACCGTCGCCCCGCGCGCGCCCAGCAACCGGCAGGTGGCCGCGCCGATGCCGCTGCTCCCGCCGGTGACCAGCGCGGTCCGTCCGGCCAGCCAGAGCCTGGCGAAGGCGGCCGGTGCGTCGCTCATGCCGCCTCGATCCGTCCGACGACCTGACCCGGCACGACCGAGGCGCCGGGTTCCACCAGCAGTTCCTTGACCACACCGGTGGCGGGACTCTCGAGGTCGGCGCTGGTCTTGTCGGTCTCCACCTCGGCTATCGGCTCACCCTCCGACACCCGGTCGCCCACCGACTTGTACCACCGGCTGAGCACCGCGTCGTCCATCGTGAGGCCCCACTTCGGGATGACGATGTCGGTCATCTGCCGCCGACCTCCATGATCTCGTTGACCGCCTTCACTACGTCATCGGTGCCTGGGAAGAACGCCTCCTCCAGGTGGGGAGGGAACGGTGTGGGAGCGAAGGGAGTGGTGACCCTGCGCACCGGCGCGCGCAGGTGTGCGAAGGCCTTCTCGGCGACGAGCGCGGCGATCTCCGCGCCGGCACCGTACGGTGCCGGAGAGTCGTGCACCACGACCAACCGACCGGTGCGGGACACCGACTCCAGCACCGTCCGCTCGTCCAGCGGGCTGATCGTGCGCAGGTCGACGACCTCGAGGTCGATGTCGGGGGCCAGCTTGTCGGCCGCGGCCAGCACCCGGTGCACCGCCGCGCCCCACGTCACCGCGGTCACGTCGCGCCCGGGACGGACGACCGCGGCCACACCGATCGGGACCACCGCGTCGGGGTCGTCGGGAACCTCACCCCGGGTGGTCCACAGTGACAGGCTCTCCACGACCACTACCGGGTTGTCGTCCCGGATCGCCGACTTGAGCAGCCCCCGGGCGTCGGCCGGGTTGGACCCCCACACCACCTTCAGCCCGGGAACCCCTCCCAGCCAGCCTTCGAAGCTCTGGCTGTGTTGCGGGCCGGTACCGCGACCCGCACCGACCAGGGTCCGCACGACCATCGGCGCCCGGTAGGCACCGGCGGACATGTACGAGATCTTCGCGGCCTGGTTGACGATCTGGTCCATCGCCAGCGTCATGAAGTCCATGAACATGACCTCAGCCACGGGCCGCAGGCCGGTCATCGCGGCGCCGAGGGCGGTACCGACGATGGCGGCCTCGCTGATCGGCGTGTCACGCACGCGCGAGGCCCCGAACCGTTCCCGCAGCTTCGCGGTGGCCCCGAAGGGCCCGCCCGGCGCGCCGACGTCCTCCCCCATGACGATGACGGACGGGTCGCGCTCCATCTCCTCGGCCAACGCCCGGTTGACCGCCTGCCAGTACTTGAGCGTCGCCATGCCTACCGCCCCCCGTCGGCGTCGGGTGCGTACACGTCCTCGGTGATGCTCAGCGCCGGTGCCGGTTCCCGCGCCTCCGCCCACGCGGCCGCGTCCTCCACGTCGGCGCGCACCCGCGCGTCGATGTCGTCCATGACGGTGGGGTCGAGGATGCCCGCGGCCGCGACAGCCTCCCGGAACCGCCGGATGGGGTCGCGTTCCCGCCACCGCTCAACCTCCTCCGGTGGGCGGTACTTCTGCGGGTCGCCCTCGTAGTGGCCGTGCCACCGGTACGTCACACACTCCAGCAGCGTGGGACCCTCGCCACGGCGGGCGCGCGCCACCGCCCCCATCGCGGCGTCGCGCACGGCCAC
>VSBZ01000147.1:0-9078 GCA_047459215.1 Micromonosporaceae bacterium | reverse complement strand
GGGCGGCCCGCCGAGCAGGTCGTCGGGCACAGGCCCGCCGGACGACACCGCCGCGGGCGGGTCTTCGCCGGGTGCGCCCGTGCCGGGCGCCTCGCCGGCCGGCGCGGCGTCGACGGCCGCGGCCACCGCGTCGGCGCCCAGCCTGGTGGCGAGGTCCCGACGGGCGGGGTCGGGGTCGACCACGGCCAGCGTCACACCGCGCCTGGCCAGCACGTAGGTGAGGAACGCGCCGATCCCGCCGGCGCCGAACAGCACCACCCGCTCCCCGCCGGCCAGCCGGCCGCGCCGGGCGGCGTGCACGGCGATGCTCATCGGCTGGCCCAGCGCGGCCGCATCCGGCGGCAGCCCCCTCTCATCGGCCGGCTCGCAGCTGGCCAGCGGCACGGCGACGAGCTGGGCGGCCGCGCCGTGGCGGTGCAGCCCCACCGCGGCGTACCGGTCGCACAGGTTGGTGCGTCCCCGCCGGCACTGCCGGCAGTCGCCGCAGAAGAGGGAGCCGCAGGAGGCGAGCAGCCGGCCGGTCCACGCCGGGTCCACGCCCTCGCCCACCTCCACCACCTCGCCGGCGAACTCGTGCCCGATCACCATGGGTCCGACGTGGCCGGTGACCGGGTGGCGGGTCTGGATCGGGAACATCGCCGGCCCGTGCGCGTACTCGGCGGCGTCGGTGCCGCACAGGCCCACCGCCCGCACCCGCAGCACCACCTCGCCCGGCCCGGGGCGGGGCACGGGCACCTCCTCGATCCGCAGGTCGTGCCGGCCGTGCAGCACCGCGGCCCGCATCGTCGCCACCGTTCACACCCCCATCGGCACCACGGCTCACACCCCGAGCTGGCGGCCACGCCGGCGGCGGAACAGGCCGGCGATCCCGCGGCGGGCGTAGAGCGCGAAGACGATGAGCAGCACGCCCAGCACCAGCCGGCTCGCCTCGGCGGGGATGGTCGCCCCGAACGGGTGCAGGTCGGGCACCGTGGTGCGCAACCAGTCCTCCAGCTGCACGACGATGAACGCGCCGATCAGCGGTCCGTACCAGCTGCCGAGCCCGCCGATGACGCACACCAGGACGATGTCCAGCGAGAAGGCGACGTTGAACGTGCCGAACGGCTCGATGTAGCCGGTGCGGAACGCGTACACGCCGCCGGCCAGCCCCGCCAGCGCCGCGCCCAGCAGCAGCGCCCACAGCTTGACCTCGGAGGTCCGCACGCCCAGCACTGCGGCGGCGTCCTCGTCCTCGCGGATGGCCCGCAGCGCGTACCCGAACCGGGAGTGCTCGACCGCGAACGACAGCACCACCGCGAGCGCGGTGCACGCCAGCAGCGTCAGGTAGAACAGCGCGGCCAGGTTGCGCGCACCGGTGACGGGCGCGTCGGTGTAGACGCCCAGCGGCCCGCCCAGGGCCGGAGTGTTGAGGACCACCACCTGGGCGAGCGTGGCCAGCACGAGCGTGAAGATGGCGAAGTAGAAGCCGCGCAGCCGCAGCGTGGCCACGCCCACCGGCAGGGCGACCAGGGCCGCGACCACCATCGCGGCACCCATGCCGGCCCACATCGACCAGCCGGCCTTGCTGTTGAGCAGCGCGGCGGCGTACACACCGGCGCCCATGAACGCCGACGCCCCGAAGTTGAGGTAGCCGCCGTAACCGCTGAGCAGGTTCCAGCCCAGCGCCACCACGGCGTACAGCAGGGCGGTGGTGAGCGTGGTGACGATGCCGAGCTTGAGCGTGTACGCCAGCGGGCTCATCGCCGCGAGCAGGGCGAGCACGAGCACCAGCGGCGCCCAGGTCGGTACCCGTCGGCCGGGCCGGGACGCCGCACGCACGGATGCCAGCGCGGTGTCGGGGACGTCGGTTCGGGTCGTGGCCACCGGTACCTCCGGGTCGGGTCAGAGGGTGCGGGTCGCGGTGCCCCGCAACCCTTCGCGGCGCAGCAGCAGCGCGACCGCGAGGAGCAGGTAGATGACGAGGTAGGTGTACTGGAACGCCAGGTACGAGCCGGTGAACGACTCCACCAGCCCGACCGCGAGCCCGGCCAGCAGGGTGCTGGCGACGTTGCCGAGCCCGCCGACGATGACGACGAGGAACGCCCAGGCCAGCCACCGGACGTGTTCCTGCGGGCTGAACGGGAGCGTGAGGCCGAGCACGACGCCGCCGTAGGCGGCCAGTGCCGCCCCGCCGCCGAACACCACCATGGCGAGGCGCCGCACCGGGACGCCCAGCATCTCCACCACGTCCCGGTTCTGCGCCAGCCCGCGGATGGCCGCGCCGGTCAGGGTACGGGTGAGGAACAGGTGGACGGCGGCGAACAGGACCAGGGTCGTGACCCCGGCGACCAGCCGTGCCACGGGCAGGTTGAGCCCGGCCAGCCGCAGGGTGTGGTCGAGGTACCCGAGCCGCACGTTGCGCGTGTCGGTGGTCCACACCATGATGGCGACGCTCTCGATCGCCACCATCGCGCCGAAGAAGACCAGCAGCGCGGTCGTGTCCGGTTCCCGCTCCACCCGCCGCACCAGCGTGCGCTGCATGCCCATGCCCAGCAGGAAGAACAGCACCAGGGTGGGCACGGCGGCCAGCAGCAGGTCGACACCGGCGCCGTTGACCAGCTCGTAGTAGACCAGTGCCGCCAGCACCAGCAGCGCGCTGTGGGCGACGTTGATGATCCCGAGGATCCCGAGCACGAGGCTGAGCCCCAGGGCGAACGCGGCGTACACCAGGCCGAGCGTCAGCCCGTTGAGCACGTCCTGCAGGAAGCCGGTCATGGCCGTTCCGTCCGGGTGGTCGATGGGGTCGTCACAGTTGCAGCCACTCCCTGATGAGGTCGTCGAGCCGGTCGGTGAACTGGTCGCGGGCGCCGTCGAGGTGGTTGCGGCCGTACGCCAGCGTGTACACGTGGTCGGCCAGGTCCACCGCGGCCTGCACGTTCTGGTCGACCAGCAGGATGGTGCGTCCTTCGGACTTCAGGCGCGCGATCTCCTCGTACACCTCGTCGACGAGTACCGGGGCGAGACCGACCGACGGCTCGTCGATGAGCAGGACCGCCGGGTCCAGGACGAGCGTGCGGGCGAACTCCAGCAGCCGGGCCTGCCCGCCGCTGAGCGATCCCGCCGCCTTGCGGCGCAACGGCTTGAGGCTGGGGTACCGCTCGAACATCGCCTCGACCGCCGCCCGCATCCGGGCCCGGTCCCGGCGCGCCAGCCAGGCCCCGAGCCGGATGTTCTCCTCCACGGTCAGGCGGGGCAGGGTCGACCTGCCCTGGGGCAGGAACGCCATGCCGGCCGCCAGCCGGGACCCCACCGGCAGGTCGGTGATGTCCCGCCCGCCCAGCAGGACCCGGCCGCTGCGGGGGCGCACGAAGCCGTACAGGACGCGCAGGGAGGTCGACTTGCCGCTGCCGTTGGGCCCCAGCACGGCGGTCACCCGGCCGGCCCGGGCGTGCAGGCTGACGCCGTCGAGCACGACGTCGTGGTCGAAGTACCCTGCGGTCACGTTTTCCATCCGCAGGTCGGCTCGGGTGGCCCCGGCGGCCGGGTCCCCGGGCCGGTCCACCGTGTCGGCGGTGTGGTCGGTCACCCGGTCGGCCGTGCGGTGGTCGGCCGTGTGGTCGGTCACCTGCCGGCCCCCCTTCCCGCGGCGGCGGCGCCGTGGCCGAGGTACGCCTCGACGACGCGGCGGTCGGCGGTGACCTCGGCCGGCGGGCCGTGGGCGATGATCCGGCCCTCGGACATGCAGATCACCTCCCGGCACAGCCGGGTCAGGTCGGGGATCTCGTGGCTGACGATGATGAACGAGGTGCCGCGGGCGTTGGCCTCGACGATCCGCTGCCGCATGAGCTCCTTGACGGTGGGGTGCACGCCGGCGAACGGCTCGTCCATGAGCACGACCACCGGCTCGGTCATGAGCGCGCGGACGAACTCCAGCAGCTTCTGCTGGCCGCCGGACAGCTCGCTGGCCGGGGTGTCGCGGTGGCCGGCCAGCCCGACGAACTCCAGCAGCTCCAGCGCCCGCTGGTGGAACGTCGCCCGGTGACCGGGGTGGTGGAGCACCGGTACGAGCATGTTCTCCAGCGCGGTGAGAGTGCTGAACACGTGCGGCGTCTGGAAGGTACGGGTGATCCCGTACCTGACCAGAGTGGACGGACGCCGGCCGGTCAGGTCGATCCCGCCGACCCGGACCGTGCCGGCGTCGGGTCGGTAGACGCCGTTGACGAGGTTGAGCGTGGTGGTCTTGCCGGACCCGTTCGGGCCGATGAGGCCGAGCAGCGTGCCGGCGGGCACCGTGAAGCTGACGCCGTCAACGGCGACCTGCCCGCCGAAGCGCTTGCGCAGCCCGTCCACCTCGAGGTCGCGTCGCCGCGTCTCCTCAGCCACTGGCCCTCCTCCTGCGTGCCGGCCGTGGTGCGGTCGGGGAGCCGCGCTCCCCGACCGCACCACGACCACGGCCTGTCCACACCGTGTCGAGGCCCGTCCCCTCAGGACCGGTACGGCGTCACGACCTCGGCGGTCGCCAGCTCCGTCGGCCAGACGAGCTGGGCGCCGTCCTCCTGCTGCTGGACGAGCATCGCGGCGAACTCGGTGGTGCCGTCCTCGCGGTAGCGCAACGTGCCCACCGCGGTCTGGAACTCGTGGGTGGCAACGTACTCGCGCAGCTTCTGCTGGTCCAGAGTGCCGGCGCCCTCCACCGCCTGCTGGAGCACCTGCAGGATCGCGTACCCGCCGGCGCCGTACGCCGGCATGATGTCGTAGCCGAGCTCCTGCTGGAAGTGCGCGAACAGCTCGTCCAGCCCGGGCCGGTCGGCCATGCCGGGCCACGAGGTGGTGGTGGAGAAGACGTTCATGCCGGCGCTGCCCAGGTCTTCCCAGTTGGGCAGGGTGACCACCTGCGACCCGCACTGGCAGTAGTACTCCGGCCGGTAGTCCACCTGTTCCACGGTGCGGGCCATGAGCGCGCCGTCGTTGGGCAGGCTCAGCGCGACGAACACCTCCGCGCCGGAGTCCTTCGCGCCCTGCACCAGCGCGGTGAGGTCGGTGGCCTGCTGGTTGTACTCCTCGTTGTAGACGACCTCCATGCCCAGCTCGGCGGCGTAGTTGAGCACGCCTCCGGAGCCGTTGTAGCCGTCGCGGGCGACGATCGTGAACGGGTTCTGCGCGGTGACGACCGCCAATGTGGTCGGACGCTCGTCCTCCGGCAGGGTCTTGAGGTACTCGAACAGTGGTCGCGGGTACTCCGGCTCCTGGTACGGCCAGGAGGTGATCATCAGCTCGCTCGTGGCGTGCAGCTCCGCGCTGACGAAGCCGGCGTTCCACAGGATCTTGCCGGCGCGCTCGGTCAGCGGCACGACCGCGCCGCCCACCGCGGTGGTGTACGGGGCGAGCAGCAGGTCGGCCTCGTCCTCGTTGATGAGGCGCTGGAACAGCTGCTGGGCGGTGGTGGCGTCGCTCTCGTCGTCGTAGATGCGCAGCTCCACCGGGCGTCCGAGCAGGCCGCCGTTGGCGTTGACCTGCTCGAGCCACAGGTCGTACGCAGCCTTGTAGGCGGCCGAGGGCCCGGAGTAGGTGCCGGTCAGCCCGAGGGTGCCGCCGATGATGATGGGTTCGTCGGTGCCGGACGAGCCCTCGCCGTCGTCGGCGCATCCGGCGAGCACGAGTGCGGTCGCCGCCGCGATGGCGCCGACCGCCCGGATCGGGATTCTCATGAGTCGTCTCCTGCGGTTGGGTTCTCTGCTGCGGGTGCGTTGGTCGCTTCGGTTGGTGTGGGAGTCCGTCGAGGTGACGTCGGGCTCTCGTGCACGTACCCGCCCGCCGACGGGCTGGCGGCGGCGCTGGAGCACCACCCCGCGACCGCGGGACTCGGTCGTCGGGGGGTCGTGTCGCCCCGGCGAGCCGACGCCCGGAGCGCGGTGTTCCGGTCACACATCGGACCTCCGGACCGTGTGATGGTCGTCGACGAGAGGTACGTCCATACGGGCTCCTCAGCGCGGCCGGGTGGGTTCCGGCCGATGCCGGCTCGACAGCGGTGTCGGATGCGGACCGTGGTGCGCTCGTCGCGCAGCGGTGACCCTGCGTGGGGCGGGTGTCCCGACCGTGGTCATGCACGCTCCCTGCATTCGATTGCACGGATCATGCAGTCCGGTGCCGCCCTTGTCAACGGGTGTTCCCGGTATGCGGCCCGGCGCCCTCAGGCGACGACGGACCGTGAGCTTCAGGTGACGATGCGGCTGCGGACGGCCTTGGCGCGGCCCCTGCGCGGACTGTCGGGCCGGAGCGTGACCGTGGCCCGCTGGTCGACCACGTGGCTGTCGGTGCGGTCGCGGACGATCCGGATCTTCGCCCGGCAGTGGACGTAGTGCGTGCGGCCCGCCACCACCTCGACCCGCAGCCGGGCGGAGGCGGGTTCCGTCACCTCGATCTCGTGCGGGCCGGCCGGCAACGGGTACCACCACGTCGACCAGCTCGCCGGCACGGGTCGCCCGTCGATCCGCACGGTCGGCAGGGGAGTCCAGGTCGACACGGCATGCGGCGACCAGCAGGACATGGTGGTGGTCACCTCTGTGCGGAACGAGGAGGTGAGCACGACGGCTCCGTAGCCCTCCACCGGCTCAGGCGGTGGCGCGGCACCGAGGAAGTGCGGCAGCTCCGCGGTGGCGCGCGGCCGTTTCCCCGGGTGCCCCGACGGGTCGTCCACGGGTTCCGGCTCGCCGTCGAGGAACTGCAGAGCGCCACCGGCAGTCACCGCTCGGACGGGCACCGGGGGGCCGGCGGCGCGGATCCGGCCGCGCCGGTCGATGTGGCGCTGAATGAGTGCCGCGGCGACGAAGGCGGCCGGAAGTGACGCCACGGTCGGGTACCCGACGGTGTAGAGCGGATAGTCGTGTGCGTCGACGAACGTGCCCAGCGGCAGGTACACCATCAGGATGCCGAAGAGGGTGTTGCCGTACGACAGGCCCGGCTGGCGCTGGCGGGGCGGGCCGAGCACCCCCCGGCAGAACGAGTTGCGGGGTGCCGCGTACTCGAGCGTGACGACCTCGCCGTCGGCGATGGTGACCATCCGCTCGGCCTCGGCCGTGCCCAGCTGCGCCTGGACCAGGTGCTGACCGGCCGGAAGCACGACCAGGGCAGTGCCCCAGCCCCACAACGCCGGCTTCCCGTCCACCCCGATCATGGGATCCCGCGGGAGCAGCGTCGCTCCCTTGTCCATGAGCCGTCGTCGGTACCAGTTCTGTACCACCAGGCCCCCGTGCCCGGCCGGCAGGTGTGGCGGCGGGTCCGGGTACGGCAGAACCTGGTACGAGGCGTCGGGGTGGCGTTGGATGGGGATCTGGCCGAGCTTGAGCTTCTGCTTGGCTCTGGTCATCGGTCCGGGTCGAGCCTGTCCGCGATCTCTTCCTCGGACATTCCGCTGCCGCGGGAAGCGCCGGCTCCGCGCCACGCCGACTCGCCGATGCCCGCCAGGCCTGGTGCGTACGTGGGGCCGCTGGTCAGGTACCGACGCAGGGCCAGACCGAGCTCGGTGACAGCGTAGTTGCCGATCCTCCCCGGCGGACGGAAGGCCACCTTTGAAGCTTCGGCCAGTGCCGACGCCATCTTCTGGATGATGCTGACAATCTGCTTCAGGAGCGCCACCAGTCGGTGAACGAACTGCGTCGCCCGCGCGGTGGTGGCCGAGACCTGTGCCGTGGTCGCCGCGGCGGCGGCGGCGGTGGAGGCGCCCGCGGTGGGTACGGCGGCGGCCATCGCCGCCGTCCAGGTGGGGATGAGCCACTGCACCAGCGCGGCGAGCAATCCGATGAGGATCTGTTGAATGAGCTCCATGAGGGTACGGGCGATGTCCATCAGGGCGGCCAGCCGGTCCACGTCAGCAGCGAGGAAGGCCACACCGTCGGCGAACTGATGCAGCCGTGCGCGGGCCGTGTCGGCGGCGAGGCCTTCCCAGCCGGCGAGCCCGGCGTCGGCTGCCGCCCGGATCTTCTCGGCCAGTGGCCTCAGCGCGCCACTCACCCGTCGCCACTTGTCGATCTCGCCTGCCATACGCTCGGGGTTCCCGGTGACCAACCCCAGCAGGTCCTCTATCGGTTGCAGCACGTCGACGAGAAACCCCAGACCAGCGGTGATCAGCCAGTGCACCGGGTCGGTACCGAGGGCCCACAGGTGTGCCGCTAGCGCGGCCGCGGCGCCTTGGACACTGGCGACGTCGCCGTCCACGGCCGCCTCGTAAGCGCGGATCCGGTTAGAGATCAAGGGGAGGTCGCTGCGCAGGTCGAACCGCACCACGTCCACGCCGAGGGGAGAGAATGCGACCGCTCCGCCGGTCGGGTCGTTGGTGACGTCGCTGTCACCTCGCGCCGCCCGCTCCAGGCGGGTGATGATCGTCTGCTCCGCCGCCTCGTACAGCTGGACGGTGACGTCCATGGTGGTCACCCGGTCGTTGAGGGAGGTGGCGAGCAGCTCCAGGTGGTGGTGCAGATCGTTGGCGAAGTTCCAGTAGATCTGGGCCATGGGCGCCCCCACGGCGCCCCAGATGTACCACTCGGGGTCCGCGTCCCGTGCCAGAGCGGCGATGTTGGTCGCGTCGGC
The DNA here is from genome assembly GCA_047459215.1 of Micromonosporaceae bacterium. Classification (GTDB taxonomy): domain Bacteria; phylum Actinomycetota; class Actinomycetes; order Mycobacteriales; family Micromonosporaceae; genus Natronosporangium. Next base: position 513 of record VSBZ01000147.1, on the reverse strand, counting down.
CTGGAGTGTGGCCAGCCGGTCGCGGCAGGTCAGTAGCTGGTCGAGGTTAGCGGCGAGTCCGTCCACCCGGACCTCCGTGCGAAGCTGTGGGGTCGCTGGCCGGGCCGGGCTGGCGCGCGGAGTCGACGAGCGCGGCGATGTCCAGCACCGGGCCGACGAGCTGCTGCGTCAGCGTGGTGAGCTGTTGGGCGGCCTGCGCGTAGGCGGACTGGATCGTCGCCAGGAGCGTGAGGGCCAGGTCCTGCGGATCCCGGTCGACGAGGGTGTCGTCGACCGAGATGTCCACCAGCGTGGCCGTCCCGCGGAGGGTCACGCGGACGCCACGGTCCGGCGACTCCACCGTGGTGAGCTGCTCGGACACCTGGGAGCGCACACCGTCGTAGGCGGCCAGCCGGCGCTCGGCGTCCTCCCGCAGCCGGCGTAGCTTCGCGGCGGCGTCGTTGTCGTCGGCGTTGGTCTCGTCGCCGGAGTGGTCCGGTCCGCCCGGTTCCGCCGGTGCGACGTCGGGCAGGG
>VSBZ01000146.1:0-9157 GCA_047459215.1 Micromonosporaceae bacterium | reverse complement strand
GCACCGTACCCGCCACCGCCGCCGCCAGTGCGCTGCGCACGCCGTTCTGACGAACGGCACGCCGCCGTGGTTCCACCGTCCGTTCCCCGGCGGCGACACCCGTGCCGCAGTGGCAACGCCGGTACCGCGGGCAACGCCGGTCCCGCGGAGGGCAGGGCGCCGCGGCGGCGTGGGTCGGCACGGCGTCGCGACAACCGGTCTTTGGCGGTAAACAGTGCAAAAGATTACAAACTAGCGGTACGGTGCCCACAGGCGGTGAGACGTGGGAGTCAAGGCGTTCGCCGGTAGGGAGGGCAGCGTCGTGTTCAACCCTCTGGAGCACCAGGGCATCGCGCTCGACGACCAGATCCGCAACTGGCGGGAGCTCGACGTGGGCCCCATCGACCCGGACGAGGCCGACCCGTACACCCGTTGCCGGGTGATCGCCATGAACGGCATCGAGACCGAGGCGGTCTTCTTCGACCACCACCTGGCCCGGCACTGCCCCGACCCGGACGTGCGCCGGCGGCTCGCCTTCCTGCGCTACGTGGAGTCGCAGCAGCAGCGGGTGGTCAACTGGCTGCTGCCCGGGATCCCCAGCGCGCTGGAGACCACGATCGCGTACGAGCAGGTCGCCGTGGACCTCACCGCGTGGGTGGCGCGGATGGAGCCGGACCCGTACCTGAAGCAGGCGTACGAGTTCGGGGTGCTGGAGGACTTCGACCACCTCTACCGCTACGCCAACCTGTTCGAGTTGGTGGAGCGGCGCAAGGCCGAGAAGGTGGTCGACCAGCTGACCGAGGTGATGCCCGGCCGCCCCACGGTGGTGCAGCACCGGCACCCGTACGACAACGTACGCGACCCGTACGACCGCGCGACCGCCGCGCCACTGTCCAAGATGCACGCCCTGACCATCATGGCGACCGAGCAGCAGACCATGAACTTCTACATGAACGTCGGGCCGCAGTACATGGAGCCGATCGCGCGGCAGCTGTACCAGGAGATCGGGCTCATCGAGCAGGAGCACGTCACCCACTACGAGTCGCTGGTCGACCCGGGCGAGACCTGGTGGGAGCAGCTGCTCAACCACGAGTACAACGAGTGCTACCTGTACTACTCCTTCCTGCAGCAGGAGCCGGACCCCGCGGTGAAGCGGATCTGGGAGCTGCACCTGAACATGGAGCTCGCCCACCTGCAGGCCGCGTGCGACCTGCTGCGCCGCTTCGACGGACGGGAGCCGGAGGAGCTGCTGCCGCCCGCGCTGCCCGAGCCGGTGCGCTTCGAGCCCAACCGGGAGTACGTGCGGCACCTGCTCGCCACCCAGATCGACCTCACGACCCTGGGTACGGGGTACGTGCGGGACATGCACGAACGGTTCGAGTGGATGCAGCGTCACCTCCACGGCGGCGAGAAGCCGCCCAGCGAGGTCGTCATCGACATGCACCGCGACAAGTTCGGCGACGAGTACCGGATCGAGCCGGGCGGACCGCACCCGGTGGCGAGCCTGCGGCAGAAGGGGATGGGCAGCCATGGCTGACGTGCTGGACCTGCTGCTGGCGCAGCACGCCCGGATCGAGGAGCTGTTCGGCCGCGTGCTGCACGACACCGGTGACGCCCGGCGGGACCGGTTCGAGGAGCTGGTGCGCCTGCTGGCCGTGCACGAGACGGCGGAGGAGGAGGTCGTCCATCCGCGGGGGCGCGGTGCCGGTGGCGTCGAGGACGCGGTGATCGACGCCCGGCTCGCCGAGGAGCACGACGCCAAGCGGCTGCTGGCGGACCTCGTGGACCTCGGTGTCGACCACCCGGACTTCGAGCAACGGCTGATCGAGCTGCGGGACATGGTGCTCATGCACGCCAAGCGCGAGGAGCGGTACGAGTTCCCGCGGCTGGCGCAACACCTGCCGCCGCAGGAGCGGGAGCGGCTGGGCACGCTGCTGCTGACGGCGGAGCGGTTCGCGCCGACCCGCCCGCACGCGGGCGTGGAGACGGCGGCCGCCAACCTGTTCGCCGGCCCGCTGCTGGCCGTCAGCGATCGGGTGCGGGACGCGATCCGTGACGCCATGCGCTGACGGATCGTCTTGCGTGGAGGTGGCGGCGGGCGTTGTCTCGTGCCGCGCGTTGACGGTGTCGTACGCGGACGGCACGCCGCCAAACGGTGCGTGTGGTGGTGGCGGCGCGGTGCGTCGCGCGACATCCAGCGCTGACCGCGCCCGTGCATGACCCGGGACCGTCGCGGACCGGTCGTCCACAATCGTCAAGCGTGCACATGTGCGATGAGGCCGTCCGTACGGGCGAGGCGCCCCGACTCGTCAATCGAGCGACTGCTCAAGTTCCTGTCGCGTAGCTTGGCGGGCAGGTTCTGTGGACAACCAGGCTGCCTGTGGACGGTCGGCCCCGGTGGGAGCGGGAAGGTTATCGTACACGCGTCCTAATGGCGTGGCGGGGTGCCCGCGAGGCCGGTCGGCGGGCCGGCGCGGCGCGTCGGCCACGTCGAGGCCACACCTGGCCGGTGATGATGGCGCCGGCCCAGCTCCACCAGGAAGCCGAGGTTGCCCACTGTGATCCCTCCGCCGAAGGACCGTCACTGGTCCGTGGAAGTTCTCACCGACGACCCGTCCGCGCCCGGCCCGGCCGCCGGCGACGTGCTCGCGTACGCACAGCGCCGCGGAGACGGCTGGCGCGTGGCGCACCGGGACGGGCGGGAGGTCACCGTCGCCAGCACCGTGGAGGTGCTGGAGCGGCTGCTCATGGTCGCGGACCGGGACGGCCCGGTCGACACCGTCCTGCTCGTGACCCGGCGAGCGAGATGACCGTCGCCGATGGCGCCGGGGAGGCGGCGGCGAGGCGTGCCGCAGGTGCGGTGGCACGCGCCGCATGCCCACCGGGGAGCGCGGGTAGTCACAGGGCGCGCCGCGGTTCACAAGGCGTGCCTGGTTCACCGCGGCCGGGCCCGGGCGACATCACCGGCACGAGCGGTGCGCGGGTCGGCCGCTGGCTACGCTGGGGCAACAGCCGTGGGCGAGGGGGTGGCGCCAGTGCCCGTCGAGTTCAACCACACGATCGTCGCCGCCGCGGACGCCCGGGCGACGGCCGAGTTCCTCGCCTCCGTCCTGGGCCTCCAGGTCGGTCCACCGTACGGGCGGTTCCTTCCCGTGATCACCAGCAACGGCGTGACGCTGGACATCGCCGAGACCGACCAGGATCCGATCCCCACCCAGCACTACGCCTTCCTGGTCGGCGACGACGAGTTCGACGAGATCTTCGCGCGGATCCGGGCGGCAGGGATCCCCTACTACGCCGACCCCCACCACCGCCAGCCGGGACGGATCAACCACCGCGACGGCGGTCGTGGGCTGTACTTCGACGACCCGAACGGGCACAACCTCGAGATCCTCACCCGACCGTACGGCAGCACGGCCTAGTGCAGACGTTCCTTCCGTACCCGGACTTCGCCGCCAGCGCGGCCGTGCTCGACGTGCGCCGGCTCGGCAAGCAGCGCGTGGAGACGTTGCAGGTGCTGCGGGCGATGAGGGTGCCGGGCTACGGGTGGCGACACCATCCCGTGGCGAAGATGTGGGCCGGCTACGACGAGGCGCTCGTGCGGTACGGCCTGGAGATGTGTGCGGCGTGGACGGCCGGCGGCCGGGCTGACACGGTCGCGGAGACCCTGGTCGCCGAGCTTGGTCGAGTCGCGCGCACGCAGCCGGAGCTGGCGGCCGCGGGGGAGTTGCCGCCGTGGCTGGGGTGGGAACCCCTGCACCGCAGCCACCGCTCCGCGCTGCTGCGCAAGGACCCGGCGTACTACCGGCCACGCTTCGGCGGCGACCTGCCCGACGACCTGCCGTACGAGTGGCCGGTCTCCGACCGCTGGCGGGGATGAGCCACGGATCTGAAGCTCGGGTGAGCCGGGCCTGGAGCCCGGCGGCTGACTCCGGGCCGGGACTCCGGCGGCTGACTCCCGGGCCGGGAGCCGGTGCCTCGGGGACCCAGAGCCGGGGGAGTCGGGGATCTGGAGCTGGGGGAGTCGGGGATCTGGAGCCGTCGCCGGGGTCGCCGTCACCGAACATTGCCCGCCATGCGCTCACAATCCCCGCTACCGGGGTGGTACGCATGTATAACGTAAACATGGCTAAGACGATCCAGATCCGGAATGTACCGGATGACGTCCACAAGATGGTGCGGGCGCGTGCCGAGCGGGCCGGCACCTCGGTGGCGGACTACCTGCGCGCGCTCATCACCGAGCTGGCGTCGCATCCCACGATCGTCGAGATCCTGGAGCCCCGCTCGCTGACCACGGTCGGCGCGAACGGTGGCGCGGCCGGCGGTCAACAACCGCAGGGCACCCGGACGCCGGTGCCCCGCAGGTCCTGAGCGTCCCTTCGACCCTTCGCGCCACTCCGCCCGGGGCGCACTCGCGGCGCTTCCGGCGCTGCGGGCGCGCGGGCGCGGCGGTGGGTGTCCGCCGCCGTGGGCGTGTGCGGGCGCGGGCGGTCGCGTCACCGCCCTTCCCACGACCGGCCGTCGTCGGCGCGGACGTCGTCGGACGTCCGCGGCCGCGGAAGGTGGATGACCTTGGAGTCGTGGCCCATCGGCGTCGCCAACGTCCCCGGCCGACCGTCAACCCCGCGAGCCAGCGTGGTCAGGAGGCGGTCGGCGGGAAGCGGTGCGGCGAACAGGAAACCCTGACCGTGGGTGCAACCGAGCTCCCACAGTGTCAGGCGCTGAGTCGCGGTCTCGACACCCTCGGCGACGACGGCCAGGTCGAGCGCGCGACCCAGTTGCACGGTCGAACGCACGACGGCCAGGGCCTGCTGCTTCTGCGCGGAGTCCGGGTGGTCGGCCGGTAGCGCGGCCACGAAGCTGCGGTCGATCTTGAGCTGGTGGACCGGGATCCGGGACAGCGCCGACAGCGACGAGAAGCCCGTGCCGAAGTCGTCCAGGGCCAGCCGTACCCCCAGGTCCCGCAGGCCGCCGAGGACCCGGTCGACGGTCTGCAGCTGGCTGATCGCGAGGGTCTCGGTGAGCTCCAGGCACAGCTGCTCCGCGGGGATGCCGTGTGCCGAGAGGGCCCGCGCCACCATCATGGGCAGGTTCTCGTCGAGCAGGCTGCGAGGCGAGATGTTGACCGACACCGACAGGGTGTGCCCACTGGTCTTCCACAGGTTCGCCGCGGTCAGTGCCTCCTCCAGCACCGCCGCGGTGAACTCGCCCAGCTGGCTGGAGCGCTCCAACAGGTCCAGGAACAGCCGCGGCTCCAGCTCGCCGCGCTGCGGGTGAGCCCACCGGGCCAGCGCCTCCGCCCCGACCACCTGCCCGGTGTCCAGCTCCACGATCGGTTGGTACACCAGCACGAACTGCCGTTGAGCCACCGCCTGCGGAAGCTGCCCGGCCAGCGCCAGCCGCTGGCGGTCGGCGACGTCCCCACTGGGTGCGTAGGTCACCAGCTGCCGGCCGCTGCGTTTGGCCTGGTACATCGCGACGTCGGCGCGTCGCATCACCTCCGCCACCCAGTCGCCGTCCGCGACCGTGGGGACCCCGCCCACGGCGTCGGTGGCGACCGAGGTGCCGCCTGCGGCGCTCAGGGCCGTCCCGCCGCTCGTGGACGGTGCGTTCTCCCAGGCCTCACGCGCCAGGGCCAGCCCCGCGTTCGCCTCCACGATGATCGGAAGACCCTCGACCACCACCGGCTCCGACAGCCGCCGCAGCAGGTCCGCCGCCCGTGCCTCCACCCGTTCCCGACGGTGCGCGTCCCGCAACACGACCACGAACTCGTCGCCACCGAACCGTGCCACCAGGTCGGTCGGACGGACGTGGTCGGCCAGCCGCTGGGCGATCTGGGTGAGGACGCGGTCGCCCGTCAGGTGCCCGAGGGTGTCGTTGACCTCCTTGAAGTGCTTCAGGTCGATGAGCAGGACCGCGATCCTGGACTCGACGCTGCCCGGGTGGGACAGCGCCTCGGCGAGCTGGTGTTCCAGCTCGCGCCGGTTCGCCAGACCGGTGAGCGGATCGTGCGTCGCGGCGTGCGCGTGCGCCTGAGTGGCCTCGTCGAGCTGGCCGTATGCCGCGGCGTTGCGGATGGCGGTGTCCAGCGAGGCGGCGAAGCTGGCCAGCATCGCCTCCTCCCGGTCGGAGATGCGTACCTCGTCGCGGAAGCGGAGCCTGACCGCCCCGATGTCACGCCGCCCCTGGTAGCCGTGCAGTGGCACCGCGTACACGCTCATGCTGTCCCGCGGCGCCTGTGCCGGGTCGCCGTCGTACCGCACCCCGTCGGCGTCGCCCCGGACGAGCCGCCGGTCGAGGCCGAGCCACAGCTCCACCTCCAGCTCGTCGGCGGAGAACAGCCGCGCCCCACCGGTGACCGCCGCCTGGACCACCACGTCGAGGTCCACGCCGTTGAACGCCTCGGTGGTCCGTGCCAGCTGTTGCCAGGCGAGGCGCTCCTCCCGGGTCCGTACCCACCGTTCGTGCCACAGGTGACCGACCGCGATCACCACCGGTACGCCGTACAGGAGCTCCGGCGCCCGTCCCACGAGGAGGATCACCGCGGCCACAAGGCCGAACCTGCCGGCGATCACCAGTAGGCGGATGTCGAGGTTCGCGCGGAACCGGTCCCTGATCCGGGTCCGCGACGCCAGCGCCAACGCGGAGTTGGCGAGCAACTCATCGAGAACTGTCATAGCGACGAAGGCGAGTGCGAGCACGCCGAGGTCGGACGGGGTGTTCGCTGAGCCGTCAGCGTCGAAGGCCAACAGGACCGCGCCGCCGACGAACGCGGTCGCGCTGGACTTGGCGACGTTGAAGGCCAGCCGCATGGGCGCTACCCGCCGCAACGCCTTGCTGACCGCCATCCCGCCGGCCGTCGCGAGCACCACCCACGCCGGCGGTAGAAAGGCGAGCGCCACCAGCGCCGCCACGTCGACCCACGCCTGGGCCAGGTGGTGGGACCGGATCCGGATCGTGACGCGCACCTGGTCGGCGAGCACCACCACCGCTGCCAGCGCGAGCACCGGGAGCAAGGGGAAGGATGTCGGGTGGACCAGTAGTCGGAGCACGGAGCAGGCGACGGCGACCAGACCACCGAAGATAACGAAGCCGACCAGCACTCTGAGGTGCCGGTCGGCTTCCGTCTGCCCGCTCAACGGACCTCCTCGCCGGGGTGCAAGGGCTCCGTCGGCAAGCCTAGGCCCTACTGGCCCCGAGTGGGACCCTCACTCCCAGTCGAGCTGGCGCATGTCCGTCTCCCCCCAACCTCACGTCAGACCGGGTGGTAGGTGGTCCTTTTCGCTCCGACCGAGTGGTGCTCGTGTCGGCGATGGATGGAAACATAGACGGTCGGCGCAGAGGTGTGCAGTGAAATCTGCTTCTTGCCGGGCTATTAGCCAACTCACTGTAATTTCACATTACGCCCGAATAGTCGTATGTCATAGATGATGCGGCGACGGGATGGACGGAAGATAGTGGACGCTTGCCCGCTCATGGCCGATGTGAACCCCCACGTCGCAGGCGTGATCCGACCACCGGCGGCCGCCCCGTCGCGCACGGCCGCCGGCCGGCGGTCGACGCCCGTGCTCGCTGCCTCGAGCCGGTGGTGCGCTGCCGGCGGCGGCGCCGGCCGACCGGCAGGTCGCCGGCCGTGGGGGCGTCGAGGCGACCGTCGGCGAGGTCGCTGCAGACGGCGCCGCTCACGAGCGCTCCGCCGCAGCGCCCCGCGGGTCGTGCCGGTGCCGGTGGTGCCGTTGGTGGTGAGACCGGCGGTTGAGGGCTGCGTGCCGCGGGTCGCCGGTCGCGGGCCCGCGCCGTCACTGGTCGTCACCGGTTGTCACCCCTCCGCACCGGCTGCCACCGCGCCGACCTGGTTGGCATGCGTGGTACCGGCTGTCACCGTACCGACCTGACTGTCACCCTGCGGTACCGGCGGTCATTGTGCCGATCCGCCCTCACCGTGCCGACGGTGCCGCTCGCCTGCTGAGGGTCGAAGGCGGCGGCCAGCTCCACCTGCCCCTGGCAGGGGCCGCGGCCGGCTCCCGACGCACACGGGTCGCGGCACCTGCGCGCCGTCTCGTCGGCCTGACCCTCTTAACCCAAAGCGCCGTGTCTGCGACGAGAACTTCTACTATAGAAGTTCCGCGTGTTTTCTAGTGAATCGTGGTATCTGAGTGTTCTAAGGTACAGAGTACTGACATGAGGGGAAACGGGCGCGTTGACCGGTGCCGGCCGGCACCCACCGTGACCCGTCACCACGTCCTGAGGGAGGGGCACCATGGCCGAGGAACCGATGGCCACGGCGAGGAGGGCGGCTGCCAGGAAGACCACGTCGCCGGCGCGGAAGCGGACCGCCAAGGCGGCGGCGAGGAAGACGGCTGCCAGGAAGGCGGCTGCCAAGAAGGCCGCGGCGAAGAAGACGGCTGCCAGGAAGGCCACAGCGAAGAAGGCGGCCGCGAAGAAGGCGGCGGCGAAGAAGGCGGTCGCCAGGAAGGCGGCGGCGAAGAAGACCGCCGCGAAGCGGGCACCCGCGCGGAAGACCACCACCAAGCGGGCGCCGGCGCGCAAGACCGCGACCCGCCGGACGACCCGTACCGGCGCGACGCGCACCGGAGCACGTTCCTCCGGTCGTTAGCGTCCGGTGCCCGGGCGAGGGTCGAGGTCGCCGGGTGGGAGCACGCACACCCACCCGGCGACCCTCCGTACACACGCGTGTGAAGCCCTGCGCACCGGGTAGATGGAGTGGTGCCCGGCACCTACGGGCATAGGGGAGGGGCACCGCATATGGGTATAGGCGTCAGCATTTTCCTCATCGCGGTCGGCGGCATCCTCGCCTTCGCCGTCGACTTCAGCCTCTGGTGGCTCGACATCAACGTGGCCGGGTGGGTGCTCATGGTGGTGGGAGTCCTGGGACTGTTGTTGACGCTGCTGCTGTGGGGACGGCGACGCGGCCAGGGTCAGCTCCTGTAGCCCTGCCCGCCCGTGCCTGGACACCCGCGGGGACCGGACCGTGATCCCACGACCCCGACCGACCTGACCCCACGATCAGCCTGACCCATCCGCGGGCCCGGCCCCGGGCAGACGCCCGGCCCCGGGCAGACGGAAGGGCCGGCACAGGCCGGCCCTCGCTGCCGGGGCGCCCCGGCCACCGGCGCGGCCGGCGGCGCCCCCCGGTCCCGTCAGCCCGGGCGCTTGC
>VSBZ01000145.1:0-9202 GCA_047459215.1 Micromonosporaceae bacterium | reverse complement strand
CCGAGCACGCCAAGCTCGGCCAGCCCGAGATCAAGCTGGGCATCATCCCCGGCGCGGGCGGTACCCACCGGCTGCCCCGCCTCATCGGCCCGGCCCGCGCCAAGGATCTCATCTTCTCCGGCCGGATGGTGGACGCCCAGGAGGCGCTGCGGATCGGCCTGGCCGACAAGGTCGTACCCGCGGCCGACGTGTACGCCGAGGCCGTGAAGATGGCCCGCGCGTACGTCGGCGGCCCGGCGCAGGCGCTGCGGGCCGCCAAGCTCGCCATCGACGGTGGCCTCGACCGCGACCTGGCCAGTGGGCTGGCCTGGGAGAGCCAGCTGTTCGCCGCGCTGTTCGCCACTGAGGACAAGCGGGAGGGCATGGCGGCGTTCGTGGAGAAGCGCCAGCCCACGTTCCGGGGCCGCTGACACCGGCGGCCGCCCGGGTCTTTGCGGGTACGGGCACGATAGGCTGCGCGGATGGCAGGCACGGGACGGATCGAAGGTCACGGTGGCGCGCTCGCCCTGGCCACGCTGCGCGCCTACGGCGTCACCGAGATGTTCACGCTCTCCGGTGGGCACGTGTTCCCGCTGTACGACGCCGCCCACCGGACCGGGATGCCGATCTATGACGTGCGCCACGAGCAGTCGGCGGTGTTCGCGGCCGAGGCCGTGGCCAAGCTGCAGCGGCGGCCCGGGCTGGCGGTGCTCACCGCCGGGCCCGGGGTCACCAACGGCGTGTCCGGGATCACCACCGCCCACTTCAATGGTGCGCCGGTGGTCGTGCTCGGCGGCCGGGCGCCGCAGTTCCGGTGGGGCTCCGGGAGCCTGCAGGAGATCGACCACCTGCCGCTGGTCCGCGCGGTGACCCGGCACGCGGCCACCGTCATGTCCACCGAGGAGATCCCCGACCGGGTCGCGGAGGCGGTACGCGCGGCGCTGACCCCGCACCGCGGCCCGGTGTTCGTGGACCTTCCGCTGGAGGTGGCGTTCTCCACCGCGGAGGTGGCCGAGCCGGTCGCCGTACCGGTGCCGGTCGTGCAGCCGGATCCCGAGGAGGTGGCGAAGGCCGCCGCGGTGCTCGCCGGCGCGCAGCGGCCGGTGGTGGTCGCCGGGTCGGACGTGTACGCCGGCGGCGCGGTCGAGGCCCTCCGGGGGATGGCCGAGGCGCACGGCACGCCGGTGTTCGCCAACGGCATGGGCCGGGGCGTCCTGCCGCCCGACCACCCGCTGGCGTTCTCCCGCTGCCGCCGCACCGCGCTGGCCGGCGCCGACGTCGTGGTGGTCGTCGGCACCCCGCTGGACTTCCGGCTCGGGTTCGGCGACTTCGGCGCCGCCCAGGTGGTGCACGTGGTGGACGCGCCCTCGCAGCGCGCCACGCACGTCAGCCCGGCGGCCTCGCCCGCCGGTGACCTGACGCTGATCCTGACCGCGCTGGCCGACCAGCCCGCGTCGGTCGACCGCTCCGGCTGGGTGGCCGAGCTGCGCGAGGCGGAACGGGCCGCGGCGGCCCGCTACGAGGAGGAGATGGCCGCCGACACCGAGCCGATCCGGCCGTCCCGGGTCTACGGGGAGCTGCGCCGCGTGCTCGACCGGGACGCGGTGACCATCGGCGACGGCGGCGACTTCGTCTCCTACGCCGGCCGCTACCTGGAACCCGCGGTCCCCGGCACCTGGCTGGACCCCGGGCCGTTCGGCTGCCTGGGCACCGGCATGGGGTACGCGATGGGCGCCCGGATCACCTACCCGGACCGGCAGGTGTGCGTGCTCATGGGCGACGGCGCAGCCGGGTTCTCCCTCATGGACGCCGAGTCGTTGGTGCGCCACCGCCTGCCCGTGGTGATCGTCGTCGGCAACAACGGCATCTGGGGGCTGGAGAAGCATCCGATGCGGGCGATGTACGGGTACGACGTCGCCGCCGACCTGCAACCGGGGCTGCGCTACGACGACGTGGTCGCCGCGCTGGGCGGCGCCGGCGAGACGGTGACCAAGCCGTCGCAGCTCGGCCCGGCGCTGCGGCGCGCGTTCGACGCCGGCGTGCCGTACCTGGTCAATGTCATCACCGACCCCACCGACGCCTACCCCCGGTCCGCCACGCTCGCCTGATGCCGGGGTTGTGACGTTCATTACTCTCCAGTAAGGCTCGGCTCCGGCCACTCATCGAGGAGGGTTGACATGACCGGTCGCCGGGCCGTCCACAGTTGTCTCGCGCTGCTGCTCGTGCTGGCCGTGTCGGGGGTCGGCGGGACGGCCCAGGCGGGGCCGCCCCCGTTCGCGGGCAAGCCGCCGCAGTATTTCATCGACGAGAGCAAGCTCCCGTTCGACGCGCTCCCCGGCCTGCCCAGCGACCGGTACTGGGGGGTGCACGCCGGCGCCGGCTACCGGATCGAGGTGCCGCACAACTGGAACGGCGACCTGGTGATGTGGGCGCACGGGTTCCGCGGCGACAGCCTGGAGCTGACCGTGGACAACCACCCGCTGCGGCCGTTCCTGCTCGCTAACGGGTACGCGTGGGCGGCCTCCAGCTACTCCAAGAACGACTACGACGTCGCGGTCGGCGTCAAGGACACCCACAAGCTGACCAAGCTGTTCAACGCGATCGTCGGCACGCCCGACCGGGTCTACCTCACCGGTGCGTCGATGGGTGGCCACGTCACCGCGGTGGCGATCGAGCAGTACCCGAACACCTACGACGGCGCGATGCCGATCTGCGGCGTGCTCGGCGACCACGAGCTGTTCGACTTCTTCCTCGACTACAACCTTGTCGCGGCGGCGCTGGCCGGTGTGGACATCACGTTCCCGCCCGACCCGGAGCACTGGACCGGCGTCGCCATCCCGCAGATCACCACCACGCTGGCCACCGCCTGGCCGTCCGGACTGACCCCCGACGGTGAGAACCTCAAGGCCATGACGGAGCTGCGGTCCGGCGGCGAGCGACCGCTGTTCGACGCGGCGTTCCTGCAGTGGGCGACGTTCCTGCTGGGCTTCGGGTCGCTCGACGGCACCGTGCCCCGCTCGCCGGGCGTGGTGGTGGACAACACCGACACCGTCTACCAGTTCGACACCGACCCGGCGCTCAGCCCGGCCGAGCAGGCCCTCAACGAGTCGGTGCTGCGGGTGGCGCAGGACCCGTCCGGCCGTGTCCGCCAGGGTCTGGCCAACGTGCCCGTGATCGAGGGCACCCCGCCGGTGCCGGTGCTGAGCCTGCACGACATCGGCGACCTGTTCGTGCCGTTCTCCATGGAGCAGGTGTACGCGGAGCGGGTGGCCGCCCACGGCCTGTCCGACCGGCTGGTCCAGCGCGCGATCCGCGGGGTCGGCCACTGCGACTTCACCGCCGAGGAGCTGGTCACCGCCTTCGTCGACCTGGTCGCCTGGGTCGAGCACGGGATCAAGCCGGCCGGGGACGAGGTGCTCGACCCGGCGGTGGTGGCCGACCCGTTCTACGGCTGCACCTTCACCACGGCCACCCGGGACCTGGGCCCCTTCACCGCCCCCTGCCCCTGACGCCGGGGAGCGGTCGGCGGCCGGTCGGGGGCGTCGCAGCGGCCACCGGGGCACGGGTGCGTGGTGGGCCACGGGGTCTCCGCGCGTTCGAGAGTGTCGGGCCGCCCGCAGGTCGTACGGTGACCTCAGGCGGTGCGTACGGGGGGCGGTCGCCATGCCAGAGCTGCCGGACGTGGAGGGCTTCCGGACGGTCGTGGCCGAGCACGGCACCGGCCGACGGGTCCGCCGGGTCGACGTGATCGACGCCGGGGTGCTGCACGGGGTCCAGCCGCGGGAGCTCGACCGCGCCCTGTCTGGAAGGCGGCTGCGCGAACCTGACCGGCACGGCAAGTGGCTGCTGGCCCGCACCGACGGTCCGACCGTGATGCTGCACTTCGGCATGACCGGGGACCTGCGGTGGTCACCGGGTGGCGAGCCGCGGCACCGCCACGACCGGGTGGTGTTCGTCACCGACGACGGGGAGCTTCGCTACCGCGACATGCGCAAGCTGCAGGGGCTCCGGCTGGCTCCCGACGAGCACGCCGTGGCCGAGACGCTGGCGGAGCTCGGTCCGGACGCCTCGACGGTGTCGCGCCGGCAGCTCGACGCGATGCTCGACGGCCGGCGCGGTGCGGTCAAGGCGCTGCTGATGGACCAGAGCGTGATCGCCGGCCTGGGCAACCTCCTGTCCGACGAGATCCTCTGGCGTGCCGGCATCCATCCCCGCACGCCGTGCCGCGACCTCACGCCGCACCAGCGCGACCGCCTGCACCGGGCGCTGCGCGGGGTGTTGCGCGCGTCGATGCCCGCCGGCCGCATCCCGCCCCGTCCGTCGTGGCTGACCGGGGTCCGCGACGACCCGCGCGCCGCGTGCCCGCGGTGCGGTACGCCCCTGCGGCGGGACCGCGCCGCCGGGCGCACCACCGTCTGGTGCCCGCGGTGCCAGCCGGAGTGACGCCCGATCGGTCGCGGCGACCCCGCGAGTGGCGTCGGACCGGCGCGCCCGCCAGGTCGGACCGGCGCGGCCTTCACGTCCGACCGGCGCGCCCGACACGTCCGACCGGCGCGGCCCTTCAGGACGTACCCGTCACACGTCGGCCTGCTCACGGCGGAACCCGTACAGGTCGGTCGGCTTCTCGTCGATGACGACCTCCACCCCGTCCGGGTCGGTGACGATGAGCGCCCGCCCGTACGCCTCGTCGATGATGTGCGCGTCGGTGAAGCCCGCCGCGTGCAGCCGGTCCCGGACCGCCTCCAGCGGCTCGTCCGCCTCGAACGACAGGGTCGTCTCGCCGGCCCGGTGACCCCGGTCGCTGCCCGCGGCCGAGTGCAGGGCGGCCATCCCCTCGCCGGGGGAGGTGAAGCTCACCCAGCCGCCGTCCTGTGAGGAGATGCGGGGAACCAGGCCCAGCGCCTCCAGGAACCGGCGCATCGCCGGCACGTCGTCGGTGAACCGCAGCGGGCGTACCTTCATCGTTCCCCCCTTCCGGCGTTCGAGGTACTCGGTCAACGCGCGGGCCACCAGGGCCGATAGGGACTCGTTCTCATCGATGGCCTGGTGCTTGACCCGCCGGATCAGCTCCGGCGGCAGGTAGACGTTGAACTGCGCCTTGCGCTCCGGTCCCTGCATACCTAGGATGCTAGCATCCTATCACACGCTCCGGAGGTGGGGCTCTCATGAAGATCCGCTTCGACCACGTCGGCATCATCGCCCGGACCGATCGGGAGAACCAGGAGTCGGCGGCGTTCTTCGCGGACGTCCTCGGGCTGCCGGTCGAGGGGGATCCGGCCGCCGGGTACGCGGAGGTCCGAGCGGACGGGTCGACCATCGCGCTGCACCGGGGCGGCCCGGTGCCGGGGGTCCGGCCGCACGGGGGGACCCTGCTGCAGTTCCGCTGCGACGACGTGCCGGGTGCGGTCGAGGAGATCCGGCGGCGCGGGGGCACGGTCGCGGTGGAGCCGCACCGCGCCGACTGGGGGACCGTCTCGGCGTACGTCTCCGGCCCGAACGGCATCCTGGTGGAGCTGTATGACGAGCCGTCCTCGTAACGGCCGCCCGGCCGCGCCCGACGCCACGCGCGCGGGCACGGCCGGCGCCGGATCCACCGGGCCGCGGGGCGCGGACGTCGACGTGTCGCTGCGGGCGATCTTCCGCGGCCGACGGGGGCGGCTGCTGGGCGCCCTGCTGTTCACCGAGTTCGGCGTCGCCGTGCACAGCATCGCCTACTCCTCGGTCCTGCCACTGGCCTCCGCCGAGCTCGACGGCAGCGCGCTGTACGGCGCGGTGCTGACCGCCGGCGCGTTCACCACCATCCTGGTACTGGCGATCGGTCCCGACCGGTTCGCGGGCATCGGTCCGGTGTGGACGCTCGCCGTCGGCACGGTCCTGTTCCTCGCCGGGGTGGCGCTCGCGGTCACGGCGCAGGACATGGTCTGGATCCTGGTCGGAATGGTGCTGCGCGGCCTGGCGGGCGGGCTGCTGGTCGGACTCGGCCTGACGGCCATCGGGGCGCTGTTCGAGGACGCGCTCCGTCCCCGGGTGATGGGGTTGTTCGCGGTGATGTGGCTGTTGCCGTCCCTGGCCGGACCTGCCCTCAACGCCGCCGTCGCGGTCGCGGCCGGCTGGCGGGCGGCGATGGCCTGGCCGGCGGTGGTGGTGCTCGTCGGCCGGCTGCTGGTCGGGCGCGACGCCGCGATCATCCCCTGGCGACGCTCGACGGTCGAGCGGCCGGACGTCGGCAACGCGGTCGCGCTGCTGCTCGGGCTGGTGCTGGCGGCGAGCGCCCCGGCCGCCCGTTCCGGATGGGGCGTCCCGATGCTGGTGGCCGGACTGGCCGCCGCCACCGTCGCCAGCCTGCGTGTCCTGCGGGTCCAGGTGTCCGGGCAACGGTCGCGGTTCCTCACGACCGCCTCGTTCTTCGGCCTGTGCCTGGCCTTCTTCGGCGGCAGCGGGATCGTCTCGCTGGCGGTCGTCGACGGCCTGGGCAACGGTGTGGTGGCCAGCAACGTCGCCGTCGGTGCGGGCCTGCTCGCCTGGGCGGTCACGGGTACGCGCCCGCCGGGGCTCGACGCCCGGGTCGGGGACAGCGCGGTGCTCGGCCTGGTGGTCCTGTGCGCGGCGCTGGCGCTCTGTTCCCTGGCGCTGACCCCGGTGCTGCCGTCCCCGACCGCGTTGCCGGTGCTGGTCGCCGCGTGGTCCCTGGCGGGGCTCGGTATGGGCGTGACCTACCCCCGGATCTCGTCGCAGGCGATGGACGACCTCGCGCCGGAACGGGTACCGGCCGTGGCGACCGCGGTGGCGTTCGCGGAGACCTCCGGTACCGCGGTGGGATCCCTGCTCGGCGGTGGGACGTACTCGCTGGCCAGTACCCACGCGGTCGCGCCCACCACCTCGATCGGGTGGGCCTACCTCCTGCTCACCGGCGCCGCGGCCGCCGCCCTGCTGGTCTGCGTCCGCCGTCGCCGGATCCCGGCGCGACACCACGCCGGCCCCTGATCCCACCAGCGTCGGTCCCGCCGTGCCCTGGTTGTCGACCGGTAGGCCTCATGATGCCCGCCTCTTGAGGTTGCAGCTGCTCGACAGATGATGGTCTCCTGTGGACGACTGTCACCCCAGATCCCGCCGTGGCGCGCCTGGTCAGCGAAGCGGTGCATCCGGGCTTCCCCCAACCCACCGCGACGCGCGCGTCCGGTGGGAGAACACGATCAACGAGGGCACGCAGGCAACCTCACCACAGACGTGCCACTCGCCGCCTCGCCATGGAAACGGGAGGCGACGCTCTGCTCCAACGACGTGGACGTCGGCCGCTTCCCCGGCCTGCGCTGGGACAACCCGTCGGCACGCTAGCGAACGGCTCCGTCCGTGCCCGCTGGTCCGACCAGGCGCGGGCGCCCGCACGGTAACGCAGTTGATCGTGGGGCGTGGGTCAACTGAAATGGGCGCATGTCGACCGTCACGTCCGACCACGTCGCTGTCAACCGCCGCTACTGGGACACACGGCTGGCGCAGAGTTTCGGTGCCCGGGCGCGGCGGCACTGGGCGGCCGAGGAGCCGTTCTGGGGGATCTGGGAGATCCCCCAGTCGAGGCTGCCGGTGCTGCCGGCAGAGGTCGACGGCTGGGACACCGTCGAGCTGGGGTGCGGGACCGGGTACGTGTCGGCGTGGCTGGCCCGCCGCGGCGCGCGACCGGTCGGGGTGGACGCCTCGGCCGAGCAACTCGCCACCGCGCGGCAGATGCAGGACGAGTTCCGGCTGCGGTTCCCGCTGCTGCACGCCGACGCCGAACGGGTGCCGTTGCGGGACGCCTGCGCGGACCTGGTCATCAGCGAGTACGGGGCAGCGGTGTGGTGCGACCCGTACCGGTGGATCCCGGAGGCGGCGCGGCTGTTGCGACCGGGGGGCCGCCTCGTCTTCATGGGGGGCTCGACGCTGCTGATGCTGTGCGTGTCCGGCTCCGGACCCGTCGGCGACCGCCTGGTCCGGGACCTGTTCGGGCTGTACCGGCTCACCTGGGCCGACGACGGCGGCGGGGTCGAGTTCTACCTGCCCCACGGGGAGCGGATCCGCCTGCTGCGCGACTGCGGCTTCGAAGTCGAGGACCTGATCGAGGTGCAGCCGCCGGAGGGCGCGACCAACACGTACATACCGGAGGACGTCCCGCTCGAGTGGGCGCGCCGGTGGCCGTCGGAGGAGGTGTGGTTCGCCCGCAAGCGGTGACCTCACCGCCGCGGAGGGATGCCGGATGATGCCACCACAGTGGAGCGGATCCCGCGTCGCGGGGGACGGGGCGGCGGGACGGGCGCCCGGGTGGGCGTTCGACCCGGCGGGGTACGAGGCCCGCAGCCGGCGGGGCCGTGCGTCGTGTGCGCGCAGCCGGCAGCGGCCGACCCGGCCCGGGGTCCCGGACGGGCGGCAGCAGGTCCAGGGGCTCGTGGCGGAGCACGGGTGCTCGACCGTCCGCCGGCCGGGCGGGCGGAGCTCGCCCACCGGGTCGCCGAGGCGGTCGCCGGCCAGCGCGCAGGCGACCGGAGCGTGTGAGACCGCCCACTGAACGTACTACGACGCGCCGTAGTAGAGTCGGCTACGTGGCGGGACTTGGCGAGCTGGAACGCGCGGTGATGGAGGTGCTGTGGGCGCGGGAGGCCCCGGCCGACCCCACCGACGGCGCGACCGTGCGCGAGGTGGCCGACGCGCTGGCCGACCGCAAGCTCGCCTACACGACGGTGATGACCGTCCTCGACCGGCTGGCCGGCAAGGGCATGGTGGTCCGGCACCGCGACGGACGTGCCTGGCGGTACCGTGCGGCCGCTCCCCGCGAGGCGTACATCGCCCAGCTCATGCTGGACGCCCTCGACCTCGCCCGGCCCGGCGGGGCCTCCGGCGGTGCGAGTGACCGCGGTGCGGCCCTGGTGCGGTTCGCCCGCTCGGTCAGCGGCGCGGAGGCGGAGGTGCTGCGCCGGGCGCTGGAGGAGCAGGCCCGGCAACGGGAGGGCTGAGGCATGGGTCAGGTCGCTGTCCTCGCCGCCGTCCTCGCCGGCACCGTGCTGACCGTCCGGCTGCTGGCCCGGGCGCGGTGGACCTGGCGTCTGCCCCGGGTGGCGATCCTGAGCTGGCAGGCCCTCGGCCTGGCCATCGGCCTGGCCCTGATCGGGGTGCCGCTGGCGTTCGGCCTGGCGCCGTACGGCGGGCCCACCGTCGGTGCCGGAGTCCGCTTCCTCGCCGACCTGGTCCGGGG
>VSBZ01000144.1:0-9366 GCA_047459215.1 Micromonosporaceae bacterium | reverse complement strand
CCGGCTGGACGGAATCCTCGACCGGCTGGTCTCCGGCCTGCCCGCCGACGCCGCGCTGGTGATCACCGCCGACCACGGCCAGCTCAACGTGCCGGCCGACCGGCGCATCGACCTCGACGCCGACCCGCGCCTGCGGGACGGGGTGGTGGCGGTGGCGGGCGATCCACGCGTGCGGTACCTGTACCCCGCCGCCGGGGCCACCGACGACGTCCTCGCCACGTGGCGGGAGGTGATGGGGGACGCGGCCTGGGTGGGCAGCCGGGAGCAGGCGGTGGCCGAGGGCTGGTTCGGCACCGTGGCGGCACCGCACCTGGAACGGCTCGGAGAGGTGGTGGTGGCGTGCCGGGAGAGGTACGCGGTGCTCGCGACCGCGCACGAGCCGGAGACGGTCGGCCGGCTGGTCGCCTACCACGGCTCGCTGACCGCCGCGGAGATGCTCGTGCCCCTGCTGGTGGTCCGGCCCGACCGGTGAGCGCCCGGCGGCGGCGCGGCCGCGGCCCCTAACCGGGGGAGCGCGACCGGCCGGCCGTGGCCCGACCGGCACACGGGCCGCCGAAGACGCGGGTGGCGCCCGCGGGCGGCAGCCGGGGCGCGCCGCGGTCGCGTGTCGCGGAAATCGCCGCGGTGGCTGTGACGTCCCGCTTTCCGAGCGGCCCCCACCCTCGTA
Organism: Micromonosporaceae bacterium; assembly: GCA_047459215.1. GTDB lineage: Bacteria > Actinomycetota > Actinomycetes > Mycobacteriales > Micromonosporaceae > Natronosporangium. The sequence continues at coordinate 8,699 of VSBZ01000144.1, read as the reverse complement.
GACTTGGCCTAAGCAGCTGGCCGGCTGCTGCGGTCTGACGACCGGGGAGGATTATCGTGCCGCTCTCCGAACACGAGCAGCGGCTGTTCGAACAGATCGAGCGGTCGCTTGCCGAGGATCCCAAGTTCGCCTCGGCGGTACGTGCCAGCGATCCGCGGGTACACGCCCGGCGGCGGCTCTTCCTCGCCGTGGTCATCATCCTCGCAGGCTTGGCCCTGGTGGTCCTGGGCACGATGAACCGGCTGCTCCCGCTGGGTGTCGTCGGCTTCGTCGTGATGCTGGGCGGGGCCGCGTTCGCCATGCAGTCGCAGCGACGTGCCCGTGGCCTCCACCTCCAGGTTGTGGACGGCGGGAGGACCGGCCGTCCAGGCCGGCGGTCCTCGCTGCTGGACCGGCTCGAGGAACGCTGGCGTCGCCGCCCCGAAGGCAACCGCTGACCGTACCCCCGACCCCTCCTCCGGCCCGTGGTGGAGGGGCCGTCGACCTGGTCAGCGCGCCGGCCGCACCAGGCGGCGCGGAGACAGGTGCGTGGTCAGCTCGCCGAGCCGGGTGATCACCAGCGCGGTACCGGTGAGGATCCGGGAGACGGCCATCCGCCACCGCCGCAGCGTCGACGGGGGGAGGAGCACCGCCCGCGCCCGCGTGGCCCGGCCCGACCGGGCGGCCAGGCCGCGGCGTACCGCCCTGACGGCGTCCACGAGGCCGTCAGGGGCGTCGGGGTGACGCGCGTACCGGGCCCGTTCCTCGGCCCTGGCCAGCAGCGCCAGGGCGTCGCCGACGCCCACGTCCACCGGTTCGAGGACGGAACGGACCCGGCCGACGGTCGCCCGCGGGGTCTCGGTGGGGTGGGGCGGCACCCCGTAGTCCCGCATCGTGTCCAGCAGCTCGTCCCAGGCCAGGTGGGTGCGGTGTCGGTGGGCGGCCGCCGGGTCGGCGCTGGTGACCGTGCCCGGTGCCGGGTCCGGTGCCCCGCCCACGCGCGCCCACCGGCGGGACAGCCGCTGCCGGCGCAGCCACAGCCGGTTCAGCGCCGGCAGCGCGCCCAGCGCCACCGCGGCCAGTACCGCGACCGCCCACCACGGCGGGCCGTCGTCGTTGTTGGAGAACAAGCCGCCGGTGGGCCCGGCCTCGGGGTCCAGATCCGCCGGTGCTGGGGTCGCCGTCGGGTCCGCCCCCGGAGAGGCGGTCGTGTCCGGGCTGTCCGGGTCCGACGGGTCGCGGTCGGGCGGCGCGTCCGGGTCCGGTGCCCACTCCGGGTCGATGGCGCCGACCACCGGCGAGGCGGGCGTCGGGTCGAACGGCACCCACCCGAACCCGTCGAAGTAGACCTCGGTCCACGCGTGCAGGTTCTTGTTGGTCAGCACCCGGGTCTCGCCGTCGCCGCTGCGGGTGCCGCGGGTGAACCCGAACGCCACCCGGGCGGGCAGGTCCGCGCTGCGCACCAGCCACGCCATCGCGGCCGCGTACTGGACGCAGAAGCCGGCCTTGTTCTCCAGGAAGTCGACGATCGCGGGGGCGTCGGTCTCCGGCCCGGTCTGCAGGCTGTACCGGAACCCGTTGCGCCGGGAGAAGTGGTTGAGGATGTCGATCACCTGGTCGTAGGGCGGGTCGGCCGGGTCCACGATCTCGTCCAGCAGGGAGCGCACCTCCGGGACCAGCGGCGCCCGCCCGTACCGCTCCTGGATGTCGTGGCCGGCCGGCAGCCGCCGCGCCCGCCGCAGCGCGTCGGCGGAGTACTCCGGGCGCAGGTAGGTGAACTCGTACTCCAGTCCCCCCGCCGACTCCCGTCCGGAGTAGACGATCTGCTGCCCCCGGTCGTACAGCCACCGGGAGCTCAGCCCCTCCACGCCCACCAGATGCGCGTAGGTGGGGGCGAGGGCCATCTGGAACTCGTCGTGGACCCGGACCTGCGCCCGGTGCTCGTGGTAGGTGATCCCCGCCGTGTCCGGCGGCGTCGCCAGGTCCCCGCTCAGCGGGGACCCGTCCGGTGGCGACGGCCGGAAGCCGGTGTCACCGATCTGGTCGGCGGTGGCCAGCCGCAGGTAGAAGGGGTCGGGGTCGTCCGTGGACAGCTCGACCAGCTCGACGGTCTCCCTCTGGTTGAGCTGGCCGTACAGCTCCGCGAACAGGTTCAGCTGCCCCGCCCCGCCGAGGCCGCCGCCGCCGTCCAGTCCCGGGCCGAACCGGTCGATCAGGCCGGTGGTCATGCCCGGCACCGCCAGCGGCAGCAGCAGCGCCAGCGCCACCCCGACGATCGCCAGGCGACGACCGGCGGCCGCCAGCGGCGACGGCGCCCACGGGTCGACGTCCCGGCCGTCGCCGGTGAAGCGGCGGCCGAACCGCCGGACCCGCACGATGTTGTCGCTGCCGACCAGCCACAGGTACCCCACCGCGCCGATCGCGAACAGCAGCACCGGCACGGCGTCGAACGACACCGCCACCGGCACCGAGTAGACCGCGAGCATGGGCAGCCCGGCCAGCGCCGGGCGCCGCATCCCGACCGCGCACACGTCCACCAGCACGGCCACCAGGCCGACGCCGCCCACCGTCACCAGCAGCAGCGACTCCACGTCCCCCACCGGCATGGAGTTCTCCTGCACGTCGGCGGGCAGCTGCGACAGCACCGCGCCGAACCGCTCGAGGGTCTGCCCGGTCGGGATGACACCCAGCAGGGACGTGCCGCCGGAGAACAGCAGGGTCAGCGCCCCGACCAGGGCGGCCAGCATGGCCACCACCTGGACGGGCAGGGGGGCGCGCAGCGCCCGGGCGGCGGCGGCCGCGGCGGCCACCGCGACCACGGCCACCGCGCACCGCGCCAGCCATCCCAGGCCCGCGTAGATGGTGGCCAGCGGTGCGCTGGCCAGCAGGGTGGCGCACGCGGCGACCAGGGTGCGGCGGTGCGAGGTCACCGGACACCTCCCGCGACCGTCTCGGCCATGGCGGCGCGCCAGGCGAAGCCCTGCGACCCGCGGCGGCTGACCCTCGGCCACAGCGCGGTCAGCTTGGCGCCGTGGTTGACCCCGACCACCCGCCAGCCGGCGTCGAGCAGCGTCAGCGCGGCGGCGTGGTGGTCACGGTCGGCCGCCTCGCGCGCCTCCGTGGGCAGGTTCAGCCAGGTCGTGCTGTCGATGAGGAAGGCGACCCCGGGGCCGCTGCTGCCGCGCAGGCGGGCGACCACCTCGGCCTCGGTGACCGTGAGCAGGCCGAACACCCCGATGACCAGGCCGCCGTCGTAGTGGTGCCGGACCCGGTCCACCAGCCTGCCCAGGTCCGCGTCCCGCCGGGTACGGACCTCGGCCAGGTGCTCCAGCAGGCGGCCGTCACCGGTGGCGTCGACCGCGTCCAGGTCCCCGGTGTCGGTGACCAGCCGGACCCGGAAGTTGTTGCCGCGCAGGTAGGCGGCGATGCTGGCGGCCGCGGACACCGCCCACTCGAAGCTGGCGGTCGGCCCGTCGCCGCGGTGCGCGTCGGCGCGCCCGTCCAGCACCACCGTGGCGCGGCTCTCCCACGGCTGCTCCTCCCGGCGCACCATCAGGCTGCCGACCCGGGCGGTCGAACGCCAGTGCACCCGCCGCAGGTCGTCGCCGTCGCGGTACTCGCGGATGGCCGCATCGTCCTCGCCGTGGACGGCCACCGAGCGGCTGCGGCTCTCCCCGGTGCCGGAGTAGTCGCCGTTGAGCCGGACCTGCGGGAGCGCGACGATCTTCGGGGTGACGATCAGCGTGTCCACGGTCGGGAACGACCGGCTCAGCTCGCACAGGCCGAACGGGTCGGTCAGCCGCACGGTCAGCGGGCCGACCTCGTACACGCCGCGCAGCTCGGTACGGACGGTGTAGGTCACCGAGCTGGCCTGCATCCCGCCCAGGCGCTCCAGCACCAGCCGGGGTCGGGTCCCCAACGCGTACGGCAACCGGTCCTCCAGCAGCAGCGTGCCGGTGACCAGCCGGGACAGGTTCTGCAGCTTCAGGCGTACCCGCGCGGTGGCACCCACCGGCACCCGCCGCGGCTCGCAGGTGCGCACGCAGGCCAGCCGGTAGCGGTTGCGCCCCACGTACGCGACGGCCAGCAGCGGCAGCACCGCCAGCAGCACGGCCACCCGCAACAGGTCCTTCTCTCCCAGGACCACCGCGGACAGGGCCGCCGCGCCGGCCGCCGCGAGGAACGACCGGCCGCGGGTGGTCAGCCCGCGCAGGGCGCTGCCCACGGCTACCGTCCCCGGGGCTGGAACCGCTCGTGCGAGCGCCGGTCACCGGGCCGGTACCGCTGGCCGGAGCCGGGCCGGTCGTCCGGCACCGGGAGGCGGTGGACGATGTCGGCCACGATCGCGTCGGTGGTGCGCCGGGACAGCTGCGCGTCCGCGGTGGAGATGACCCGGTGCGCCAGCACCGGGACGGCCAGGGACTGCAGGTCGTCGGGCAGCACGTAGTCGCGGCCGTCCAGGGCGGCGATGGCCCGCGCGGTGCGGATCAGGTGCAGGACCGCCCGGGGGGAGGCGCCCAGTCGCAGCTCCGGCGCCTCCCGGGTGGCGTTGACCAGGTCCACGGCGTACCGCTTGATGCTGTCGGCGACGTACACCTCCCGGACGGTGGCGATCAGCCGGCAGACCGTCTTGGCGTCGGAGACCGGCTGCAGGTCGTGCAGCGGGTCGTGGGCGCCGTGGGTGTCCAGCATCGCCAGCTCCGCCTCGGTGCTCGGGTAGCCCACGGCGATGCGGGCGGTGAACCGGTCCAGCTGCGCCTCCGGCAGCGGGTACGTGCCCTCCATCTCCACCGGGTTCTGGGTGGCGATCACCATGAACGGCACCTGCAGCTCGTAGGTGGTGCCGTCCACGGTGACCTGACGCTCCTCCATGCACTCCAGCAGCGCGGACTGCGTCTTCGGGGAGGCCCGGTTGATCTCGTCGCCGACGACCAGGTTGGCGAACACCGCGCCGGGCCTGAACTCGAAGGCGTGGTTGTCCTGGTTGTAGACGCTGACCCCGGTGACGTCGCTGGGGAGCAGGTCGGGCGTGAACTGGATGCGGCGCACCGAACAGTCGATGGACCGCGCCAGCGCCTTGGCGAGCTTGGTCTTGCCCACGCCCGGCACGTCCTCGATGAGCAGGTGTCCCTCCGCCAGCAGGACGGCCAGCGCCAGGCGTACCGTGGCGGTCTTGCCTTCGATGACCTTCTCGATGTTCGCCACGATCCGGTCGGTCTCGGAGCGGAACTCGTCGATGGGCAGCGCGCCGCCGAGCTCGGCTCCCGTGCGGGGAACGGTCACTGGCACCCTCCTGCTGGTTCGTTCGCACACTAGGACGCCGTAGACCCACCCAGGGGTTCGCGCGCCCGGGCAGAGTCCTGCCGCCCCGTTCGGACTGTTGCCCACAGGCTAACCTCGCCGGCACGGTTCCGCCCCCCAACCGCGCGTCCGGTCGCACCTGGTTTGTGACCGAACGCGTAGATGGCGGCCGGCACGAATGCGCCGCGCCGTCCGGTTCGGGCGGGTGCCCGCCCGCGACCGGTGGGTGGACGAGGATGCCGGGACGGGTGCGGTCCGATAGACTGGCCGGTATGACCCGGAGCCGCCTGCTCCTTAGCGGGCCGTGCTGACGCGCGACGCGGCAGCACGGCGACCCCTCCTGCGGAGGGGTTTTCTCATGTCCGGGTTCAGAACAGTGAGGTGGCGACGATGACCGAGGCAGTCCGGGACGAGACCGACATCCCACCGTTCCGGTACACGGCGAAGCTGGCCAACGAGATCGAGGCCAAGTGGCAGGACTACTGGGACGAGCACGGCACCTTCCACGCCCCGAACCCCACCGGCCCGCTCGCCGACCCGGACCACCCCCGGGCCAACGCCCCGAAGCTGCTGGTGATGGACATGTTCCCGTACCCGTCGGGGGAGGGGCTGCACGTCGGACACCCGCTGGGCTACATCGGCACCGACTGCTACAGCCGGTACGCCCGCATGGCCGGCTACAACGTGCTGCACCCGATGGGGTTCGACGCGTTCGGGCTGCCGGCCGAGCAGTACGCCCTGGAGACCGGCACCCACCCGCGCAAGACCACCGAGGAGAACATCCGCCGCTACCGCAGCCAGCTGCGGCGGCTGGGGCTGGCGTACGACAACCGCCGCACCTTCGCCACCACCGACCCGGACTACTACCGCTGGACCCAGTGGATCTTCCTGAAGATCTTCAACTCCTGGTTCGACCCGGAGCAGCGCAAGGCCCGGCCGATCGAGGAGCTGATCCAGGAGTTCGAGTCCGGCCGTCGGCCCACCCCGGACGGGCGGCCCTGGGACCAGCTGTCACCGGTCGAGCGGCGCCGCATCATCGACGACCACCGGCTGGCCTACCTGGCCGAGGCGCCGGTCAACTGGTGCCCGGGGCTGGGCACGGTGCTGGCCAACGAGGAGGTGACCGCCGAGGGCCGCTCCGAGCGGGGCAACTTCCCGGTGTTCACCCGCAAGCTGCGGCAGTGGATGATGCGGATCACCGCGTACGCCGACCGGCTGCTGGAGGACCTGGACAAGCTGGACTGGCCCGAGCCGATCAAGCAGATGCAGCGCAACTGGATCGGCCGCTCCACCGGGGCCATGATCGACTTTCCGACGCCGGCCGGGCCGCTGCGGGTGTTCACCACCCGGCCGGACACGCTGTTCGGCGCCACCTACATGGTGGCCGCGCCGGAGCACGAGCTGGTCGACGCGCTGGTGCCCGATGCGTGGCCGGAGGGCACCAAGCCGGCCTGGACCGGCGGTCACGCCACGCCGAGGGAGGCGGTCGCCGCCTACCGGGCCTCGATCGCGGGGCTGAGCGACGTGGAGCGGCAGGCCGACGCGCGCGCCAAGACCGGGGTGTTCACCGGCGCGTACGCCACCAACCCGGTCAACGGCGCCCAGCTGCCGATCTTCATCGCCGACTACGTCCTGGCCGGCTACGGCACCGGCGCGATCATGGCCGTGCCCGGTCAGGACGAGCGGGACTGGGAGTTCGCCGAGGTCTTCGACCTGCCGATCATCCGGACCGTGCAGCCGCCGCCGGACTTTGACGGCAAGGCGTACGTCGGTGACGGCCCGGCGATCAACTCCTCCGGCCCGCACGTGAGCCTGGACGGCCTGCACGTGGAGGAGGCCAAGGAGCGGATCATCGCCTGGCTGGAGGAGTCCGGCAACGGTCACCGGGCCGTGACCTACCGGCTGCGGGACTGGCTGTTCTCCCGGCAGCGGTACTGGGGCGAGCCGTTCCCGATCGTGTACGACGAGACCGGGCTGCCGGTGGCCCTGCCGGAGGAGATGCTGCCGGTGGAGCTGCCGGAGATGGCCGACTTCACCCCGCGCGCCTACGACCCGAACGACGCTGACAGCGAGCCGGAGGCGCCGCTGTCGCGCAACCGGGAGTGGCTGACCGTCGAGCTGGACCTGGGCGACGGGCCGAAGGTCTACACCCGGGACACCAACACCATGCCCAACTGGGCCGGCTCCTGCTGGTACGAGCTGCGGTACCTGGACCCGGACAACGACCGGATGCTGGTCGACCCGGAGAACGAGCGGTACTGGATGGGGCCGACCCACGAGGGCGACTGCGGCGGGGTCGACCTGTACGTGGGCGGGGTCGAGCACGCCGTCCTGCACCTGCTGTACGCCCGGTTCTGGCACAAGGTGCTGTACGACCTGGGGTACGTCAGCAGCAGCGAGCCGTTCCGGAAGCTGTTCAACCAGGGGTACATCCAGGCCTACGCGTACACCGACCCGCGCGGCGTGTACGTGCCGGCGCACGAGGTCCGGGAGGTCACCGACGAGGAGGGCCGGACCCGCTACTTCTACGGCGACGTGGAGGTGCGCCGCGAGTACGGCAAGATGGGCAAGTCCCTGAAGAACGTGGTCACCCCCGACGACATGTGCGCCCAGTACGGCGCGGACACGTTCCGGGTGTACGAGATGTCGATGGGCCCGCTGGACGTGTCCCGCCCGTGGGAGACCCGGGCCGTGGTCGGCTCGCTGCGGTTCCTGCAGCGGCTGTGGCGGCTGGTGATCGACGAGCACACCGGCCAGGTGCGGGTCGCCGACACGGAACCGGACGAGGAGACCCGGCGGCTGCTGCACCGGACCATCCACGGGGTCCGCGCCGACATGGAGAACCTGCGGTTCAACACCGCGATCGCGAAGCTGATCGAGCTGACCAACCGGCTGACCGCCGTCAGCCCGCCCGGCACCCCCACCCCGCGGGAGGTGGTGGAGCCGCTGGTGCTGATGGTCTCGCCGTTCGCCCCCCACCTGGGCGAGGAGCTGTGGCAGCGGCTGGGCCACGAGGGCTCGCTGGCCTACGTGGAGTTCCCGAAGGCCGACCCGGCGCGGCTGACGGTGGAGCAGATCACCTACCCGGTGCAGGTCAACGGCAAGGTCCGGGCCAGGATCCAGGTGCCCGCCGACGCCTCCGAGGAGCAGGTGCGGAAGGCGGCGCTAGCCGAGGTGGCCGGCCACCTGGGCGGCCGGGAGCCCCGCAAGGTGATCGTGGTCCCCGGCCGCATGGTCAGCGTGGTCGGCTGAGCCCACCGGCCGGCGCCCGGACGGCCACGGCCGCGGCGGTGCCAGCCGGCCGACCCTCGGCCCGTGGGAGGCGTGCCACACCAGCGTGTCGATCCGGCCGGTACGCCGGTACGCCCGGATCACCGGTCGTGTCCACTGCGGCCTGCGCCGTGGCCCTGGCGCCCACC
>VSBZ01000143.1:0-9388 GCA_047459215.1 Micromonosporaceae bacterium | reverse complement strand
GTCCGGGTCGGGCCGGGCGCGGCCCGACCGGTCCGCGGCCGACAGGTTGCGGTGGTCGGCGGGGGCGCCACCGTCCAGCCCGTACCGGCGCGCGGCGGCGCGCACCCGGGCGGTGATCTCGCGCTGGTAGTCCCGTGACAGGTACGCCCCGCGGGCGTACAGCTCCCGGTAGCGCGGTACCAGGTCGGGGCGCTCGCGGACGAGCCACCGGCCGTACCACTCCCGCGCGCCCGGGCGCAGGTGCAGGGGCAGCGCGGTGAGGCTGGCCGCGCCGGCGGACGCGATCGCCGCGACCGTGGCGTCGATCGAGGCGTCGTCGTCGGTGATGCCGGGCAGGACCGGCGCCATCAGGACCCCGACGCGGAAGCCGGCGTCGGACAGCCGCCGGACCACGTCCAGGCGGCGGCGCGGGCTGGGGGTGCCCGGCTCCACCGAGCGCCACAGCTTCTCGTCGACGAACCCGATCGACACCGCCAGCCCGACCTCGGTCACCTCGGCGGCCTGGCGCAACAGGTCCAGGTCCCGCAGGATCAGCGTGCCCTTGGTCAGGATCGAGAACGGGTTGGCGAAGTCGCGCAGCCCCGTGAGGATCTCGCGCATCAGCCCGTACCTGCCCTCGGCGCGCTGGTAGCAGTCGACGTTGGTGCCCATCGCGATGTGGTCACCGCGCCAGCGTGGGGAGGCGAGCTCCTTGCGCAGCAGCTCGCCGGCGTTGACCTTCACCACGATCCGGCGGTCGAAGTCCTCGCCCGCGTCCAGGTCGAGGTAGGTGTGGGTGCGGCGGGCGAAGCAGTACACGCAGGCGTGGGAGCAGCCGCGGTACGGGTTGATGGTCCACTCGAACGGCACCCGCGAGGTGGGCGGCACCCGGTTGATGAGTGACTTCGCCCGGACCTCGTAGAACGTCATGCCGGCGAAGCCCGGGGTGTTGAAGCGTCGGACCACCGCGTCGGCCAGCGGCAGCGTGGGCGGGGTGTCCGTCCCCGGCGACCCGGTCGCCGACGGCGGCGTCACCGCGAGGTTCGCCCAGCGCATGACGCCGATCGTACACCTGTTCACACCCGGGTCCCGGCACGGCGCGTGACGCCGCGCCGTACGCGGGGGTCGCGGTGCCGCCGTCGGCTCGGGGGCTGCGGCCGGCCGGTTCAGCCCGGCCGCTCGGCCAGCTTCCGGCGCACCTCGTCCATGTCCAGCGCGCGGACCTGCTCGATCAGCTTCTCGAGCAGCTCGTCCGGCAGGGCTCCGGGCTGGGCGAACACGATCACACCGTCCCGGATGGCCATGACGGTGGGGATCGACCGGATCCCGTACCGCATCGCCAGCTCCTGTTCGGCGTCGGTGTTCACCTTGCCGAACACGATGTCGGTGTGCCTCTGCGAGGCCCGCTCGAACACGGGGGCGAACTGTCGGCAGGGCCCGCACCAGGCGGCCCAGAAGTCCACCAGCACGATGCCGTCGCGCTCGGTGACCTCGTCGAAGTTCGCGGCGGTCAGCTCCACGGTCGCCATGGGATGTCAGCTCCGATCGGTGGTGGGGGAACCGGTACGCCAGCCGTAACGCAGTGACGGCGATCAGTATTCCGGGGTCGTGGGCCACACCCGCCGCACTCGCGCCGGCGGTCCGCCACCCGGGAGCGGGCACGGGTGGACAATGGTGGGGTGACCGCCACCTTCCTGTACGACGGGGACTGCGCGTTCTGCTCCTCGTGTGCGCGGTTCGTCCAGCGGTGGATCCCCACTCCCGCCGCCGTCGTCGCCTGGCAGCAGCACGGTGACCTGTCCGCCCTCGGGGTGACCGAGGCGGAGTGCGACGCGGCGGTGCAGTGGGTGGAGCCGGGCCGGCCGCCGCTGGCCGGACCCGACGCCATCGCCGCGCTGCTGCGCTCCAGCCACCCGGGGTGGCGGGTCGTCGGTCGGCTACTGGCCCTGCGCCCGGTCCGCGCCGTCGCCTGGCCGGTCTACCGCTGGGTCGCCCGCAACCGGCACCGCATGCCGGGGGGTACGCCCGCCTGCGCCCTCCCGCAGGCGTCCCGCCGGACCGCCTGAGCCGGCTGCCGACCCACCCACCGTCGCCGGCTCGCCCGAAGCCGCCACCGGCTCACCCGCGCCCGCCGTGGCCGGTTCCGCCGCGCCCGTCCGCGCCTCACCCGAGCCCGCCGCCACCGGCCGGCCGTCCCGTCGCACCCCGAGGGCCCGCCGCCACCACCGCAGCGGTCGCACCCGCTCCAGCGGCAGGAAGCTCGTCATCGCCACCAGGTGGGGCAGGAACGAGATCGTGATGGTCGCGAACGTCACCAGGTGGAAGGAGTAGAAGAAGCCCACCGCCGCGTAGCGCCACCGCTCCCGCAGCACGAAGACCAGCGGGCTTGCCAGCTCGAAGGCCACGATCCCCACCTGTGCGGCGACCAGCACCCAGGGGGCGGCGAGCAGCGCCTCGCCCAACCACGTCCCCCGGCGGATGACGGCCCAGGTCAGCGTGCCGCCGGTGAGCCACTCCCAGCCGCCGAAGCGGATCTTGGCCCAGGCGGCGAGGAAGTAGGTGGCCACCACCGCGAGCTGGGTGACCCGCAGCGCCCAGCCGGCGGCCTGCGACCGCGTGGGGTCGCCGTGCCGGGCGCGACCCGCCGTGGGCAGCGCCGCGAGTGCCACCAGCAGCCCGAACCGGTCGTGGTCGACCTTGCCGTAGCTGAAGGCGATCACCATCCACTCGAGGTACAGCAGGGCGACCACCGTGCCGGACAGGCGGGGCAGCCGGCCGGTCGCGGCCACCGCGGCCGCCGCGAGGAGCGCCACGAAGACCCCCCAGACCACGGGCGGCGTCGGCGCGGGCAGCGGCAGCAGGCGGCCGATGAGCAGCGGCTGGTAGAGCTCCACCAGTAGGGCCGCGTGCCTCCGCACCCAGGGTGTGAAGACCAGGAGGTCCGCGATCACGAACAGGTAGACGAGCGTCCGGAAGGCGGCCAGGCGCCCCAGCGGCACGGGGGCGGTCAGCCAGCGGATCACGGCCGCCACGTGACCACCACCTCGTCGGTCCAGGTGCCGGTCGGCCGGAAACGCTGCACGTCGTGCCAGCGGATCACCACCCGGATCTCCCGCAGCGGCGGGGCGTCCGGGTTGCGCGCCGCGTACGCCTCGGCCACGGCCGCCAGCAGGTGCGGCTCGGCCTGCAGGCGCGGCAGCTGGCCCTCCAGCTCCGCGCGCCGCAAACCGGAGTTGACCTCGGTGAGGGTGACCACCCGGCCGTCGGCGTCGGTGGCCTCCAGGCGGGTGTCGCGGGTCGGGGCGTCCGGGTCGGCCGTGGTGGAGTACATGCGGAACGGCCCGAACGGGAAGTGGTCGTCGTCCCCCCAGATCGTGCCGGCCAGCAGCAGCGCCCCGGCGACCGCCGTGGCGAGCAGCCGGACGGCGATCCCCCGGGTCGACAGGGCCACCATGCCGCCAGAGGTTACCGGTGCCTCGCCGGCTGCGGGGCGACGCGGCCGGCGTGCCCGGCGGAGGCACGTGGGGCGTCCGCGACCGTCCGCAGTCGGGCCTGACCTGTCCTGTCAAATCCACCCTTACCGGAAATGCCATGACGGGGGCATGATGGGGGGCGTGGAGGGTACCCTCAGCTGCCCGCGGTGCGGCGCCCCGGTGCAGCCACCGGACCGGTCGTCCGGCGACTGGCAGTGCGAGGCGTGCGGTCCGGTGCAGCCGCTGTACGTCCCCTCCCGCGTCGACCGGGAGGTCCTGGCGGCCGCGGTGGCGGAGGTGACCCGTGGCGACGGGGTCCCGCTGTGGTGTCCCTGGCCACTGCCGGACGGGTGGCTGGTCACAGGCGTCGGCTGGGTGGCCGATGACCGGGTCGGCGCGTGCGGCAGCGTGCTGGCCTGTTCCGGGCCGTCCCCGGTGACCGGCGAGCCGGCCGACCTCCTGCTGGTGGCGGAGTCGCCCGGCGTCGGCCTGGCCGGCAGGTACGTGGGGTCGAGCGGCCCCGACTTCGGCTCCTCGCTGGCCGACGCGATGGCGGCGGGTCCGCCGCACGCCAAGCTCAAGGCCGGCGGCCATCCCACTCCCATGTGGTCGGTTCCGTCGAGGTCGGACCGCAGTGCCTACGTCGGGGAGGCGCGGGGGGTGTGGCTGGTGGCCGTGGCCTGGCCCGCCACCGCGGGGTACCTGCTCGCGGACGATCTCGTCCTGCTCGACCTGGTCGAGTGGCTCCCCCCGGAGATCGGGTTCGGCCCGCCGTGCCCCCGGCTGGGCGATGGTGCCCGGAACGGGTGACAACCGGGGGTACCGAACGTCCAACACTGGTAGTATTTGGACCACGCGGCCCTTAACCGGCGCGCGGCTCACCACGCGCGGCTCCGACACCGGTGGTCAGGAGGCGAGCCACCATGCTCAAGAAGATTCTCATATGGGGTGGCGTGGCGTTCGTGATCCTGTTCATCGCGTACAACCCCGGTGACGCGGCCGAGGTGTTCCGCGCGCTCGGGCGGGGCGTCATCAACATGGCGCAGGGCTTCGGTGACTTCTTCGCCCAGCTCACGACCTGATGACGAGGCCGCCAGGAGAGCCGCCGTGGCGGCGTGACGACGACGACGGTTCCGACGGCTGGGACCTGTTCGACCGCGGCTCCGAGGGGCAGCCGGAGCCGATCGGCGAGCCGGACGAGTCCGACACGCAGGTCATCGGAACGGCGCCGGTTGATGGCGACCGGCCCCACATCGACCCGGACGAGCTCGCGCCGCTGCAGGACGACGACCTGAACGTGCGGCGGGTCCTGCCGCTGGAGGACGAGCCCAGCGACCTGGTCGCCCGCTACCTGTTCCCCACCGAGCGGTACCGCGGCGAGTGGCGCAAGCACGTCATCCACCTCTTCTGGCCGATCACGATCGCGCTGGTGGCGACGTTCGCGCTCGGGTGGCTGTCCGGCTTCCTGGCGCGGCAGGACGGGATGACGGCCTTGAGCACCGCCTCGTTCCTGCTGTGGCTGGCGGCGATGGGCTACCTGGCGTGGAAGGTGGCCGACTGGCACTTCGACCGGTTCATCCTGACCAACAAGAGGGTGATGGTCGTCAAAGGCATCATCACCCGGAATGTCGCGATGATGCCGCTCCAGCGGGTCACCGACATGAAGTACGAGCAGACGCCGCTGGGGCGCATCCTCAACTACGGCACGTTCGTGCTCGAGTCCGCCGGGCAGGACCAGGCGCTGCGGGAGGTTCCCCACCTTCCCAACCCCAACGAGCTCTACCTGCGGGTGGTGGAGGAGATGTACGAGCCGGCGGCCGTCGAGGCCCGGCTGGGACGCAACCCGGACGAGTCCGAAGAGGAGGAGGAAGAGGAGCGCCGGGTCGGCGACTCGTGACCGTCGGCCACCGGCTGGACCGAACCGTTGCCGGGTTGTTGCCTGCACCTGGTTGGCTCACCGGCCACGGTGTGAAAGGCTGCGCCGTACCAGCGTGAACCCGGAGGCCGCCAGTGGGGCACACCGCGGACATCGAGAAGGAGTTCCGCGAGTTCGTCGCGGCGCGTTCGGGTGCCCTGCTCCGCACCGCGTACCTCCTCGCGGGGGACTGGGCCACGGCCGAGGACCTGCTGCAGACCGCGCTGACCAAGACCTACCTGGCGTGGAAGCGACTGGGCACGATCGAGGCGGTCGAGCCGTACACCCGCAGGGTGCTGGTGAACACGGCGACGAGCTGGTGGCGCCGGCGGTGGCACGGTGAGCGGCCGACCGAGAAGCTCCCCGACGTCCCGGGACCGGACCAGCACCAGGAGGCGATCGAGCGGGACGCGCTGTGGCAGCACGTGCGCAGCCTGCCCGCCCGTCAGCGGGCCGTGCTGGTCCTCCGGTTCTACGAGGACCTCTCCGAGGCGCAGACCGCCGAGCTGCTGGACATCTCCGCCGGCACGGTGAAGAGCCAGACCGCCCGCGCCCTGGCGACCCTGCGCCGCCGCCTCGGCGCGGACGCGCAGCTTCCCGGCTCCGAGGCGGGGTCCGCCGCCTCCCAGGCGACGAGGCCGGCGCCCGCGCCCGCGCCTCCGCGGGTGCCCGCGGGCCGTACGGCCGACGAGGACGCCGCAGCGCCGCGCCCGTCCGGCCGCACGCCACCGTCCCGCGTGTCCGCCCCGGTGCCCGCCGGGCTGTTGAGCCCTCAGCCCGCCTATCCGGCTGGAGCGGAGGGGGGATGACCGTGCTGGAGAGGTCGCTGCGCGAGATGTTCGCGGCGCAGGTCGAGTCCACCCCGGCTCTCGACGACCTGGCCGGCCGCGCCATCCGCAAGGGCCGTCGTGTCCGGCGCATGCGGCGGATGGTCGGGAGTGTGACCGGTGCACTGGTGCTGGCCGGCATGGTGGGCGGCATCGCGTCGCTGGAGCAGTGGTGGATGGTGGAGACCGACACGAGAGGGGGCGTGGTCACCGGTGTCCTCCCGCCGCCGGACCGTCCGCCCGTGGTCACCGAGGAGCAGGAGCTGCCCTGGCGCGGCGCGGAGCTCGGCGTGGAGCTCCGGTTCGTCAACCGGGTGTGGACGGCGGGCGGCCAGCGCCCCTTGTTGCGCGCCGAGGGACTGGTCGAACAGGCGTACCGGACGCCGCACGGCCTGGTGTACGGCGGCACGAGCGACGTCCGCATCCGGCGCGGCGAGGAGGACGTGGAGCTGGCGACCGGGGTGACCGCGTGGCTGCCCAGCCCGGACGGCCAGCGGATCGCGTACGTCTCCGGTCGCGACGTGCTGGTCGCACCGCTGGACCGGGACGGTCTGGGCCAGGCGCAGCGGGCCGCCGTGCCCACCGGCACGGTACCGGTGGCGTTCTGGGGTGACCGGGTGGTCCTGGCCGGACCGGACCCGGGCACCTTCGACGTGTGGGACCCCTCCCGACCCTTCGAACCCGCCTGGACAGGCGACCTGGCCGTCGTCTACGGCGAGGTGGACGGTGACCTCGTCGTGCTCGTCGGCGAGCCGGGCTCGTACTGCGTCGCGACCGTCCCGGCGGGACACACCGAGCTGCGTCCGGCGGACGACTGCGCGACTCCGGTGCCGGTGACGGAGGACGGGTACGGGTGGCTGGCACCCGGCGGTGACTGGCTGGCCCTCCCCGCCGACGACCGGATCGTCCTCGTCGCGCTGTCCGACGGCGCCGAGCGCGCGGGTGAGGCCGCCTGCCCGAGGCACCCCGCGGTCACGCCGATCTGGTGGGACGGGCGGACCCTGCTCACCGCCGACGGGACCGGAGTGGTCGGTTGCACCGTGGACGGATCGGTGGAGCGGCTGGGCCGGCCACACGGGATCGGCACGCGGTTCGAGTTCGTGCCGCCGCTGGGCGTGAAGGTGCCGCCGCGCGCCTCCCGCCCGGTCGAGTGACGGTCCCCGCCCGCCGCCGGGCGCGGTGATCCCGACGTGTCCCGCGCGGCGGACGTCGTACGCCCGTGCGAGGATGTCGACATGGAGCGGACCCTGCGGCAGGCCGGTCTGCCGGGCATGCCGGAGCAGCTCCTCGTCTGCACGCCCAGTCGGCTCGCCGCGTACGAGGAGTGCCCGCGGCGCTACCGGTACGCGTACGTGGACCGTCCCGCCCCGCCGAAGGGTCCGCCGTGGGCGCACAACTCCCTGGGCGCCAGCGTGCACACGGCCCTGCGGGGGTGGTACGACCTGCCCGCGGCGCAGCGTCGACCGGCGGCGCTGCCGGCGCTGCTGCGCGCCGGCTGGGTCCGGGAGGGCTACCGCGACGTCGACCAGGAGCGGAGAGCCTGGCGTATGGCACTGAGCTGGCTCGAGGCGTACGCCGGCGGGCTGCCGCCGGAGCCGCTGGGGGTCGAGCGGGTGGTCGCCGCCCGCACCCGGGTCATCGCCTTCCGCGGCCGCGCCGACCGGATCGACGCCCGGCCGGAGGTGGCGATCGTCGACTACAAGACCGGACGCCAGGTCCCGGACGCGGACGACGCCCGGGGCTCCTCCGCGCTGGCGCTGTACGCGTTCGCCGCCAGCCGGGTGTTCCGGCGACCGTGCCGGCGGGTCGAGCTGCACCACCTGCCGACCGGCACGGTGGCCGCGGCCGACCTGTCCCCCGAGACCATCGCCCGGCAGGTCCGTCGGGCCGAGCAGACCGCCTGCGACATCCGGGACGCGGAACTGGCGGTCGCCTCGGGCGCCGACCCGGACCGCGCGTTCCCCGCCGTCCCCGGGCCGCTCTGCGGGTGGTGTGACTACCGCCGCACCTGTCCGGCGGGTCGGGACCGGCCCGGTCACGAGCCCTGGGACGCGGTGGAGGGCCTGCTCGCGGACCACCCGTCGGCGTGACTCAGCCGGCCGTTACGAAGCGGACCAGGAACATGGTCGGCCACAGCTTGCCGGTGATGAGGAAGGTGTCGGTCCCCGGCACCGCGGCGATGCCGTTGAGCACGTCGGCCTGCGCCCGCTGCTCCTCGGGCAGCAGTCCGGAGGCGTCCACGATGGCCTCCACCTGCCCGGTCACCGGATCGATGCGGACGATCTGGTCGGTCTGCCACAGGTTGGCCCACACCTCGCCGTCGACGCACTCGAGCTCGTTGATCATCTCCACGAGGTCGGTGCCGAGCCGGACCATGACCGAGTCCAGCGGGGCGAAGGTTTCCGGGTCGCGGAACGTGAGCCGGGGCGTACCGTCGCTCATCACCAGCCGGTCGGAGCGCTCGTCGTAGCACAGCCCCCACCCCTCGCCCTCGTAGGTCGCCCGACCCGTCTCGGCGAGGGTCTCCCGGTCGCGCTGGAACGCCACCTGCTCCCGCCAGGTCAGCTGCCAGATCCGGTCGCCGACGATGGTCATCCCCTCGCCGAAGACCTCCTCGGGAAGCGGCACCTGCCGGCGGACGGTTCCCGTCTCGATGTCGCTGACGCGTACGTCGGAGAAGCCGTACAGGCCGGTGCTCTCGTACAGCCGGCCGTCGTGCCACTCCAGGCCCTGCGTGAAGGCGTCAGGGTCGTGCGGGTAGGTCGCGAGGACCTCCACCCGCAACCGCTGCACCGGTCCAGCGTCCACGGTGGCGGGAACCGCCGCGGCGAGCACCGTGACCACGGCCAGACCCAGCCACCGCCTCACCACGGCTCCACCTTAGCTACCCGCGTCGATACCCGCGGCGGCCGCCCGCGCCATCGCCTCCCGGTACCGCGGCCCCTCGTACAGGTTGCGGGGAACCGCGGACATGGCCAGCCGCAACGACCGGGCGGACAGCGAGGCCGCCCAGTCCGTCAACGGCAGCCCGGCGGCGCCGTACATCCGGCGCGCCCACGGCGGCAGCAGCCCGAACGCGGTGGCTGCCAGGGCCAGCACGGCTAGCCGGAACGGTGGTCGGGCCAGGGCGCCCACGACGGCGCCGGGCAGCCCGGACGTCCGCCACGGCGGGGGAGGAGCGGGCATGAACATCA
>VSBZ01000142.1:0-9419 GCA_047459215.1 Micromonosporaceae bacterium | reverse complement strand
GGCGGTGGCCGGGGTGGCGGCGGTGGCCGCGGTGGCCGTCGTGGGCCTGGTCGTCGCGGCGAGCCTCCGCGGCGGGGACGACGCGCCCGCCGCCGGCGGCGACCGGTCGACCCCGGCGCCGACCTCGGCCCCGCCGACCGACCAGCCGCTCATCCCCGTGCAGCAGTTCGCCGAGCGCGGCATCGTCGTGAACCTGCCGGAAGGCTGGCGGGAGGTCGACCGCAGCGAGATCCGGGTGGACTTCACCGACCCCGAGGACGACAGTGCGCGGATCCGGCTGCTGCGGGAGCCGTCGCGGGCGGACGCGATGCGGTTCATCGAGATCGCCGAGCCGAACATCCGGTCCAGCTGCGCCGAGCCGTACCGGCGCGTCGACCTGCGGGAGGTGGAGGTCGCCGGCGAGCCGGCCGCGCTGCTGGAGTACACCTGCGGCTCGGGCGACCGGGCGCGCCACAGCCTGTGGGTCACGGTGGTGCGCGACGAGGAGGACGTCGCGTACTCGTTCTTCCTCAGCGTCGCCGAGAGCCAGTTCGAGGAGCGCCGGGTCATCTTCGACGAACTCATGCGGTCGTTCCGGTTCGCCGACTGACACCCGCCACTATGGTGGCGGTATGGCGCACCCGGTGACCGAGCAGGCGCGGGCGTGGATCGCCGACGACCCCGACCCGGCCGACCGGGAGGAGCTGCAGCACCTGCTGGACCGCTGGCCCGACAGCGCCGAGGACCTCGCCGACCGGTTCCGGGAGCCGCTGCGGTTCGGTACCGCCGGGCTGCGCGGCCGGCTCCGCGCCGGCCCCAACGGCATGAACCTCGCGGTGGTGCGCGCCGCCACGGCGGGGCTGGTGCGGTGGTTGGCGGCCCGGCAGGTGCCGGGGCCGCTGGTGATCGGGTACGACGCCCGCCACCGCTCGGCCGAGTTCGCCGCCGAGACCGCCCGGGTGGCCACCGGGGCGGGCCGCGACGCGCTCGTGCTTCCGCGCCCTCTGCCCACCCCGGTGCTCGCACACGCGGTACGCACCCTGGGTGCGGCCGCCGGGGTGATGGTGACCGCCAGCCACAACCCCGCGCACGACAACGGCTACAAGGTCTACCTCGGCGAGTCCGCCGGCGGCCCGCTCGGCGCCGGTGCCCAGATCGTCGAGCCGGACGACCGGGCCGTCGAGGAGGAGATCCGCCGGGTGGGTCCACTGTCGGCCGTACCGCTCGGTGACGCCGGCACGAAGCTGGGCAACGAGCCGGTGAGGTCCTATCTCGAAGGTGCCGTGTCGGTCGTGGATCCGGACACGCCGAGAGAGCTGGCGGTCGCGTACACACCGCTGCACGGCGTGGGCGGAGGGTTGTTCGTCGAGGCGCTCGACCGGGCGGGGTTCCCCGCTCCGGACGTCGTGTCCGACCAGTTCGCGCCCGACCCCGACTTCCCCACCGTCGCCTTCCCGAACCCCGAGGAGCCGCAGGCGCTGTCCCGGCTGCTCGAGCTGGCCGCCGCCGCGGGAGCCGACGTCGCGCTCGCCCACGACCCGGATGCGGACCGCTGCGCCGTGGCCGTGCCGTGCCCGGACGGGTGGCGGGTGCTGCACGGGGACGAGGTGGGCGTGCTCCTCGCCGACCACCTGATGCGGCGCGGCGTGGCCGGGCGGTACGTCACCACCCTGGTGTCCTCGTCGCTGTTGCGGGTGATGTGCGCCGCCCGCGGCGTGCCGTACTCGGAGACGCTCACCGGTTTCAAGTGGATCGTCCGCGCCGGGCCGGACCTGGCCTACGGCTACGAGGAGGCGATGGGCTACTGCGTGGCGCCCTGGCTGGTGCGGGACAAGGACGGCATCACCGCCGCGCTGCTGCTGTGCGAGCTCGCCGCGGGGCTGCGCGCGGAGCTGCGGACGCTCGCCGACCGCCTCGACGAGCTCGCGGCCGAGTTCGGCGTGCACGCCACCGACCAGCTGGCCGTGCGGGTGCAGCGGCCCGACGAGGCAGCCGCGATGATGGCCCGGCTGCGCGCGGCCCCTCCCGCCTCGCTGCTGGACGAGCCGGTGACCACGGTGGAGGACTGGGCACCCCGCGCGGACGTGCTGGTGCTGCGGACCGGTTCGAGCCGGCTGGTCGTGCGGCCGTCGGGCACCGAGCCGAAGCTCAAGGCGTACCTGGAGGTGGTGGAGCCGGCCGCCGACGACGTCGCGGCCGCCCGGGAACGCGCCCGGGCGGGCCTGCAGGCGCTGCGCACCGAGACCGCGGCCGTCCTGGGCGTCGCCTGACGTCGCGAGCCGCCCCGGCGGCCCACGGTGGTGGCCTGTGCCCGGCCGGCCGCACCGGGCCGCTCGCCCGCCGTGCCGGGATCGGGAGGTGCGGACGCGTCACGGTCGACCGCGGGAACCCCGGCGACGGCGCCGTGGCCGCGGTCGCGTGCCGGCCGCGGTCAGTACCAGCCGTTGGCCTGGAAGAACGCCCAGGCCGCGTCCGGGCTGCCGTAGCGTTCCTGGATGTAGTTCAGGCCCCAGCGGATCTGGGTGGCCGGGTTGGTGCGCCAGTCGTCACCGAACGCGGCCATCTTCTCGCCGGGCAGCGCCTGCGGGATCCCGTACGCACCGGTGTAGGGGTTCTCCGCCAGGTGGTTCCAGCCGCTCTCGGCGGTCCAGAGCGCGTCCAGCGACGCCATCTGGTCCACCCCGAAGCCGAACTCCGCCAGCAGGTTGCATCCGATCTGCCGGTTGCCGGAGTAGTCCGCGCAGTCGGCCGACGACGCGACCGGCCGCGACGGCGAACGCGGCTCCTCCACCGGTGCCGGGCTGCTCTCCGGGGTCACCGCGATGGACACCGCCTCCGCCCCGGTCGTCGGCGCCCGTCCCAGGCCGCCCCGGGAGATGGAGTCGACGCGGTCGTGGAACGCCGCGTCGAAGGCGCTGTCGTGGTGGCCTCCGTCGACCGCGTGGCTCGGCAGCAGGTCGGCTCCGAACGCGCCCCCCGCCACGACGACCACTCCGGCCGTTCCGAGCACGGCGGTCCGGCCGGCGCGGCTCGGCTCCTGCCGACGGTGCCGCGGCACGTACCCGCGGGGGGCGTAACTACTGTGCGCGCCCACGAACCAGCACCTTGCCCCATCCGGCCGCGCGGCGCCACACCACCCACCCCTTCCCGCCGAAAAGGTGACCCGTGCCACACAAAACACGTACGATGTGTGCACATCCCGGCACTGTCAGTTCCTCCCTCCACTCCCCGAGCGCCGTACGTGGGCCTTGGTCCACGGCTACCGTGGAGGTGTGCCCGGGTTGCCGGACCGCATCATCGTCACCGCGCCCGACCGGGCGTGCCGGGCCGCGACGTCCGGACACCACGTGGGTGCGGGCGTCGCTATCGTTGTGCGTTGTCTCGCTGAGCCGTACCGTCCTGGAGCCCTGCGATGATCCGTGAACGCGCGTACCCGGTTGAGCCGTGGCACATTCGCGAGACGCGTCTGGATCTTGACATCCTGGCCCAGTCGGAGTCCGTCTTCGCACTCTCCAACGGGCACATCGGGCTGCGCGGCAACCTGGACGAGGGTGAGCCGCACGGCCTTCCGGGCACCTACCTGAACTCGTTCTACGAGCTGCGGCCCCTGCCGTACGCCGAGGCCGGGTACGGGTACCCGGAGCAGGGGCAGACGATCGTCAACGTCACCAACGGCAAGCTCATCCGCCTGCTCGTCGACGACGAGCCGCTGGACGTGCGCTACGGCGAGCTGCGCTCCCACGAGCGGGTGCTCGACATGCGGGCCGGGACCCTGGAGCGGACCCTGGAGTGGGTCTCGCCGGCCGGACGGGCGGTGCGGGTGCACTCCACCCGCCTGGTGTCGTTCACCCAGCGGGCGGTGGCGGCGATCTGCTACGAGGTCGAGCCGCTGGACGGGCCGGCCCGGCTGGTGGTGCAGTCCGGCCTGGTCGCCAACGAGGAGCTCCCGGTGACCACGGGAGACCCGCGGGTGGCGGCGGTGCTCAACGCCCCGCTGCAGGCCGAGGAGCACATCGCCAACGGCAGCACCGGCCTGCTCATCCACCGCACCAAGGCCAGCGAGCTGCGGGTAGCGGCCGCCATGGCGCACGAGGTGGACTCCCCGGTCGAGCCGCAGATCACCACCGACGCGTTCCCGGACTGGGCGCGCACCACGATCGCCACGGTGGTGGAGCCGGGGCAGAAGCTAAGGGTCGTCAAGTTCCTCGCGTACGGCTGGTCCAGCCAGCGGTCGCTGCCGGCGCTGCGCGACCAGGTCGGGGCGGCGCTGGCCGCGGCCCGGCTCGCCGGCTGGGAAGGCCTGCTCCGGGACCAGCGCGAGTTCCTGGACAGGTTCTGGGACCACTCCGACGTCAAGATCGAGGGAGACCCGGAGGTCCAGCAGGCGGTCCGCTTCGGGATCTTCCACGTGCTGCAGGCCGGCGCCCGCAACGAGCGCCGTCCGATCCCCGCCAAGGGCCTGACCGGCCCCGGCTACGACGGGCACGTCTTCTGGGACACCGAGATGTTCGTCCTGCCGGTGCTCATCTACACGCAGCCGCAGGCGGCGGCGGAGGTGCTGCGCTGGCGTCACTCCACGCTGGACCTCGCCCGGGAGCGGGCGGCGACGCTCGGGTTGAAGGGCGCCGCCTTCCCGTGGCGCACCATCGGCGGGCAGGAGTGCTCCGGGTACTGGCCGGCCAGCACCGCGGCGTTCCACATCGGAGCGGACATCGCCGACGCGACGCTGCGGTACATCAGGGCCACCGGCGACGAGGCGTTCGAGCGCGAGGTCGGGGTGGAGCTGCTCGTGGAGACCGCGCGCCTGTGGCGGTCGCTCGGTCACCACGACCGCCACGGCAACTTCCACATCGACGGCGTGACCGGTCCCGACGAGTACTCCGCGATCGTCCACGACAACCTGTACACCAACCTGATGGCGCAGCAGAACCTGCTCGGTGCCGCCGAAGCCGTCTCGCGCCATCCGGACATCGCTCGCCAGCTCGGGGTGGACGAGGAGGAGGCCGCCTCCTGGCGGGACGCCGCCCGGGCGATGGTCATCCCGTACGACGAGGAGCTCGGGGTGCACCAGCAGTGTGAGGGCTTCACCCGGTTCCAGGAGTGGGACTTCAGCGCCACCAAGGACGAGCACTACCCGCTGCTGCTCACCCACCCGTACTTCGACCTGTACCGCAAGCAGGTGATCAAGCAGGCCGACCTGGTGCTGGCCATGCACTGGCGCGGCAACATGTTCACGCCCGAGCAGAAGAAGCGCAACTTCCACTACTACGAGCAGCGGACGGTGCGGGACTCCTCGCTGTCGGCGTGCACGCAGGCGGTGCTGGCGGCCGAGACCGGCTACCTGGAGCTCGCGCACGACTACATCGGCGAGGCGGCGCTCATCGACCTGCACGACTCCCACCAGAACACGCGCGACGGCGTCCACCTGGCCGCGCTCGCGGGGTCCTGGATCGCGCTGGTGGCCGGTCTCGGCGGGATGCGCGACCACGATGGCGTGCTCTCGTTCGCCCCGCGCCTGCCGAGCCGGATCTCGCGCCTGGAGTTCTCGCTGCTGTGGCGGGGGCTGCGGCTGCGGGTGAGCGTCCGGCACCACGAGGTCACCTACTACCTGCGGGAAGGCGAGCACGAGGACGGGTCGACCATCGAGCTGGTCCACCACGGCCAGCCGGTCCTGGTGACGGTCGGCTCGCCGGTCACCCTGCCCATCCCGGAGATGCCGGACCCGGGCCCGGAGCCGCGGCAGCCACCCGGCCGGGCGCCGCTGCGTCGCGCGTACATGGTGCCGGAGGTCACGCCCACCGCCTGAGGCGCTCCCGTCGCGGCCAGGGTGCGCCCCCCGTTCCGCGCCAAGGGTGCGTGCCCCGTAGGCCGCCGGGCCGCCCACGGTCGGCGCGAGGCTGGACTCCCGCCCAGGGGTGCCCGGTCGCGCCGGGTGGGCCGCGGTCTGCGCCCGGCTGAGAGCCGGCCCGCGCACGGGGTGCCCGTCCGCGCCAGGGTGGGTCACGGCCTGTCGCCGGGGTGTGGGCCCGGTGGCCGCCCGGGCGGCCACCGGGCCCACACCCCGGGTGCCCTCGGCTCAGCGGTAGGCCCGCGACTGCAGGTCGTAGAGTTCGGCGTAGAGCCCGCCGGCGGACATCAGCTGCTCGTGGCTGCCCATCTCCCGTACCCGCCCGCCGTCCAGGACCACGATGAGGTCCGCCATCCGTACGGTCGAGAAGCGGTGGGAGACCAGCAGGGTGATCTGGCCGTGGTGGCTGCCGGAGCGTGCCGCCGCCGCGAACCGCTCGAACAGCGCGTGCTCGGTCTGCGGGTCCAGGGCCGCGGTCGGCTCGTCGAAGACGACCAGCAACGGGTCGTCCCGCATCAGCCCACGGGCCAGCGCCAGCCGCTGCCACTGTCCCCCGGACAGGTCCACCCCGCCCTCCCAGGCGGTCCCGAGCTGGGTCTCCAGGCCGTGCGGCAGATCGTCCACGACGGACGTGGCATCCGCGCGTGCCAGCGCGGCGCTCACCGCGGCCCGGTCCTCCAGCCGCGGCAGGTCCGCCACCCCTACCGACTCGCGGACGAGGAACTCCAGGTGGGCGTAGTCCTGGAACGCCGCCGAGACGCGGGCCCGCCACGCGTCGCCGGGGACGTCGGCGAGGTCGACGCCGTCGACCAGGATCCGGCCACGGTCGGGCAGGTAGAAGCCGCACAGCAGCTTGATCAGCGTGGTCTTGCCGGCGCCGTTCTCCCCCACGAGCGCGACCACCGAGCCCGCGGGCAGGTGTAGGGACACGCCGTCCAGGACCGGTCGGGCCGAGTCGGGGTAGGCGAAGCTGACGTCCTGCACCGCGATGCCGTCGCGCAGGCGCGCCGGCACGGTCGCCGGTGCGGCCGGCACCCGGCGGGCGTCGCGGGCGTACCGCTCCAGCCACACGAACCGCCTGGCCATCGTGAGCACGCGCAGGAACTGCATGAAGTAGAGCACGCCGGCGAGGACCGTGGTGTTGAGCTGGGAGGCCAGCCCGACGACGAGGACGACGTCGCCCGGGGTGGCGGCGCCGTCGACCGCCAGGAGGAGCACCCCCGCGACCGCCGCCGCGTACGCCACGCCGGAGATCACCCCGTCCAGGCACTGCAGGCCGGCCGCCTTCCACGTGGCGCGGTTGCGCACCGCCAGCACCGTCCCGGAGACCTGGTGGTGGCGTTGCCGCAGCGCGGTGTCCAGGCCGAACACCCGCACCTCCTTGCCGGCCTCGGCGGAGGTCGCCACGTCGAACAGGTGCCGGCGCAGCCGTTCCGTCTCCGCGGTCCGCTCCTCGGCCTTCTCCTCGGCGTCCCTGGCCCGCTTGCCGAGCACGACCGACACCGCGGCCACGGCCGGCAGCAGCAGCAGCGCCGGGTGGACCCGCGCCAGCAGCAGCGTCGACGCGGTGAGCGTGACCAGTGCCCGCACCACGCCGGCGGTGCTGTTGACGGCCGCGGCGAGGTCCTGTCGCCGCTCCCGGATGAGGTGGGCCCGGTCGAGGTAGTCCGGGCGCTCGTGGTGCGCCAGCCCGTCGGTGCCGCCCATCAGCCGCATCAGCCGCTCGCTGACCAGGCCGCCGGCTCGCTCGTACACCGCGAACACGCAGTCGACGTAGTAGAAGACGACGATCAGCATCGCCGCGACCGCCACCGACGCCACCACGGCCGCGACCAGGCCACCGCCCAGGTCGCCGGCGACGGCCGCGTCGACCAGCAGCTTGCCGCCGTACGCCGCGACGGGGAAGGTGAGGGCCATGAGCACCCCGGTGACGAGCTGGAAGGTGGCGTGCAGCGGCGCCGCCCGGAAGGTGAGCGCCATCAGCACCCGGTAGGCGTGCAACGACTCACGCACCGGTCGGGCTCCCTTCGGTGAACCGTGCGGCCTGCAGGGTGAACATCCGCGCGTACCGGCCGCCGGCGGCCAGCAGCTGCTCGTGGATGCCGTCCTCGACGATGGCGCCGTCGGCGAGCACCACGATCCGGTCGGCCCGTCGCACCGTGGAGAACCGGTGCGAGATGAGGATGGTGGTCAGTCCCTCGGTCAGCTCCAGGAACCGGTCGTAGAGCTCCGCCTCGGCCCGCACGTCCAGCGCGGCGGTGGGCTCGTCGAGCACGAGGACGCGCGCTCCCGCCTGGACCGCGAACATGGCCCGCGCCAGCGCGATCCGCTGCCACTGACCACCGGACAGGTCGGTGCCGCCGGTGTACGCGCGGGACAGGACGGTGTCCCAGCCGTGCGGCAACGACTCGATGAGCTCGAGCGCCCCGGCCCGCTCGGCCGCCGCCACCAGCCGCGCGCGGTCGCCGGCGTTCGCCGGCGCGCCCAGCCCGATGTTGTCGGCGGCCGACAGCTCGTAGCGGGTGAAGTCCTGGAACAGCACGGCGATGCGCTCCCGCCACGCCGCCGGGTCCACCTCGGACAGGTCGACGTCGTCCACGGTGATCCGGCCGGCGGTCGGCTCGTACAGGCCGCACAACAGCTTCACCAGCGACGTCTTCCCGGCACCGTTGTCGCCGACGATGGCCAGCGACCGCCCCGCCTCGATCCGCAGGTCCAGGCCGCGCAGGGCGTCGCCGGCCGCCCGCGGGTAGCGGAACCGTACGCCGTGGAAGGTGATCGCTCGGCGGGGAGCCTGCGGGGGCAGCGGCGTGACCCGCCGCGGCCCGGGGCGGTCGGCGGCCAGGCGGCGTTCCAGCTCCAGCATCTTGGGTACCGACACCGCCGCGAACGAGAGGTACGCGTTGGCGTCGTCGAAGGCGGCGTAGACGTTGGCGTTCGCCAGCGCCTGTGTGTACACCCCGACCGCCGCCAGCCCGATGTGCCCGCGGGCGGCGGCGTAGGCCACCAGGCCGTACGAGAGCAGGTTGACGACCAGCACCGTGGTGCTGGCGCCGAACACCACCCGCGCGCGGGGGCGCCGCACCTTCCACACCGGCTCCATGGCGGCCAGCCAGGCGGCCCGGAACCGGGCGACGAGCCAGTCGAGGATCCCCCAGACGCGGATCTCCTTGGCCGCGGGAGCGGTGATGGCCAGGTCGCGCAGGTACTCGGCGCGGCGCAGGGTGTCGCTGAGCCCGTAGGTGACCTGACCCACCCGCACGTACTCCCGTTGCATGACGTAGACGACAACCGGCCAGACCACCAGCCAGAGCAGGCCGAGCCACCAGTGGAAGGTCAGCAGGATGGCTGCCGACCCGAGGGCCTGCACCCACGACGGCAGCACCCAGGCCAGCCCCTCGATGGCGAGGTCCGGACGGTTGTTGTCCACGCCCAGCCCGCGGGCGATCCGCAGCTGGGCGAGCACCTCCGGGTCCTCCAGGTGGGCGATCCCGGTCGGCCGGCCGACCGCCGCGATGAGGCGCTCCCGCAGGTGCCGCTCCACCCGGCGGCCGAGGTCGCGGGCGAGCGCCTCGGTGAGCGGCCCGGACAC
>VSBZ01000141.1:0-9441 GCA_047459215.1 Micromonosporaceae bacterium | reverse complement strand
GCACCGGACGGACACGCCGCACGCCACGTACGACGTCAGCCCTCCGAACCCGGTGGCGACTGAGGCGCGGCCGCGGTGCCGGCGGCGCCGACGGGCTCGGCCGGACGCCGACGCCGCCGGACGAACCAGATGGTGAGACCCACAGCGACCGCAACCACCACCACCACCAGGGCGACCACCAGCGCGACGGTGGTGGAGGAGGAGCCGTCACCACCACCACTACCACCAGTACCGAGCGGACCGCTACCGGCCGACCCGCCCGACGTGGCGGGTTCGGCGGAGGCCACTGCGTGAAGCTCGGTCGTCTCGCCGGCCGCCGGCCGCCAGGTGACGGTGGTGCCGTCGAGCTCGCCGTTGTGCTCCCGCACCTCGCCCGGGAAGGTGATGGAGATCACGATGTCGAAGCTCTCAAGGAGCTGCTCCATCATGCCCGGGGGCAGCGCAAACTCCTCCTCGCCGCTGGTGTCGCTCATCTCCGACATGTCCACCTTGCCGGTCACCTCGTACGTCTTGGTGGCCGGGTCGTAGGTGATGGAGAACTCGCCGGAGTCGTCCTCCAGCGCCGAGAGGGGTACGTCCTCGAATATGTACCGGTTGCCGATGTACCGGTCGTCCTCGTACGGCTCGACGGTTGCGCCCTCGAGCGCTTCGAGGTCGGTGTCGAACACCTCGTCGATCAGCTCGTCGCTGGACGGGGACGGGCCCGCGTCCGAGTCGCCGAAGCCCTCGAAGAACTCCAGCCACTCCTTGTCCAGGGCGACGATCATGGTGCCGTCGGCCCGGTCCTCATGGAGGACGAGGTTCATCTCCGTCTTTATGCAGCCGGTCAACGACGCGATGAGCAGTGCACCGACCGCGAGTGCGCCCGCCAGGCGCCTCTTCAGGGGGTGAGAAGTCATCACGGCGTACCACAATGGCAGAACGGTGCCCGGCGCCGCTAGCCGGGTGTCGGGTGGGCGACAGCTACAGGCCAGTGTGGAACCTCACCTGGGGGATGAGCTGGTCGTCCACGTCGAGCGCCCGCCGGGCGCCGTCGGGGCCCCACCCCGCCGACGTGAGGAAGCTGGCGGTCACCCGGTCGGCTTCGAAGACCCACGCCACCGCGGTGGCGAAGCCGTCACCGCGCCACAGGTCGACGCACGCGGCCAGCAGCCGGCTGCCGTGACCGCGGCGGCTCCACCTCGGCTCCACCAGCAGGTCGGTGATGGCGACGGTGTCCGGGCCCGGCGGCTCCTCACCGGGCACCCCCGCCTGAGCGTCGGCCGGACCAAAGGCCGCGAATCCCACTACGTGGGAGTGCTTGGCCTGCTCGACCGCGACCAGGACGCGGTGCCGCGCCGAGGGCGGCCGGGTGATCGCCGCTCGCCACCGGTCGGCCATCCACCGCTCGTCCAGGCCGTCGAGCACCCGTCGTGGCAGGATCCGGCGGCAGGCGGTGCGCCAGGTGACGAGCTGGATCTGTGCGATCCGCGCCGCCTCGTCCGGGCGGGCCGCCCGTACGTACCCCACCGCCACGGTGGTTCAGCGTATGGGCGGGCGGTCGGGCGCGTCAGCCCGACCTCGGGTTTCCGGCCGGGTGTCAGCCCGGCCTCGGGTTTCCGGTGCGCCAGCGCGGTCCGGGCTCGCGCGCCGGTGACCACGCTGCCGCGCGGTGGCCCGGTCGCGCAGACCGGGGCGCGTCGGCGCAACCGGACGCGCCGGTGCGCCCCGATCCCGGGACGGGAGCCTGCGGCCCCGGAGTCGCGGCGCGCCAGCGGCGGTCCGGCAGCCACGGGGCGGCCGCGGCGGTCGCGACCGTCCGGCGCGGCACGCGCCGTCCGGGTCACGGCGCTCAGCGCAACCGCAGGGTGTAGCGGACCACCGGCAGGTCGACCGGTGTCCCGTCGGGTTCGGTGACCCGGAAGTGGTGGCGTGCCCCGTCGGCGACGTAGCCGTACCGCTCGTAGAACCGCCGGGCGGGTGAGTTCTCCTCCAGCACCCACAGCCGGACCGTGTCCAGGCCCCGGTCGCGCAGGTCGGCGACCGCCCGGTCCATGAGCGCCCGACCGGCGCCCCGGCCCTGGTACGCCTGCTCGACGTAGATCGCCAGCACCTCGCCGACGGTGGGGTCGAGGCCCTGGCCCTCCTCCTCCTGCCGCCGGTACGGTCCGTAGGTGGCGAAGCCGACCACCCGGCCGTCGTCGACGGCGACCAGTGTGGAGAAGGGCGACGACCCGGAGGCGAGGCGCTCGCGTATCACCTGGGTGCGCCGTTCCCGCTCCTCGTCGAGATGGGCCAGCACGCTGGCGGGCATGATGCCGGCGTAGGCGGTCTGCCAGGTCCCGATCTGAACCCGTACCACGTCGGCGGCGTCCTCGGGACCGGCGGGCCGTACCGTCACCATGGCAACCCGTTCTACCGGCACGGGGGTGGGACGGCAACCGCGATTCCGCGCCACACCGGAGCCCCACGTCAGACCGGGGTCCACGTCACACCGGCGTCCCCGCGTCCGGCCGGGTTCCGCGTCACACCGGGCCGCTAGGGTCGCGGCCATGGTGGAGACGCTCTCGCTCGACCAGGCGCGGCGGGTGGCGCTGGCCGCCCAGGGCTTCGCCGACCCGCCGCCGGGTGGTCCGGTGACGATGCGCCACCTGCGTCGCGTCTTCGACCGGTTGGGGCTGGTGCAGCTGGACTCGGTCAACGTCGTGCAGCGCGCCCACTACGTCCCGCTCTACAGCCGGCTGGGCCCGTACCCCACCGACCTGCTCGACCGGGCGGCCTACCGCCGGCCGCGCGCCCTGTTCGAGTACTGGGGTCACGAGGCCTCGCTGCTACGGGTGGAGCTGCACCCGGCGCTGCGGTGGCGGATGGCCCGCGCCGCTGAGCACGCCTGGGGACGGATGCGTCGCATCGCCACCGAGCGGGCCGACCTCGTCGCCAGGGTGCGCGACGAGGTGGCCGCGCGGGGTCCGGTCACCGCGGCCGAGATCGAGCACGAGACTCCCCGACGGCGCACCGACCACTGGGGATGGAACTGGTCGGACGTGAAGGCGGCGCTGGAGTGGCTGTTCTGGAGCGGCGAGGTGGCCGTCGCCGACCGCAACGGCGCCTGGGCCCGCCGCTATGACCTGCCGGAACGGGTGCTGCCCCCGGCGGTGCTGGCGACGCCGACCCCGGCCGAGGAGGACGCCCGGCGGATGCTGGTGGCCGCCGCCGCGCGGGCGCTCGGGGTCGCCGCCGAGGCGGAGCTGCGCGACTACTTCCGGTTGCCGGTGGCGGGCTTCCGCCGGGCCGTCGACGAGCTGGTGGAGTCCGGCGAGCTGATCCCGGTACGCGTCGAGGGGTGGGGACGGCAGGCGTGGCTCCACCGCGACGCCCGGATACCGCGGCGGGTCCGGGCGACGACGCTGCTCAGCCCGTTCGACCCGCTGATCTGGCACCGGGGCCGCACCGAACGGCTGTTCGGCTTCCGCTACCGGATCGAGATCTACGTGCCGGCGCGGCAGCGCGTCCACGGCTACTACGTCCTGCCGTTCCTGCTCGACGGCGCCCTGGTGGCGCGGGTGGACCTCCGGGCGGACCGCCGCTCCGGCGTGCTGCACGTGCCCGCCGCCTGGCAGGAACCCGGTGTCGACACCGGTACGGTGGCCCGGGCACTCGCCGCCGAGCTGCACCGGCTGGCCGGGTGGCTGGGGCTGGAGAAGGTGTCGCCGGCCGAACGGGGCGACCTGGCGGGGCCCTTGTCGTCCGCGCTGTGACGCCGACGCGGTACGGTGAGCGGAAGGTGGACGACAGGGAGTAGCCATGGCGGACGCGGTCGGACCCACGGCGCAGGCGCCGGCTCCGGTCTACGTGGCGCCGCCGCCGGGCCGGGTCACGGCGTTCCTCATCCGCCTGTGGACGCGCTCGCCCCGTTGGCTGGCGCCGGCGGCCGTGCTCGCGTGCGTCGCCACCGCGACCGCGTACGTGCTGGT
Organism: Micromonosporaceae bacterium; assembly: GCA_047459215.1. Lineage (GTDB taxonomy): Bacteria > Actinomycetota > Actinomycetes > Mycobacteriales > Micromonosporaceae > Natronosporangium. The sequence continues at coordinate 5,488 of VSBZ01000141.1, read as the reverse complement.
CCGCGAGCCGGTCGAGGACGCCGACGACGTGCCCACGTGCCTGGTCAAGCTCACCACGGGGTTCGACTGCCCCGGCTGCGGTGGGACGCGGGCGTTCTTCTACCTGATCCGGGGGGACCTGCCCGCCGCGGCCCGCCACCACCTGCTGTTCGTGTTCGTCGCCCCATTCCTCGCCTACGCCTACCTGGCGTGGGCGGCGGGCCGGATCTTCGGGTGGCGGCTGCCCCAGCTGCGTCCGGGACCGGCGACCGTGAGCGTGCTGCTCGGCGTGCTGGGCGTCTTCACGGTGGCGCGCAACCTGCCGTGGGAACCGTTCACCTGGTTCTACGTCTAGTCCCGGCTCCCGGCTCCCCGTCCCCGCTCCCGGCTCCGCCGCGGGCGACGGCCGGGCGGTCCATCGGCGGCACCGCCCGGGTGCGGCCGGCCGCGGCCCGGTCGGGTCACGTGTCGCGGCCGGGCACCCGGTGCACGTCGATGTCGCCGCTCATGGTCCGCACCTGGAGGGTGAGCTGGCGCTCGGTCGGCGGCGCGTCCGCGGACATGGTGAGGTCGCTGCTGGTGCGGCCGGAGAAGGTGGTGAGGTCCAGCCAGACTCCGGTGCCGGCCGCCACGCCGATCGACACGTCGCCGGAGGCCGAGTTGACCGTGATGGTGCCGCGACTGGCGGTCCCGACCCGGACGTCGCCGGAGGCCGTGTGCGACCGCAGGTCGCCGCGCAGGTCGTCGACCTCCACGTCGGCGCTGGCGCCCTTGACCTCGACGGCACCGTCGACCCGGCTGGCCGACACGTCGCCGGAGGCGCTGTTGACGGTCAGCCGACCGCCGACGTGTCCGGCCCGGACGTCCCCGCTGGCGGTGTTGACGGTCAGGTCCCCGGTGGTCCGTTCGACGTCCACGTCGCCGGAGGCTGTGTTGATCTTGACGTCGCACCACTCGCCGTGGCACGAGAGGTCGGCGGAGGCGATCCGGAAGCGGCCGGAGCTGCCGGTGGGGACGGCGGCGGTGATGCGCAGCCGCGGGGTGCGGCGGAACAGCCAGCCGCCGGTCTCCGGCGCGGTGATGACGAGCGTGTCGCCCGAGAGCTCCACCCGCGTGTCGCGCGCGGCCTGCCGCCCGGCCTCCGTGTCGTCGTACGGCTCGACCTCCACCGTGACGGTGTCCCGGGGTTCGGCGCGGAACTCACACGTGCCGCTGCCCTGACGCAGGTCCACCTGGACCGGGCCGGCGAAAGGAAACTCATACATGGCAATACCTCTATCCGTGGCTCAGCTGGCCGCCGGCCGTGCCGCCGCCGGCGGTCATCGTCGACAGGGGTCTCAGGCCTGGGCGTAACCGGTGATGCGGCGTCCGAAGCTGGCGCGGCCGGGCGGGAAGGATGGCCCGGGCGGGAACGGTGGGGTCGAGGTCGGGCGTCGGCCGCTGACCGCGGCCCAGATCGCCCGGACCAGCCACGCGTTGACCGAGATGCCCTCGTTGGCCGCGGCCCGCTCCACCGAGTCCTTCAGTTGGACGGGCAGTCGGAGCGTGATCCGGGTGACGTCACCGGATACCTCCGGCGGCGGGCCACCCGCAGGGGGAGCGGCCTCCGGTTCCGGCTCCATGGTGGTGACCACGAGCTCCGCCTCGCGGCCGCGGAGTCGCACGTCCACGCTCGCGGTGCCGAGCTTGGTGGTGACCTCGGCCGCGGCGTCGGACAGCGCCTCCATCAGGCACAGCCTCGCCGAGGCTTCGAGCGAGCCGGCGAGCAGCTCGCCGGCTCTGGCGATCTCGGGGCCGCCCGCGGCCGCGGCGAGGCTCAGGTCGCGCCGGAGCGCCTCGAGGTACGGTGACAGATCCATGACGTCATTATGACATAAGGCTGATGTCAGTCAAGCGAATGGTGACATCGCGTATGGGCGCGTGGCCGTTGCGGTGATCGTACGCCGGCGCGCGGCCCGCGGGACGCTCGTCCGCGCCACACCGGTCACCTTCCCGGCGACCGGCCGGCGACCGCAGCGGTCGCGACGACGTCGGCGCGGTGGCGCTACCTCCTCGGCGTCGGGGCGTGGCTCCGCAGCAAGGCCACGGACCGTCGGCGCAGGACGCCGGCACGGCCGGTCCTCTCCGGCTGGTCGGGCCGTGCCCGGCAGCGGTGCGTCGGCGGGCTGCGCAGGATGTCGGCGCGGCGGCTCCCCCTCTGGTCGACTCGGGTTAGGTTGAAGGAATGACGCACGATGCGCGGCGGCCCTTCGGCCGCCTCCTGACGGCCATGGTGACACCGATGCGGCCGGACGGCGCGCTCGACACCGAGGGCGCCGCCAGGCTCGCCACCTACCTGGTCGACGAGCAGAAGAATGACGCGCTGGTGGTCAACGGCACCACCGGGGAGGCGCCGACCACCACCGACGCGGAGAAGGAGACCCTGGTGCGGGTCGTCGTCGAGGCGGTCGGGGACCGGGCGAAGGTGGTCGCCGGCGTCGGCACCAACGACACCCACCACACCATCGAGCTCGCACGCGCCGCCGAGAAGGCCGGCGCCCACGGGCTGCTGGTCGTCACGCCGTACTACAATCGGCCGCCGCAGGCCGGCCTCATCCGGCACTTCACCGCGGTGGCCGACGCGACCGACCTGCCGATCCTCCTGTACGACATTCCGCAGCGCACCGGCACCGCCATCGCCACCGAGACCCTGTGCCGGCTGGCCGAGCACGACCGGATCGTCGGCGTCAAGGACGCCAAGTGCAACCTGACCGAGACGTCGTGGGTGCTGCGTCGTACCGACCTGGCGTACTACTCCGGCGACGACGCGACGACGCTGCCGATGCTGTCGGTCGGCGGGGTCGGCGTCGTGGGGACCTCCACCCACCTCACGGGCGTCGGCACCAGGGCGATGATCGAGGCGTACGAGCGGGGCGACGTGGCGGCGGCGCTGGCGAAGCACCGCGAGCTGCTGCCGCTGTATACCGGGATCTTCCGTACCCAGGGCACGATCCTGGTCAAGGCAGCGATGAACCTGCTCGGACTGCCCGCCGGGCCGGTCCGTCCGCCGCTGGTGGACGCGACCCCCGCGGAAGTGGCACAGCTGCGCGAGGACTGCGCGGCCGCCGGACTGCCGTTGCCGGCGGAAGCGGCATGAGCTCCCAGGTCGCTGCCCGCGCGCCCGACGAGCTCGGTCCACCGCCGCTGCCGCCCGGAGGGCTGCGCATCGTGCCCCTCGGTGGGCTGGGCGAAATCGGGCGGAACATGACCGTCTTCGAGTACGACGGCAGGCTGCTCGTCGTCGACTGCGGAGTCCTGTTCCCCGACATGGAGCAGCCGGGGGTCGACCTCATCCTGCCCGACTTCGGGCCCATCCTGGACCGGCTCGACGACGTGGAGGCGGTCGTCCTCACGCACGGCCACGAGGACCACATCGGCGCGGTCCCCTACCTGCTCGCCCACAAGCCGGACCTGCCGCTGGTCGGCTCCCAGTTCACCCTGGCGCTGGCCGAGGCGAAGCTGATCGAGCGGCGCATCCAGCCGTACACACTGACCGTCAGGGAAGGCGACCGGGAGCGGCTCGGGCCGTTCGAGTGCGAGTTCTTCGCCGTCAACCACTCCATTCCGGACGCGCTGGCGGTGGCGATCCGTACCGGTGCCGGGCTGGTGCTGCACACCGGCGACTTCAAGCTGGACCAGCTGCCGCTGGACCGCCGGATCACCGACCTGGCCGGGTTCGCCCGGCTTGGCGACGAGGGCGTCGACCTGCTGCTGTCGGACTCCACCAACGCCGAGTTCCCCGGCTTCGTCACCCCGGAGCGGGAGATCGGGCCGGTGCTCGACTCGATCTTCGCCAAGGCCGGCGGGCGCATCATCGTGGCGAGCTTCGCCTCCCACGTCCACCGCGTCCAGCAGGTGCTCGACTCCGCGGCCGAACACGGCCGCAAGGTGGCGTTCGTCGGCCGCTCCATGGTCCGCAACATGGGCATCGCCCGGGACCTCGGGCTGCTGCGCATCCCCGCCGACCTGCTGGTCCCCCTGGAGGCGGTGGGCGAGCTGCCGCCGGACCGGATCGTGCTGATGTGCACCGGCTCGCAGGGCGAGCCGATGAGCGCCCTGGGGCGGATGGCCACCGGCGACCACCGGCACATCACCGTCGAACCCGGCGACACCGTGGTGCTGGCCAGCTCCCTGGTGCCCGGCAACGAGACCGCCGTCTACCGGGTCATCAACCAGCTCTCGCGGGCCGGCGCCAACGTGATCCACAAGGACGTCGCGAAGGTGCACGTCAGCGGGCACGCGCCCGCCGGTGAGCTGCTCTACTTGCTCAACATCGTCCGGCCGAGGAACCTCATGCCGGTCCACGGCGAGTGGCGCCACCTGCGCGCGCACGCCCGGCTGGGCGTGGAGGCCGGGCTCACCCCGGACCGCATCGCCCTGTGCGAGGACGGCGACGTCGTCGACCTCGTCGACGGGCGGGTCTCCGTGGTGGGCCGGATCGGCAGCCGGTACGTCTACGTGGACGGTCTCGCGGTCGGGGACGTGGGGGAGTCGCTGCTCACCGAGCGGCGCATCCTCGGCGACGGCGGGTTCATCTCGGCGACGGTGGTCATCGACTCGGTCACCGGCAAGGTGGTCGGCGGCCCGACCGTGTCGGCCAAGGGTTTCTCCGAGGACCCCGAGGTCTTCGACGCGGTGCTGCCGCTGATCACGGAGGCTCTGGACCGGGCGGCGGCCGACGGCGTGACCGACCCGCACCAGCTCCAGCAGGTGGTACGCCGTACCGTCGGCAAGTGGGTCCACGAGACCTACCGCCGGCGGCCGATGATCGTCCCGACGGTGCTGGAGGTCTGAGCCGGACGTGGCCGGCACCGCCCCGGAGGTCTTCACCGTGGGCCACGGTGCCCGCCCGGTGGCGGAGCTGGTCGCGGTGCTGCGGGAGGCGGGCGTCCAGACGCTGGTGGACATCCGGCGCTTCCCGGGCTCGCGCCGGCACCCGCAGTTCGGCCGGGAGGCGCTGGCGGCCGCCGTCTCGGCGGCCGGCATCAGGTACGAGTGGCAGGGGGAGGCGCTGGGCGGACGCCGCTCGCGGTCGGCACGGTCCCGCCACACCGCCCTGCGGGAGGCCGCGTTCGCCGGGTACGCCGACCACATGGACGGCGCCGAGTTCCGCGGGGCGGTCGACGCGTTGCTGGCCCGGGCGCGCACCGGTGAGCGGATCGCGGTGATGTGCGCCGAGACCCCCTGGTGGCGGTGCCACCGGATGCTGGTCGCCGACGCGCTGGCCATGCGGGGCGCCCGCGTCACCCACCTGCTGCAGGTCGGGCGCAGCCAGCCGTACCGCCCGCACCCGGCGGTGCGCCGGGGCGACGACGGCTGGCCGGTGTACGACGTGTCCGACGCGCTCCCGGGCCTGTGAGACGACGCCCGGTGTCCGTGAGGGTCGCTCCCCGGCCCGCGCGGGACCGCGCCGTGTCCCGGTGGGGCGATCCCCCGCGGTGGGGCGGCGCGCCCTGGCGGGGGACTACGG
>VSBZ01000140.1:0-9475 GCA_047459215.1 Micromonosporaceae bacterium | reverse complement strand
ATGCGGCCCAGCACCACGTAGCCGGCGTTGTTGTAGGAGAAGCGCTCGCCGGGCGGGAACAACTGCCGCACCCCGGTCAGCGTGGCCAGGTACTTCTCGATCGCGTCGTCGCCGCGCCCGGTGTCGGTGAAGATGTCCCCCTCGAAGCCGGAGACGTGGCAGCACAGGTGGCGCACGGTGATCCGGGCGCTGGCGTCCTCGTCCGCGACCCGGAACCCGGGCAGGTAGCGACGCACGGGTGCGTCGAGGTCGAGCCGACCCTCGTCGACCAGCTGCATGACCAGGCTGGCGGTCCAGACCTTGGTGACGGAGCCGATCTGGAACAGCGAGTCGGTGGTGACGTCGACGCCGGTGCGGGTGTTCAGCACCCCGTACGCGGCCTCCACCAGCTCCCCGCCGGCGCACACCGCCACCGCGGCCCCCGGGTACGCGGTGCGCGGCGGCCGCCTCCGCCAGCCGGTCCGGCAGCCACGTCGCGACACTGTGGACGTCCATGCGCACCTCCCGGCGGCGGCGACCCGGAAGGGCGCCTCGTGTGTTCTGGACACCAGTGTGCAGGGTGCCCGCCACCGTCGTCGCCCGCCGTCCCACCACCGGCTCACGTCGGGGTCGAGCCGTCGGCCGGCGGTCGAGGGCGGCCGGTGGCGCCTACGACGCGGGAGCGGCGGCACCGGCCGGCGGCCGCCGGTACGCGTCGAGCAGGTCGTCGGGTCCGAGGACCGTCACGCCGTCGACGGCGGCACCCGCCCGGCTCACCGCGAGCAGCGGCGTGTCGTCGGTGGCGCCCGGCATCCGGGTCCGGTGCTGGATCAGCCGGGCGAGGTCGTGCGGGTCGAACGGCCGGTTGTCCTGCCACTTGACCGAGCCGAGGAAGGTGAGGTGCCGGGCGACCGGGCCACGGTCCGCACCGACCAGATCGATCTCCGGGTCGTTGGTACGGGTCCAGTAACCGCCCACCTCGCCGGTGCCCGGCGGCAGCCGCTCCGGTAGTCGCCGCAGCGCCTCGCGGACCACCGGTTCGATCGCCCGGCCCCGCCATGACGTCCACGACCTGCGGATCCGTTCCAGCGTCAGGTCGCCGCGCCCGCGTTCGATCTCCGGCAGGTGCGGGCCGAGGAATGCCAGCCAGAAGCGGAGGTGGGGATCGGCCACCGCGTACCGGGTCTCCCTGGACGGTCGGGTCGACAGCGGTGTCGCCGCCTCCACCACCCGCTTCGCGACGAGGATGTCCAGCGCGCGGCTCAGGGACGCGGGCGCCATTCCCCCGGCCGCCCGGGCGATCAGGGAGAAGCTCCGCTCACCGGCGCCGATGGCGTTCAGGACCTGCCGCGCCTGGCTCTCGGGTGGGAACTCGGCCGCGAGGGACCGTTCGCCGGTGACCAGGAGCGCGGAGGTGGGGTCGGTCACGGCCTCGGCGAGGTAGCGGTCCACAGGAGAGCCGGCTGGCCACTCGTCCAGAATGAGGGGGAACCCACCGGACACCAGGTACGCGTCGAACGCCTCGGCCGCCGGCAGGCCGAGCAGCTCCGCGATGTCCGCGGGGTCCAGTGGGGGCACGACCAGCTCGGTGGCGCGCTGGTGGAACGGGCGCCCGTAGTCGTTCAGCCGCTCCATCATCGCGAGGTCCGACCCGATGGCGATGAGCAGCACCGGGCGTCGGGACAGCTCCCGGTCGAAGACCTTCTGCAGGGTGCCCTCGAGCCCGGGATCGTTGGCGAGCAGGTACGGCAGCTCGTCCAGCACGACCACGCTCGGCCGGTCGGTGGGGAGCGCAGCGACCAGCAGCATCAACGCCGCCTCCCACGTGTGCGGAGTCTGGTCCTCGAACAGCGTCGCCCCGGGCAGCGTGGAGGCACGTGCCGCCGCCACGAACTCCCGCAGGTCGGCGGCGACCGAGGGTTGCGCGGAGGCCGTGAAGAAGACGTGCGGGAGACCGCGGCGGTCGATGAACTCCTCCACGAGCCGGGACTTCCCCACCCGGCGCCGGCCGCGCACGAGCACGGCGCGGCCGGGCCGACCGGCCAGGCCGCCCCTCTCGACGCGGGCCAGCACCCGGTCGAGGCTGGCCAGCTCGCGGTGGCGGCCCACGAACCTGTCCACGCCGGCTCGCCCCCAAGACTCTCAGCCGTGAAAGTATCACCGATGATACTTTCACAAGTGGAGCTTCTCCGGCGCGCCGACACGTGCTCGGGAGGCGGAATCGACCGGAACGGCCGGTGGCGTCGCGGGCCGGCGCGGTGGCCGGCGGGTCGCGGTTCGGGCGCGAGGGCGCAGCCGGACGGTGATCGACGACGCGGTCCCGCCCGTTCGCGGCGGCGCCGCCGCTACGCGTCCCCGGCGAGGTACCGCTCGACCCGCTCCACCTTGGCGGTCAGGGCGCCGGTGGCGCCCGGCCGGTAGTCGGCCTTGATGACGGTGCTCACGCGCGGCGCCCGGGCGGCGACCGCCTCCACGGCCCTGGCCACCACCGCCATGGCCTCGTCCCAGGTCTCGGCTTCGATCGTGGTGAACATGGCGTCGGTCCGGTTGGGCAGGCCGGAGGCGCGCACCACCCGCACCGCCTCGGCCACGATCTCCCCGACACTCTCGCCGACGCCCAGCGGCGTCACCGAGAACGCGACCAGCACCGACATCCCGTACTCCTTCCGGCCGTGTCCACGGACGACCCTACGCGGCGGTGGTGACGGCGCGTCGCCCACGTCCGGCAGCGGACGCTCCCGGTCAGTCACGCGCCAGCCATGATCCGGGGCGCGATCCCGGCCAGGCGCCGGCCGGCCCACCCGGCCGCCGGAGGCTCACAGGCGGCGTTGCCACTCGACGTAGCGCCCCACGACCCGGTACCCGAGCCGCTCGTTGATCGCGATCATGTGGGCGTTGTCCGCGGCGTTGTCGGTGTCCATCCGGCGCACCTGCGGCTCCTCCTCCCGCAGCCACCGCAGCATCTCGATCTTGAGCAGCAGCCCGAGCCGGTGGCCCCGGTGGGCCCGCACCACGCTGGTGTCGTGCTGGTAGGCGAACCAGGGACGCTCAACGTCCACCGCCGCCACGGTCTGCCCGGCCAGCTCGCCGGTGTCCCGGTGCCGCGCCACCACCCGGTAGAGCCGCCGGCCGCCGGCCAGCTGGGCCTGCTCGTACTGTCGGATCCGCGTACCGGTGACGACCTCGTCCTCGATCTCCAGCGTGCCGGTGGGCGCATCGTTGATCGCGGACGCCATCGCAGCGACGTCGTCGAGCATCTCCTCCGGCGTCGGGATCGGCATGCGCACCAGCTCGTATGCCTTGGCGTGCGGTTGGGCGGCCTCCGCCTCGCGGTCCAGCCGCGGCCAGTCGAGCGACGCCACGTCGAGCTGGCGGAGCACCTCCTCCATGCCCCGCTCCAGGCCCATGGCCTGCAGGAAGTCGACGCCCGGCGTACCGTCGACGCAGCCGGACAGCACCACCCGCCGGCCCTGCTCGCGGGCGAGGTCCACCCCGCGCGAGAAGAGGGCACGCCCGATCCCCCGCCGCCGGACGACCGGGTCCACGTACACGTTCAGCTCCGCGAGGTGGGTGTTGTCCCGGCGGGGGAGATTGAGCGACAGCAGCCCCACCGGCCGGCCCCCACCGCCGTCGTACGCCAACGCCACCGAGGGCGGCTCCCCGTCGTACCCGTACCGCAGCCACGCCAGGTACGACGTCAGGGTCGTTCCCGCCATGAAGGGCCGGTCCACCTGCCGCGCCGCCTCCATCAGCGCCACCGCCGACGCGGCGGCGCGAGGGTCGGGGTGGTCAGGGTCGAGCCAGATCAGGTCCACCTGCGAAGCACAGCACCCGCAGCGGCCGGCGTCACCTGATTTTCGACCGGGCAGGACGGATGCCCGGAGGGATCGGGGAGTGAGCTTCTTGCCGGCGGGCGTGTCGAGCAGCGCCCAGCTGCCCCGGTCCTCAGGATCGAAGCCCCACGGCTGCTCCTCGTAGTCGTAGAACAGGTGGAGCCATCCGTCGGTAGGGAGCGTCCCGCCCACGACCTCCCGGGGCACGTCGGCCAGGTTGATCTGGGCTATGAACGCGAGGTGCCGGCCCGCGGGGTGCGTCGGCCATGGCACGTCCGTCGGCAGATCGGGGAGCCCGCAGAAGCGAGAACGCCCGACATCGGCGGCGGGGTCGAACGGCCGTGGCTCGAGCCGAACCGAGAGACGGACTGCGGCGAGCAGCTCCTCGATCCGGTGACCCAACCCGGCGTCACGCACCCGCCGTGCGTAGTCGTCGAGGCATGCTCACCCCTCCCCCGGACTCCCGACGGGGTCGCACCCTAGCCCGCCAGGGCACCGGCGCGGTGAGCGGCGCGGGCGCAGGGGCCGCCGACCACCCGGGGTGCATGGGCTGCGGCAGTTCCGGGCTCGGCGCTGATCTCCGCCGGGCGGATCCCGCCGCGGCGCGTCGGACGCGGGGTCCCGGCGACATCGCTAGCGAGATCTACGGCCATCTGTGCGAGAAGGCGGCGGAGCAGGCGACCGGGTGCGTCCCGCGCCGTTCGGAGCCCGCCCTGACAACTGCACAGGGACCGCTACCACGCACGTCCCGCGCGGTACTGGTTCCGACGGCTGGCGACAGGTGTCAACGCCGGTGGTCGGGGAAGCGCGGTCTGACTGTGGATACGTGGGGTGGCCAGGGGCGGGGTCGAACCGCCGACCTTCCGCTTTTCAGGCGGACGCTCGTACCAACTGAGCTACCTGGCCTCGCCGCGGTCCTGACGGGATTTGAACCCGCGACCTCCGCCTTGACAGGGCGGCGAGCACTCCATGCTGCTCCACAGGACCAGTATTAACGTCTCCCGACCCGGAACACTACCGTCCCGGTCGCGGTGCCCCCAACGGGATTCGAACCCGTGCTACCGCCTTGAAAGGGCGGCGTCCTAGGCCGCTAGACGATGGGGGCAGGCTGCCATCATCGCACAACGCGTGATCCCGCCCGCCTCCTACCGTCCGCCGCCCGTCGGAGGCCAGTAGAGCATACGTGATCTGCCGCCGCACGGCCAACCGGCCCCGTCCGACGCCCGGTCAGGGCGGGAGGGACCGGTGTCCCGCGACGATCATGATCAGCGCGGGTATCCAGACCAGCGCGGCCAGCAGCGCGACCGCCACCAGGTACCGGAACCCCACCAGGCCGGGACACCCGCCGCCGGACCGGCCCGCGACGCCGGCGCGGGGTACGGGCTCCGACGCCGGCCGGCGGCCCGGCGCGTCCGGCACCGTTCCGCCCGGTGCTGCCCCGCCGGGCGACGCCGCGTCCGGCATCGCGGCCGGCGGCGCCGCGTCCGGCGACGCGGGATCGGAACGTCTCGCCCGTACGGTTCCCGGCTGGGTCATCACGGCCGTACCTCGCAGGAACGTGACAGCAGGCGGGAAATGACTCAACGTTGCACCATCATTACTTTCAGCATGCACAGGGATCACGGTGGACGCCAGCACCCACGCCCACCGTCACCCGACCGCGCCGCCTCCGTCCCCCGTCCCCCGACACCCGCGCCGGAGCCCCCACCGACCGCCTGCCTGCCTCACCTCCCCCCTCCCGGCTGCCTACCGGTCCCGCGCGTCCGCCGCCCCGCGTGCCCACCGTCCGCCCGCGCGTCGCCCGACCCCACCGCGCACGTCGCCAGCCCCGCGCGACGCCACCGCCGCCGGCCGGACATGATCGCGAACTCGGCAGTAGAGCGGGGCCCCGAACTCTGCGAGGATGTGGGCCTGGGAGCATGTGACCCCGACCGCGCGGCTCCAACAGGGCTCAGCGCGGTACCCCCGAGCGCGCGGCGCAGGACACCCCGGCCGACGCAGACACGACAGGAGACTAACGATGGCGAAGGGCGCTACAGCCTCCCGGACCCGCTCGACCCGCGCCACCGGCGCAGGGCCGGGCGAGCCGGAGATGGTGCAGTTACTCACCCCCGAAGGGAAACGCATCGAGAAGTCCCAGGACCCCTACGGCACCGAGTACACCGTCGACTTCACCGACGAGGAGTACCGCGGTCTCTACCGGGACATGGTGGTGATCCGCAGGCTCGACGCCGAGGCCGAGGCGCTGCAACGGCAGGGTGAGCTGGGCATCTGGGCCAGCCTGCGGGGGCAGGAGGCCGCCCAGGTCGGCTCCGGCCGCGCACTGCGGCCGCAGGACATGGCGTTCCCCACCTACCGCGAGCACGGAGTGCTCTACTGCCGCGGGATCGACCCGATCATGCCGCTGGGACTGTTCCGCGGCGTGGACCAGGGTGGATGGGACCCGCGGGAGTTCAACCTCCACATGTACACGATCGTGATCGGGGCGCAGACGCTCCACGCCACCGGCTACGCGATGGGCATCGCCAAGGACGGCAAGGTCGGCTCCGACGACGGCGAGGCCGTCATCGTGTACTTCGGGGACGGCGCCACCAGCCAGGGCGACGTCAACGAGTCGTTCGTGTGGTCGAGCGTCTTCCAGGCACCGATCGTCTTCTTCTGCCAGAACAACCAGTACGCCATCTCGGAGCCGATCGAGCGGCAGACCCGCGTCCCCCTCTACCAGCGCGCGGCCGGCTTCGGCTTCCGGGGGATCCGGGTCGACGGCAACGACGTCCTGGCCTGCTACGCGGTGACGAGGGCGGCGCTGGACAACGCCCGGCGCGGCCAGGGCCCGACCCTGATCGAGGCGTACACCTACCGGATGGGGGCGCACACCACCTCCGACGACCCCACCCGGTACCGCCTGCCGACCGAGCTGGAGGAGTGGCAGGCGCGGGACCCGATCAGCCGGATGAGAACGTTCCTCGCCGACCGGAAGCTGGCCGACGACGACTTCTTCGCCGGCGTCGACGAGGAGGCGAAGGCGGCGGCCCAGAACCTGCGGGAGCGGGTGCTGGCCATGCCGGACCCGGAGCCGCTGACGCTGTTCGACCACGTCTACCCGGGAGGCTCGCCGGAGCTGGACGCCCAGCGCGAGCAGTTCGCCGCCTACCTGGCGTCGTTCGAGGGGAGTGAGCACTGATGGCGACCGAGAACCTCACCCTCGGCAAGGCGCTCAACCTCGGCCTGCGCAGGGCGATGGAGCGCGACCCCAAGGTGCTGATCATGGGGGAGGACGTCGGGAAGCTCGGCGGCGTCTTCCGGATCACCGACGGCCTGCAGAAGGACTTCGGCGAGGAGCGGGTCATCGACACGCCGCTGGCCGAGTCCGGCATCGTGGGCACGGCGGTCGGTCTGGCCCTGCGGGGCTACCGGCCGGTGTGCGAGATCCAGTTCGACGGGTTCGTCTACCCGGCGTATGACCAGATCGTCGCCCAGGTGGCCAAGATGCACTACCGGTCGGGCGGCCGGGTGCGGCTGCCGATCGTCATCCGCATCCCGTACGGCGGCGGGATCGGCGCGGTCGAGCACCACTCGGAGAGCCCGGAGGGCTACTTCGTCCACACCGCCGGCCTCAAGGTCGTCACCTGCGCGACCCCGTCCGACGCGTACTGGATGATCCAGCAGGCGATCGCCTCCGACGACCCGATCATCTTCCTGGAGCCGAAGCGGCGGTACTGGGAGAAGGGCGACGTGGAGACGTCCGGCGACCTGTCGTCGGCGTACCCGCTGCACGCGTCCCGGGTCGCGCGGCTCGGCACGGACGTCACCGTGCTGGCGTACGGCCCCATGGTGCGGGTGGCGCTGGACGCGGCCACCGCGGCGGAGGAGGACGGCCGCTCGCTGGAGGTCATCGACCTGCGGACGCTGTCGCCGATGGACCTGGGACCGGTGTACGAGTCGGTGCGCCGTACCGGCCGCTGCGTGGTGGTGCACGAGGCGCCCCTGACCCTCGGGGTGGGCGCGGAGATCGCCGCCCGGGTGACCGAGGAGTGCTTCTACTCGCTGGAGGCGCCGGTGCTGCGGGTAGCCGGGTTCGACACCCCGTACCCGCCCGCCCGGTTGGAGGAGGACTACCTGCCCGACCTCGACCGGGTGCTGGACGCGGTCGACCGGAGCTTCGGGTGGTGAGCTGACATGGCCGTGCACGAGTTCCCACTGCCCGACCTCGGGGAGGGGCTGACGGAGGGCGAGATCCTGCGCTGGCTCGTCTCGGAGGGCGACCGGGTCGAGCAGAACCAGCCCATCGTCGAGGTGGAGACCGCCAAGGCGGCGGTGGAGATCCCGGCGAAGTGGCCGGGCACGATCGTCAAGATCTTCCATCCGGAGGGCGCGACCGTCGAGGTCGGGTCGCCGATCGTCGCCATCGACACGGGCGGGGACGCCGGCCCGTCCGGCGACGGCCAGGCCGGCGCCGCGGCGCCCGCGGCCGAGGCCGTCCCGACCGGCGGCAAGATCGGCGAGGTCACCGCCACTGGCCGCACCGCGGTGCTGGTCGGCTACGGCCCCCGGACCACCACGGCCAGGCGGCGACCCCGCAAGGGAGTGCCGCAGGCCCCGCCGCGGCCGGCCACGAACGCCGCCGCGGCCGCTCCCGCGGTGGCACCTCCGGCACCGGCCCGTCCCTCGGCACCCACCCCGGTCCGCCCCGCGACGCCCGCGCCGGCTCCGAGCCCGGCGCCGGCGGCCGGACCGCCGCTGGCCAAGCCGCCGGTGCGCAAGCTCGCCCGGGACCTCGGCGTGGACCTGCGGACCGTGGTCGGCACCGGCCCGGCCGGGTCGATCACGCGTGAGGACGTCGAGGCCGCCGTGGCGGCCGCCAAGGCCGCGACCGCGACCGGGCGGGTGGCGCCGTCGTTCGGCCCGGACCGGGAGCAGCGCATCCCGATCCGGGGCGTGCGCAAGCTGACCGCGGAGAACGTCACCGCGTCGGCGTTCACCGCGCCGCACGTCACCGAGTTCCTGACCGTGGACGTGACCCGGTCGGTCGAGGCGTTGGAGCGGCTGAAGCAGCTGCCCGACTGGCAGGGCGTCCGGGTCTCGCCGCTGCTGCTGGCCGCCAAGGCGGTCCTGGTGGCGATCCGCCGGCACCCGATGATCAACTCCACCTGGGACGGGGACGCCGGCGAGATCGTCGTCAAGGAGTACGTCAACCTCGGGATCGCGGCGGCGACCGAGCGCGGGCTCATCGTGCCGAACATCAAGGACGCCGGCAGGCTCACCCTGCGGGAGCTGGCCGACGCCCTCACGGAACTGGTGCAGACCGCCCGGGCCGGGAAGACCACGCCGGCCGACATGTCCGGTGGGACGTTCACCATCACGAACGTGGGGGTCTTCGGGGTGGACGCCGGCACTCCGATCCTGCCGCCCGGCGAGGCGGCCATCCTCGCCCTCGGCGCGATCCAGGAACGGCCCTGGGTCCACGAGGGCCAGGTGGTGCCGCGGCAGGTGACCACGCTCGCGCTGAGCTTCGACCACCGGATCATCGACGGTGAGCTGGGCTCCCTGTTCCTGCGCGACGTGGGCACGTTCCTGTCCGATCCGGAGGTGGCCCTGCTGGGCTGGACCTGACCCGGACCCGACCGGGACTCCGGCGGCGGGGGCCCGGGGTCGGCCGTAGC